>JAZAJX010000168.1:0-19115 GCA_036230225.1 Pseudomonadota bacterium | reverse complement strand
CGGCAAAACGGTGTTCTTTGCCCAACGCGAGCATGCGATAAAGCAAAGAGGACTGCATGCCACTGGTGCTGTCGATAACAGAAAAGAAATCTTTCTCGCGCCACTGGGAGGTGGTCCCGGCATCCAGAAAAAGCCGGGTAGGGGGAACGGATTCGGTCCGCGCGCCGTTATACACCTTATCCTTGCTGGCACCCCGATCCAGCCCTTCCGGTGCCTCCAGTTTCAGCTGGCAGGGGGCATCATAGCACCCGTGGCAGGCCAGACACTTACTGTCGAAGATGGGCTGGATGTCGCTCTGGTAGCTAAGTGTCGGGTCAGCGGCCCGAGCGGGAGAAAGCAGAAAACACACAAAAAACGTTGCCAGGCCAGGCAGATATCGCTGCAGAAACATCATCACTCCTTACTCCCTGTGAACAGGAGTCAGTCTAGCCATCACAGCGGCAGGTCGCTATCTCTGTGATGGGCGAATTCAACCTTTGAAATGATGCCCGCCCTGTGGACAACGGGGACGGGTCGAGCCGTTGGATCAGAACATGGGCACCATGGTTGCCGCCCAGGCGATCAATACAGCGATGACGGCAGCAGCCGTGAGCTGGTGACGCAAGTGCCGATACCAGTGGGGAAGAGCGTCGGTGAACACCATCTGTTCGGTCCCCCAGACGAAGACCAGCCCGGCAGCGAGCATGGGGAGCGCGAATTCCATGGGTAATAGCAGGGCAAACCAGCCCAGGATGGCTGGCATGATGCCGAACATCAGGGTGGGGAGCTGGTTACTGTTTTCGAACTGATAAAGGGCCCGGCCCCAATGGACGGCCCCCAGGAAGGCGATAATGATGGCCGCGTAGGCCGCCACTCCTTCCAGAGCCCATTCGCGGAAGGCATCCAGCCAGGCGAGCAGGGTCAGGCCGTAGAAAGGAATCAGGCCGGCGTAGGCGAGCGCACGGGCGCGACGAATATTGTTGTCAATTTGAGAGCCCAAGGGTGTCATCCATGGCGTTGAACATCACCCTATTATCTTGCCGCTGAAGTGAAGGTGAGGACAACACTATCCCCAGGGTTGTGCGACCAGATGTTTTGGCAGGTAAAGGGGGTGGGCAGGCTCCCCGGAGCCGTTGAGGCGAATACAGTGCATGGGGGGCAGTTGAGTGCGAATCTGGCTGGCCCGGTCCATGAAGCGGCCATGATTACCCCAGGCCGCCACCACCAGATCCGCTTGCCGGGCGAGCTTGCGAAGCCAGGCGTCATTTTTCGGTCCCACCGGGTCGTCCGCGGCAAACAGATCGCTGGGGTAGGTGGCACGATAGGCAAACAGGTTCGCTACACACAGGCCTGAATAGCCCCAGTCGCGGGCAAAACCCATGCAGCGCCGGATGGTCGGATCATCCTGGCGGTGATCGGCGGTGGACGGGTTCAGGCCAATCAAGAGCATAAAGTCATCCTCTGGCCCCCAGTGGCGCCACAGGGCGTAGCGGTACTGACGGCAACGGGAGAAATTGGCGCCGCGTTGCAGGGATTCGGTGGTCTTGGTCATGGCGCGTCATTGTAGGCATCTGCAATGATAAGGCCAGCTTACAACGGGAGAGAGGGGCATGGAGTTTCGTGATGTCATTCGTGCACGCCATAGTGTGAGGGACTTTACCGATCAACCGGTCAGTCAGGAACAATTGCAGGCATTACTGGAGGCTGCCACCACGGCACCGAGCTGGTCCAATACCCAGCCCTACCAAATCGCTATTGCCCGGGGGGCGGTGCTGGAGAGCCTGCGCGCGGAGTTGCCGCCCCGATTCGACAAACTGATGGCCCTGCAGAAGGCCCCGATGGCGAAAAAGGTGCTGGCCTGGCTGCGTCGGGACGGTATTCCGGATGGGGATTACCGGCCCGTGGTGGATTATCCGGCGGATCTTCAGCCTCGTCGGGTGGCCACCGGCCATGGCCTTTATGAGTTGCTGGGTATTGAACGTGGTGACAAACAGGCTCGTCATGCACAAATGCGGGACAACTTCCGTTTCTTTAATGCACCGGTCGCTCTCTTTGTTTTCATTCATGAAGGGTTGGGGATCTACAGCGCGCTGGATGCAGGGATTTTTCTGCAGAACCTGATGCTGGCAGCCACCGATGCCGGTCTGGGGACCTGTGCCCAGGGGGCGCTGGGGTTGTGGCGCTCGCCGCTGGAGCAGTATTTTCAGCTACCGGAAAACTACAAGCTGTTGTGTGGCCTATCGCTGGGCTACGAGGCTGACAGTCGGGTGAACCAGTTCCGCCCCGAGCGGCAGCCGCTTGGTGAACTGCTGATTGCGGAGAAATGACGTTAGCTTCAGCGACCAGTCAGAATGCGCAGGATGGGAAAGCGGTGGTAGCCAAAGAAGACCATCTTGCGTTGTTTTTCGCCAGCACGGAAGGCGCCTTCCAGACTGCTGGCATAGCGTCGGTCACCATTGGCAAACTCCGCGACCAGATACTCATCCCGAAGCAGGCGTTTGCCGCCATCACGGTTTTCCAGTGTCACCAGAGCCCAGCGTTCGCCATTATCGCTGCTCAAGGTATTGGCACTCAGTGCCACAAAGCTGCTGGCGGAAGGCTCAAGAGGGCTGTCACGATCAAAGTCGGCCCCGTTGTCGACCTGCACCGGGGTATCAAAACGCAACACCGTGTCGTTATCGGCCCGTGCCGCGGGGTAAGACATCAGACCCAACCATAACGCGGTGAAAATGGGGCCTCTGAGCCGTCGTGGCACGGGAAAGCATGTGGCCATTCAGCACTCTCCTCCCTGTCCCCTGGCGCAGTGGTCCGGATGGCGGCGACAGGCGCCTGCGGAGTCAAGCGCCCCTGTCATGGGAGTCATCCGCCTGAGCGGTGACAGGGACGTGAAAGGGGTATGGGTCAATGAATATCGATGGTTTTGCTCCCTTGCCCGTGGTGCTCGTGGCGGGGAATGGTGAGAGACAGTACGCCATTGTGAAAGACAGCGTGCATGGCCTCTCCGTCCGCGTCTGCGGGCAGATTGAGCATCCGCTGGAATCGGCCGAAGCGGCGTTCACTGTAATGGTAACCATCGCGCTCGGTGCTCTGCATTTCCCGCTTCTCGCCCGTGACGGTCAGGGTGTCATGGTGAAGCGTAATGTGAAGATCCTGTTTGTCCACACCAGGGAGCTCGGCGGTGATCAGATAGTGATCCTCACGCTCCAGAATATCCAGGTTAGGTCGGAACGGGATGCTGGGCTCGGCGTGCGGTGCCGGGGTTGTCCAGGCCATATCACCGAGCATCTGCTCGAACCAGTTATCAAATTCCCGTTCCCAGCGAAGCAGGGGGTGACGGGGTTGTCGTTGGGGCAGGGGCCGTTCACGACTGCTTTCTTGCTGCAGCCAGTTCCAGGGGGTCATTTTGTGCATATCCATCGCTTTTCCTCCCTTTTGCATGCTTACCTGCCCTTTTTGGGGCAAGTGGCCCCGGCTTTCAATGATTAATTGATGAATATTTAACCACTGTCAGTGTGCTCGACCTTGTAATCCTTGCCGTGGGGTGTCACAGATGGGGTGACCAAGGACAGAAAAGGAGAGCGTCATGTCCGATCATCATGTCTACAAAAAAGTCGAGTTGGTGGGATCGTCGAAAACCAGTATCGAGGATGCCATCGATAATGCCCTGGCGACTGCCAGCGAAAGCCTGAAGATGATGGACTGGTTTGAAGTGGTGGAGACCCGCGGCCATATTGTGGATGGCAAGGTGGGCCACTATCAGGTCTGTCTGAAGGTCGGGTTCCGGATTTCCGGTTCTTGATAAGGAGCAAGTTGAAAGTTTCAAGTTGCAACGCGGGATGGTTTTGAATCTGCAGAAATAATTCTGCCCGGCTTCAAGGCCTGAAGCGCGGGCAGAGACAGGCAGGTTATACAGAGCTTGCCCGTGTTGGAACTTTCAACGTTCCACTTTTAACTCATACCGCTTCCAGTCCCAGGGATCGCTGACAGACTCGCGCTGTGCGAATGGTGTGCAGCTGCTTCGGAGACAGATCCTCCGGCAGTTCCACCGTGCTGTGATCCTGGTGGATCTTGATCGGGCCGATCAGGCGGCTGGGCAGTTTGGCTTCGTTGGCGATGGCACCCACAATATTGCCCGGTTTGACGCCATGGTCATGGCCCACCTGAATGCGATAACGACGCATGTTGGCATCGTTGCCACGACGCTTGCCCCCGCGAGGGGCGCCGTCCCGTGGGCGTGCCTGGCGGTCGTTACGGTCCCGGCGCTGGCGAGGCTCCTTGACGAACTTGGGCTCCTTGAGAATCAAGGGTTCACGTTTGAACATCATGGCGGCGATGGCAGTAGCCATGTCGTTGTCGCTGATTTCCATGCTGTCGCGCAACTGATTGATCAATGCACGGGTTTCCTCAGCGGTATCGCCTTCCAGTACCGTGGAGAGCTGCTCCTGGAAACGGGTCATGCGCTTGGCATTGAGTTCGTCCACGGAGGGCAGATCCATCTTTTCGATGCGCTGGCGGGTGGTGCGCTCGATCTGTCGCAGCACGTGCTGTTCACGGCGGCTGACAAAGAGAATCGCATCGCCTTCCCGCCCCGCACGACCGGTACGACCAATACGGTGCACATAGGCTTCCGGATCGCCGGGCATGTCATAGTTCACTACATGGGTGATACGCGGTACGTCGAGACCGCGAGCCACCACGTCCGTGGCAATCAGCAGATCGAAACGCTTGTCTTTGAGACGCTGGACGGTCTTTTCCCGTTGTTGCTGCGGAATGTCGCCGTTCAGAGCCTCCGCACGCAGGTTGCGGCGATTGAGCTGTTCGGCCAACTCCAGGGTCGCCTGTTTGGTGCGAACAAAGACGATGACTGCGTCATGGTCTTCCGCTTCCAGAATGCGGCACAGGGCATCCAGCTTGTTCAGCCCGGCCACCGGCCAGAAGCGCTGGCGAACCGGGGTGGAGGTGGTGGCGCCACCATTATCAATCTGTACCCGCTGGGGGTTCTTGAGATGCTGGTCGGCGACCTTGCGGATGACCGGCGGCATGGTGGCGGAGAACAGGGCCAGCTGACAGTCATCGGGAGTACGTTCCAGCACCCATTTCACATCATCAATGAAGCCCATACGCAACATTTCGTCGGCTTCGTCCAGCACCAGCGCCTTGAGGCTGTCCAGTTTCAGGGAGCCGCGTTCCATATGGTCCATGACGCGGCCCGGGGTGCCCACGATCACCTGGGCGCCGCCACGCAGGCCTTTCAACTGGGTGCGGTATTCGCCGCCACCGTAAATGGGGAGTACCTGCAGGCCTTTGATGCCACTGGCAAACTCTTCGCAAGCGGTGGCCACCTGAATGGCCAGTTCACGGGTGGGGGCAAGGATCAGCATCTGCGGTTCACGCAGGGAGGCATCCAGCCGGGCCAGCAGTGGCAGAGCAAAGGCAGCGGTTTTACCGGTGCCGGTCTGGGCCTGGCCCAGCAGGTCATGGCCATCGAGCAACAGCGGGATGGCTTGCGCCTGAATCGGCGACGGCTCCTGGAAGCCCTGGCGGGCAATCGCAGTGAGCAATACCTCGGGCAGGCCGAGATCGGCGAACCCGGAACGGGAATCTGACATGTGTTACCTATGAATTGGGGGGCGGGGCCGAGCGAGCGTCGGCGAGGACGCGGCAGTATACGCGTGTTGTCAGGCTATTGCACGTTTTTTCGCCAATGTGGGAGGGCGGGAGAGTTGCACGTTGAAAGTTAAAAGTTGCAACGCGGGCTGGTTGGGCTGCCATCGGGCATAGGCTCTGCCCGCGATTACCGGTAATGGTGGTGGTGTTCCCGCAAACATTGCAGGCCATCATTGGAGGGAGGTGTGGTCTACACCGTCAATGATGGCCGGCAATCGCGGGCACGGCCTGTCGTATTGCACGGGCTCTTCCGCGTTGAAACGTTCAACTTGTGACTTGCTCCGGCTTTCCTAGTTCAACGGATAGGCCGTCCAGCCGTCGGTCCAATTCTGTACGCTACCGGGGCGGACAGCGCCCAGGTAATTCGCCGCTTCATCCCAGAACTCGCCCTGAGGAATGGGGCTGGCACCATTGCGGGCCGGCGAGCGAGCGGTGGGGGCGAAATCCGGATGTGAGGGGCTGGTGGCATCCCGGGTCAGTAGCGGGTCGGTGCCGAATTCGGCGGCAACGGCGCTGCTCTGGAAATAGCGGCGCTCATCGAAGTCGCCATCGTCATCATTGGCGTCACGCTCCGGCTCGAAGAAGGTCAATCCGCGGCTGCCGATCCGATTGACCATCAGGCTCTGGAAACTCAGCTCCCCTTCCTGAATGCGGCCCACGGTTTCCGTGCCTTTCAGGTCGATGGTTTCCCCGGAGAAGCCGTCGATGATCATGTTGTGAAAGTGGCCACCGGTGCCGGCCTTTAGCGTCATGGCGCGGTGATGTTTTTCATGGCTGCGCGGGCTGATCAGGGTCACGTTATACAGGGTCGGCGCCGAGAGGGGGGTGGCATTCGGGTTGTCGGCCTGGTTGTCTCCCTCGAAGGCATTGTCACCGGTATCGGCATGTTGCTGAACCGCCAGGAACTGGACTCGACCTCGCCAGCCCATGTCCCAGTCCAGGGAATCGTCGCCGGCGCCGGTGATCACCACATGCTGCAGATCGACAGTGCCGCCGAATACCTCGATGCCATCATCCAGAGCCCGGTGAACCTGAACATGGCGGACAATGGTGCCGTCGCCGCAGCCGCCCAGAGTCAGTCCGTTGAGTTCGTTGTTGGCATACACCTCGAACCCGGCAAACTCGATGCGGCTGTACTCCATGACGCCGCAGGAGGATCCCGGGTCCTGGCCGCCGAAAGCGCCTCGGGAATCCCCGTGGGGAACCCCTTCAATCTGGGCGTCGGCCCGATTCACCGGCGCGCTGCCGAGCAATACGACGCCCCCCCAGTCTCCGGCGGTGCGGGTACCCTCCGGCTGATGGCTGGTAAATACGATGGGAGCACTTTCCTGACCCCGGGAAAACAGGGTGGCATCGCGGGTGACCACCAGTGCGGAACCGGGCCGGCCTTCGATACGGGTGCCGGGCTCAATGGTCAGGGTGGCACCGGCTTCCACGTAGACAATACCGTCCAGGATCCAGGTGGTGCCGGCCTGCCATATCTGGTTGCCGGTGAGCGAGCCACTCACCACCTGCTTGCCAGCAATGAGCTGGTGAATGGGTTGGTAGGCGAAGTAACCGATTACGCCGAGCATCATGGCAGCGAGACCCAGCCAGGTGTACATCCACTGGGAGCGGGAAAGGGCGCGGTTACCCGTCTTGCTATCCAGGGTTTCGGTGATGTCCGGGTTGGTCAGCGGCAACGGTTGGCCATGGGGCGCCGGGCGCTTGTGCAGCAGGATGCCGTCACGGTTGAGTTCGCGAAGTTTCAGGCCCAGTGCCCGGATTTTCCGGTTATCGCTGTTAAGGGCCCGCTCGATGATCTCGGTCCGATAGACCGGATCGTTGAGCAGGGTATTGAAGTGTACGAAGCGCAGGCTGCTGTCGTTTTCCTGATCAAAATTCTGCTTTAGCTGCCATAGCAGTTCCACAAGCTGCGCACGCGGTGACGATACTGCATCCACCATACATCCCCCCAAAATGGATCAGGTGATATTCGAAAGAGGCAGTGTGTAAAAGAAAGATGACAGGACGGTGAAAAAGAGAAACGACAAGCTACGCTGATTGGGTAGGGCAGGGTCAAAAAATCCCCACAAAAAAACGCGGGCAGGGCGCTATGCGATTAGCACGGCCCGGCCCGCGTTGCTGCTTGTAGCTTGCAGCTATTATTCGCCGAGGATGGCGTCGGCGCCTTTTTCGGCGATCATCACGGTCGGCGCGTTGGTGTTGCCGCCGATCAGGGTTGGCATGATGGAGGCATCGATCACCCGCAGCCCTTCCAGACCGTGGACGCGAAGCTGGCTGTCGACCACTGCCATGTCGTCGTTGCCCATCTTGCAGGTGCCCACCGGATGGTAGATGTTGTCGCACTTCTGGCGGAGGAAGTTGCGGATGTCCTCATCGCTTTCCACGCCGTTGCCGGGGAAGATTTCCTCACCGCGCCAGTCGTTCAGGGCTTCCTGGCCCATGATCTTGCGCATGGCCTTGACGCCTCGCACCATGCCTTCCATGTCATCCGGGTGCTCCAGGAAGCGTGGATCAATCAGGGCCGGGGAGCGCGGGTTGGCGTCACGCAGGGTGATGTTGCCGCGGCTCTTCGGGCGCAGGATGCAGACGTGGCCGGAATAGCCATAGCCCATGCTGAACAGCAGGTTGAGACCATGGTTGTCCAGCTTGGCAGCGGTCAGGTGAAGCTGCAGGTCGGGGATGTCTTCTTCCGGCCGGGATTTGATGAAGCCGCCGGCTTCCGCCACGTTGGAGGTGAGCTGGCCAGTGCGACGGTAGAAGAAATCCACGAACCCCTTCATGCCAGTGGTCAGCAGGGCGCCCGGCGCCAGGCTGAGGGTGTCTTTGCGCAGACTCTTGTGGACTACCAGGGCATCCGGGTGATCTTGCAGATTTTCCCCCACGCCGGGGAGTTCATGCACCAGCGGAATGTTGTGCTCGGCCAGCTCTGCCGCCGGGCCTACCCCGGACAGCTTGAGAATCTGCGGTGAGTTGATGGCGCCGCCGGAGAGGATCACTTCGCTGTCGGCCTTGAGGGTGCGGATCTGGCCATTGTGTTCCACTTCCACGCCGATGGCCCGTTTGCCCTCGAACAGAACCCGGTTGACCAGCGCATTGGTCATGATGGTCAGGTTGGGGCGATCCATGACCGGGTGCAGATAGGCCCGCGAGACACCACAGCGCTCCCCGTCCTTCTGGTTCACCTTGTACATGCCCACGCCTTCCTGGACATCATTGTTGAAATCATCGGTAGCAGGGTGGCCAGCCTGGACACCGGCTTCCACAAAGGCACGGCTCACCGGATGGGTGTAGCGCAGATCGGCGATATTCAGTTTGCCGCTGGTGCCGTGGAATTCGCTTTCGCCCGGTTCATAGTGTTCGGAGCGTTTGAATACCGGCAGCACGTCTTCGTAGCTCCAGCCTTCATTGCCCAGAGACGCCCAGTGGTCATAGTCCCACTTGTGGCCACGGGTATAGCACATGGCATTCACTGCCGAGGAGCCGCCCAGGGTCTTGCCGCGGGGGATATAGATCTGGCGGTTGTTGAGGGCCTTTTGCGGTACCGTGTAATAACGCCAGTTTCGCGCGTTGGAGCGCATCATCAGGATGATGCCGGCGGGGATACGGATAAACAGGCTATTGTCCGCCGGCCCGGCTTCCAGCAGGCAGACACGGTTATTGGGGTTTTCGGAAAGACGGTTGGCAAGCACACAGCCAGCAGAGCCGGCGCCGACAATGATGTAATCAAATTGCATGTTGTCTGCCTTGAACGTAGTGAGACAGGAAATACCGGTGAAAGCTCCCCCCTGGCGGAGGAGTCAACATTCGTAAACAGGGTGTCTATTCTAGGAAACGCGGCCATGAAAACGAGACCTGTTTGTGACCCATTGGTCCAATGTATACCAGCGCTGCTGGGATTGTCTTTGGTTCTGCTGCCCGGTGTGCTGGTTTCGGCAGTGCCTGACGGCTGGCGGGAAGTGGTTTTCCAGGGAAAGACCCGATACGCCATGGCGCAAGGCTGCTGGCAGGCGAAGGCCGATGGCACCGCATCCGGTCTGGTTCGGGAGGAAGTGGTGGCGCTGGACAAGACGCCGTATCTGCACTGGCAATGGCGGGCAGGGCAGGTGGCTCAGTGGCCGCAAGCGGATGAGCAGAACAAGGCCGGGGATGATTTTCAGGCTAGGGTGTACGTGGTGAAAAAAGGCTGGTTGCCCTGGCAGACCCGTGCCATCAATTATGTCTGGTCACGACAGTCGCCGCCCGGGACGCATTGGCTCAACCCGTTTGCCAGTCAGGCGGTGATGGTGGTGGTGCAGGGGCCGGGGGGAGCCGGGGAGTGGCATGCCTTTACTCGCAACGTGCGCGAGGATTTTCGGCGATTCCATGATCTGGACGTCGATAGGGTGGATGCGGTCGCCATCATGACCGACGGAGATAATACTGCGACCCGGGTAGAAAGCTGCTACCGGTTACCGGCGTTTCGGCGCGCTCCGTAGGGGGGCGGTTGCGGCAGGCAGGGAGACCTGTTTATTATTTGTTCAAACCGGTATTTGTGATCAGTCGGTCGTGGTCGCTTGATCAGAGATAACCGGGTAAAGGCACCACGAATTGTGTGGACCCTATCGAAGAGGCGCCGTCGTTTTTCCTCCCAGACCTTGTCTGGCCTCTCTGCCTTCTTTTTCCCGCTGTCGCAGAATCGTCACTGGTTTACGTTAAAGGTATCTCCATTAATTGGTTACCTAGAGGGAGCAACCGATGAATGGCGATTCCCTTTAGGAGGGTCGGCGCCCGTTTTGGCGTGCTGCAATGACCGTGAGGTAGCCCATGAGTGAACGCATTTTGCGTCTCGACAAGACCGGGACCCCGGTCGAATGGCTGGACTGGCAAATGGCCGCCACCCTCTATGCCAGAGGGTTGGTGACCTGGACGTTGGGAGACGTGATCTATCGTCTGCGCGGCGGCACCTGCCGTTTTTCCGGCGAGCGTTCCAGCCTTTCGCTGCATTCCATCATTGCCTGTGACGGTGTGGCTTACCCGCACAGGCGCCCGGCGCCCCCCCTCACCAACCGGGCCCTGTTTCGCCGGGATCAGCACCTGTGTCTGTATTGCGGCAAACCGTTTCCCGAGCATGCCCTGACCCGCGACCACATCGTGCCCACCTCCAAAGGCGGCAGGGATCGCTGGCTGAATGTGGTCTCTGCCTGTCGGCGCTGTAATCAGCGCAAGGGAAGCCGGCGCCTGGAAGAGATTGATATGGACCTGTTGGCGTTGCCCTATGTGCCGAACATGGCGGAGTATCTGGCATTGATTAATAGCCACCGCATCCGTGGGGACCAGATGGCATTTCTGCGTAGCCAGTTCGGTAAGGACAGTCGGTTTCTGTAACCATTATTTTACAGAAATAGGATTTATGTCGTATTTCTGTTAATCAGTGTTTATCTGATTATTCACATTATCTTGAAGGGGTATAAAACAAAATAAGACGTTTTTTTAAAGTGGGGTAGTCTTTGATCCGAATTTGTCTGGCACTTTTGCTGGCATTCTCTGAGGTATCTGCAGGAAACCTGTCTTCGACAGAAAAAGCGGCAGCTTTTTACTATGGACCGGATATTCCCTGGCATTCCCTCTCCATCTACGATTTTCCGGTTGTCGAGCCTGACCAGGCTAATGGTGTCCCGCCGGCTGTTGAGCCGCATCGTTTCTATGCCTATGTGAGTCTTGGCGAGGTGCTGTCCACGCGGCCCTATTTCAACGATCTGAAACCGCAGTGGTTGCTGGGCAAGAACCCGGACTGGGGTTCGCATATTCTTGATGTGAGCTCGCCCGGGCTGCGCCAGTTCTTGCTAGAACGAGTCATCGAGCCGCTATGGGACCAGGGATACCGTGGATTCTTCTTCGACACGCTGGACAGCTACCAGCTGGTGGCCAATGCCCCGCAGCAGCAGGATAAGCAGCGTCGGGGGCTGGCGGCACTGATCAACGAGATTGCCCGCCAGCATCCCCAGGCCCGGTTTATTTTCAATCGGGGCTTCGAATTGATGCCGTTGGTGGAGGCCAAGGTTGATGCGATTGCTGCGGAGTCTCTCTATCAACGCTGGGAAGCAGGCAAGCAGCGTTATGCGGCGGTACCCCAGGAAGATCGGCAATGGTTGCTGGATCAGTTTGCCAGGATGCGGGATACCTACCAGGTAGCCACCATCGCCATTGACTATGCCCCTCCCCATGAGCGCGATGCGGCGCGGGACATCGCCGGGCAAATTGCCGCGCAGGGCGTGATTCCCTGGGTCACCAATCCGGAGCTGGATATGCTGGGTCTGGGGACTCGTGAAGTGATGCCCCGGCAGGTGTTATTGATTCACGGTGGTAGCAACGAGCGGTTCTGGGAACTGTCTGATGCCGTTCGCTATGGCCTGATGCCGTTACAGTTTCAGGGACTGGTGCCGGATATCCGGCCCATCAACGGGCCAATGCCTGGCGGTAACCTGCAAGGGCGATATGCGGGGATTGTGGTCTGGCTGGAAGAGGAAAACCTGGCCGATGACGCATTCGAGGCCTGGCTGGTAGCGCAAAAGGAAGCCGGGGTTCCGATTGCCATGTTGGGGTATCCGGCGGTGGATCCGGTGGGCCCCAATGCGGACACCTTCGGGTTCGAGCGTCGCCCCACCCCCTTGTCGCCGCCGACGATTTCCCGGCAGCATGAGGCCATGGGGTTTGAGCTGCCATTGCCGACACTGATTGAACTCTCGTCGCCGCTGGACAACCCTTCCGCGAAGCCCTGGCTGGAACTGCGGGCCGGAGAGAATACCTATACACCGGTGGCAATCTCGGAGTGGGGCGGCTATGCCTTTCAGCCGTTCCTGATCCGCTCCATTCTTCCGGGCGAGCAAGGAGAGGGGCTCGACCGCTGGGTGCTGAACCCGCTGACATTTGTTCGTGAGGCACTGCAATTACCGGCCATGCCGATTCCGGATGTGACCACGGAGAACGGTCGCCGGCTGTTGTTTGCGCACATGGATGGCGACGGCTTTCCCAGTCTGGCGGAAGTGAAGGGCTATCAGGGACAGCCGGACGCCAGGGTGCTGCTTGAGGAGGTATTGCAGCGCTTTTCCATACCGACCACCATTTCGGTGATCGAGGGGGAAGTGGCGCCCCACGGGCTGTACCCGAAGATGTCCGCGCGGCTTGAGCAGATAGCGCGGGACATGTTTGCCTTGCCTCATGTGGAGGCCGCAACCCATACCTATTCCCATCCATTTTTCTGGTATGACTCACAGCGTATGCCGGGAGAGTTGTATGGGCCGGAGGGGCAACTGCGTTTGCCGGTTCCGGATTACCGCATGGACCCGGTGCGTGAGGTGGTTGGATCCGCCGAGTACATTGACAACAACCTGCTCCCCGCCGGGAAGCAAACCAAAATGGTGCTCTGGAGCGGCGATACCCTTCCTACCCCGGAAGCCCTTGCCGCCGCCCGCAAAGGGGATCTGCTGAATATGAATGGCAGTGACACCATTATTACCCGCAGTGCGCCTACCTGGACCCTGATCAAAGGGATCGGCCTGCCCAAGGGGTATGAGTATCAGGTCTATGCGCCGAACCAGAACGAAAACATCTATACCAATGAATGGAGCGGTCCATTTTACGGGTTTGAGCGGGTCATCGAGACGTTCGAACTGACCGAAACCCCTCACCGCTTCAAGCCGGTGAATATCTATTACCACACCTACATCACCAGCAAGACTGCAGCGCTGGAATCGCTGTTGCGCGTCTATCGGTGGGCCGAGTCGCAGCCGCTTCACCCGGTCTTTGCCTCGGACTATGTGCGCAAGGTCCTGGATTTCAACACCATGGTGATTGCCCGCGACGGCCAGCGTTGGAGAGTGAAGGGCAATGGCAATTTGCGCACATTGCGCTTGCCGGCGGCGCTCGGCCTGCCGTCCATGGCTGACAGTCAGGGTGTGGCCGGTTATCGGGAGGACAGGCCCGGTCGTTACCTGCATCTGGCAACGGGACATGCCAGTTGGTCTGCGGGTGCCAACAAGACGCCTTATCTGCAACAGGCAAACGCCCGACTCACCGACTTTGCCCGTGAAGCGGGAGGTCTGCGTTTTTCCCTGGCCGGTCATGCCGATCTCGAGTTTGCCATCGGCAATGCAGCCGGTTGTTCACTGAGCCATGAGGGTGAATCGTTGGCACCGGTTCGCCGGGAAGGATCCCTTATCCATTACAGGAGTGCGAAGCATGGGCTCAAAGAGCTACGGCTACACTGTTCGCACTGAGCGGTTAAGGGTACTCCGTCCCGCAGAGTTGTTTGCCTGCCTGCTGCTTATCATTGTGGTTTGCTGGCTAACTTTTCCCCGTGACCTGGCGGCAACGCTCCGTAACGCGCGGCTTGATGCGGTGACGCTCAGCTATATGCAAGCCTGGTTGCAGGCAAAACCGGATGACCATGAGCTGCGTTTGTTGATGGCCCGTGAGCTGATCATGCTGGGCCGTTTCCGGGAGGCCGACGCGCAACTTCGCCTGGTTGAAACGGCGGATGCGCGCTATCAGACGGAGCTACGCTGGCTCCGCCTGAAGTGGAACTTCGAGCAACTGATGGCCATGGAGCCGTCGCAACGGGCAGGTTCGCCGGTTGAAGCGGCGGCCCTGACCCACCTGCGCGGGCAGGATTGGTTTTCCCTGGAGGCGGACCAGCGGCAGGAGCTGGCAGGAATGGCGATGGCACTGGGCAAGAGCGAGAAGGCCGCCCGTTATTATCGCCAGCTTGCCAAGGGGGCAGAACAACCGGCGCAATGGTATGAGAAGGCGGCGCAAGTGCTGCTCTGGCAGGGTAACTACCTGTCAGCGGGGCTCACCCTGGGTGAAGCGATGGAAGCGTCGCGTGACCCGGCCATGCGCCGTGAGTATTTTCTCAAGACACTGGCGGCTCTGGAAGCTGGCAGTGAGCACGAAACGGCTCTGCGCTTTGCGGTGCGCTATGAAAGTGCCTATTACCGGGACCAGGCGGTACTGTATCGTCTCATGCGACTGGCTCAGGCTGGTGGCAACCTGCCCCTGGCCCAGCACTATGCGGTTCGTCTTCTGAAACTCCCGGATCAGGGAGCACGCCGATGAAACGCTGGCTTCTGACCCTGTTTCTGCCGTTGCCGTTGCTGGCAAACACGGCCCCGGCAAAGCTGCCGGAACCCTACGTGGAAAATTACTACGATCACAGCTACGAGGTGTTTGTCGCTGCGGGGAATCTGCCGCGGGCCCGTCAGGTGGTGGAAAATGCGCTCTATTGGCGCCCACAGGATATTCGCTGGCTGCAGCGATTGGCTCAGATTGCGGAGTGGCAGGGCGACAGCCAGGTGGCTCTGGGAGCCTGGCTGGCGATTGCAGAACTGTCGGATGATGTCACGGCCTGGCAACGTGTCCGGGAGCGTGCGCCGCTGGCCTATGATCATGCGCTGACATTACGGGTCTATCGGGAGTTATTGGAAGCCTCCCCTCGCGATGCCGACCTGATTGCTACCGTAGTGCGCCAGTATGAATTGCTGGGGAAACCAGACGAGGGGCTGGCCTTTCTGGACGGCTGGTATCGCCGCTATCCCGGCAAGGCTGTGCTGGAGGCGCTATATCGATTGGCGCATAACCAGGGGGCTGCCGCCCGGGCTTCGAGCTATGCCCGCCAGTATATGACGCGCTTTGGTCCGCGACAGGACATGGCCATGCAGGTGTCTCGATATCTCTGGCTGGACGGTCAGCGTGAGCAGGCCTACACCGGCCTGCGCGATGATGCCGAGGCGCTGGCCTACGATGGCGATGTGAGGCGTCGTCTTGCCGTGATGGCCAGTGAACTGGGCCGCTGGAACGAGGGGATGGCCCATTATCAGACCCTGCTGGATCAGGGCGATGACACCCTCACCGATCTTTACCAGTACATCACCCTGGCACGTTATTATGACCGGGGCAGAGTCGTGGCCCTGATGGAACGGGCCTGGCAGCGAAACGGCAATGTGGCATTCGCCATGGGCGCGCTCTATCAAATGCAGGATACCGGGCGCTGGCAGGACATTGATGATTTTCTGGCAGGCCTGAGCGACACGCAGCGCCGTGCCTTGCAGCAAGATCCTGCCTTCCTGCGTTTCTATGCCAATGTGCTGCTGCGAAAGGGGGACAGCGAGAGTGCAGAACAATGGCTGCAACGTGCATTGGTGTTGTCACCCGGCGACCGTGAAACGCGTATTGCCTGGCTCTGGTTGCTGGTGGCCAGTGGCGATGATGCGACATTGGCGCAGACCCTGGCCGCCTGGGAGGATGGCATTCGTCTGGACCGGCGTTACTGGGAGGTGCTGGCGGCAGCCCATATGGCACTGGGACAGACTGATAAGACAGTGCGTTACGAGCGTCAGCTTTTGCAAAGTGCCCCGCAAGACTGGGAACGCCAGTGGCAGTATGCCCAGGCGCTTGTCGCCGCCGGGAGAGACGGGGAGGCCTGGCCGGTACTCCGCCAGCTTCACCAGCGGTTGCCGTTCCCGGTCAGTGAAGACAAGCAGCCCCTTTACCGGGATATGCGCCTGGCTCTCAGTCAGCGTTTTGACGGTGGTGATGCGTCGTTGCAACTGGCGCAGGAGATTCGTGAACAGTCGGGCGAGGATGCGATTCGTGCCGAGTGGCTGGCACAGTGGGCCATGGGGCACAGTGAACCGGAACTGGCCCAGGCCTGGTACCTGCGCAAGCAGCAGGCGGCCGGGGGCCTCCACGCCGGTTCGGCACTGGCCTTTGCCATGCTTAACAGTGATCGCGATGCCATGGCCCGTGTTCGTGAGACCGACGCCGGCCAACTGACCCTGTCAGAACAGCTGGAAACCCGGGTGCAACTGGATGAAGAGCGCCGCGCTGTCGCATCGTTGATGGCCATGCAGGACGGGGCGCCGGAGCTGGCGGGGGCCAATAACCAGCAGGAATCCCTGCTCCTGCCCAGTAGCCGTTCCAGCATACTGACGGCGGAACAGCGGCGCCTCGGGGCGTTGGATATGACCGACTGGTCCTTCACGCAGCAACAACCCGTCAGTGACCACAGCCAGTGGTCAGCGCACTTTCGGCAACGCCAGTTTCGCAGTAATGACAGCGAGCAATTGACGGTCAGTGACGCCGAGCAATGGTTTTCACTGGGCTGGCATCACCAGCGTGAACGATTTCGCTACAGGATATCCCTGGGCCAACGGCTGTTGCTGGATAACGCCGACACCACCGCTGATCTGGAAGTGGGCGGTCGCTGGCACTCGGATTGGGCAGCCAGCTGGCGATATCAATGGCGGATGCCGGCGGACGAAACCTCCCTGTTGCTGTTGGGGGGATCTCGCACGGGAAGTCAGTTCCAGGTTGACTGGACGCCCTGGTCAACCTGGCAGAGCAGCCTGACCCTGGCCGACTATGACTATCGCGACCTCAATGATCAGCGTCTGGGGGAAGGGCAGATCGCCAATTTGCAGAGTACCTGGCGCCCCTGGTTGTCCCGTTTTTCACCGGGTGTGCGGCTCAGCCATACTCAGGCGGAGTTTGACGAACGCAAGGACAGCATGGCCGAGGTGCGAGCCTTGCTGCCGGCGGGGGCGGCCAGTAACCCGCTGCCCCAGGATTACCACGAATCTGGCGTGACCCTGCTGCTGGGCATGCCGGATGTCCATGTGCGTCCCCATCGTTTGCAGGGGTGGGGCGAGGTGGGGTATGTGACCAACAGTCTGTCCGGTGATGGCTTTGTCGGTCGGGCCGGGCTGGCCGGCCCGCTGATCGGGCGGGATGCCTGGCAACTATCTGTGGAACGTCAGCTCAATACCGGAGGAAACGATGAAGATAGCTACCGGTTCGGGCTGCATTATCAGCTTTATTACTAGGAGAAAGGGAATGCGAATCCTTGTCGCGGGATTGATGATCATGGTGCTGGCAGGTTGCACCCATGTGCGCAGCAGCCAGGATGTCTCTCTGCAGGCGGACGGTACCTGGCTGGTATTGCCGCTGGTCAACCGAACCGGTACCCCCCAGGCGGGGTTGCGGGCGGCGGCCATTGTGGAGTCGGTGCTGTATCGCCATGGCGCGGCGCGGGTGGACAGCTACCCGGAAACCGGCAATGACGGCCTCTTGTTCGAGGCCTCTTCCCCGGCCAGCCGGGACAAGATGGATCGCTGGGTGCAGTCCCAATCGGCACAATATGTGGTGAGCGGTGTGGTTCACGAATGGCGCTACAAAACGGGCGTTGATGGTGAGCCAGCGGTGGGGGTCATGCTGGAGATCCGTGAGTTGCCCTCTGGGAACATTGTTTACAGCGGCACCGGAGCCCGGGCGGGTTGGGCCCGCAGTTCGCTCAGTCAGACCGGGCAGAAAGTGATCGACAAGTTGCTGTCTGCGGTTATTGACTGATGCGCAAGTGGTTCGCTAACCGCCTCATCCCCGCCCTGGTCGCTCCACCGACTCAGCCTTTCTGGGTGGTGCTCGAGGCCGTGGTGTTGTCGTTCCTGGTTGTGGTCGTGGGCCTGTGGTTGCGCCCTGAAGACCCGCTCGCCATGCAGGCCAATTTCCGCTGGGGGATGTTTGTGCCCATCGTCATCGCCCTGCGTTATGGCAGTCTTGCCGGGGTTCTGGGCATGTTTTGTCTGCTGGTCAGCTGGCTGGGGCTCAACCGCGCCGGATTTTATGCCGGCGTTCCGTTTCCCGAAGGCACCATGCTGGGCGGTTTTATTCTTTCTCTGGTTTGTGGGGAGTTTGCGGATTTATGGCGAGTGCGCCTGCAGCGGGCGGAAAGTGCAGCCAGCTATGCGCTGGAACGGTTGCAGAATCTGACCCAGCGTCATGTTCTGCTGCGTCTTTCCCACGACCGGCTGGAAGAGAATCTGCTGGTTCGGCCGTACACCGTTCGCGATGCGCTATTGCGTCTGCGCCACCTGACGCTGGATGAGAGCGACAGCAAAACGCTACCTGCGGCCGACGATCTGATCACGTTGCTGGGGGAATATTGTCAGTTGCAGCGTGCTGCCCTGTATCCGGTCATGGATGGCGTGGTGGCAAGCGACGCGGTGGCGCAGCTGGGGGAGAACAAGCCCCTGGATTCCCAGGATGAGCTGCTCAATCATGCCATGGACACCGGCATGCTGGCTCATGTCCAGCAGCATACCCTGGAAGATACCTACCATGGCCTCTATCTGGTGGCGGCGCCGGTGGCCAACAGCGCCGGGGAAATCATCGGCATGTTGCTGGTGGAGCGGTTGCCGTTCCTGTCCATGAACTACGAAAACCTGCAATTGTTGTCCGTGTTGCTGAATTTCTATGCGGACGTGGTGCACCACGGCGAGGAAGTGGATGGGTTGCTGGATCACTGGCCTGGTCTGCCCCACCGTTTTGCCCGTGAGCTGACGGCGCTGGCCCGTCTGCATGGAAATGCCCGGGTGGATACCTCGCTGACCCTGTTCGTGGCGGACGACAGTGAACAGGCGGGCCAGATTCTG
>JAZAJX010000167.1:0-6238 GCA_036230225.1 Pseudomonadota bacterium | reverse complement strand
TTGACAGTTGATAGTGGATAGTCGACAGCTATGCGATCAAGAATATCTGTTGCTGAAACGCAAGAGGCCGCGTCCCAAACTCTTGGCGCGGCCTCTTGCGTTTCCTGTTCAGTGCTAACGTTTTTCGCGAGCTTTCAACTATCCACTATCAACTGTCAACCGCTTTCTGTTGCCTTCATCTTCGCCCGAATAAAGTCCCCATGGGACACATAAAGCAGGTCGCTGACCCGACGGATCAAGTGCTCTTCGTGGGGGTCAGCATGGCCATCTGCGGCGGCCATGGCCCACATCTGTTCGATTAGGGTAACCCGGGGCTCCGGTCCCCAATGATCCCGGAGGGGGCGGGTGAATTCAAACAGGTCCGTGGCCTGGTCCACGTGGCTTTCCAGCTCGTCCAGAATGTCTTCCATTTCCTGGTGATCCAGCTTCCAGTGTGTTTCCACGGCCTGGATGAGTCGCCGTGACTCTTGCTCGGACACCGTCCCGTCGGTACGAGCCACCTCCAGCAACAACGCGGCCGCTGCGCGATGGAGATCATGCTCATGGGGTTCCTGGCGGGGTTGATCGGGTTGAAACAGTCGGTTCAGCCAGTTCAAATGACACCTTCTTCCTGTAGCAGCGCCTCCAGTGCCAATTGATCCTTGGCAAAGCGGCGGATGCCGTCGGCAAGCAGGTCGCAGGCCATGGCATCGTCATTGAGTTGCCAGCGGAAGGTCGCCTCGTTGACCGGTTCCCAGTCGTCTTCCGGGGCGACCAATTCCGCATCCAGTACGCGGGTCAGACTCCCGGTATCGTCGGTCAGTTCCCCGAGTAGGGCAGGGCTGATGGTGAGCTTGTCGCAGCCGGCCAGTGCCTCGATCTGTCCGGCGTTGCGGAAACTGGCGCCCATCACGATGGTTTCGAGTCCCCGGGCCTTGAAGGTGCGATAGATCTGACGAACAGACTGCACGCCGGGATCATCGTCCGGCGAGGCAATCGCCATGCCCTGTTTGCGATGCCAGTCAAAAATGCGGCCCACAAAGGGGGAGAGTAGGGTTGCACCGGCTTCTGCCGCCGCCAGGGCCTGGGTCTGGTTGAAAACGAGGGTCACATTACAGCGGGTACCTTCCTCTTCAAGAATCTCCACGGCCCGGATACCTTCCCAGGTGGCAGCGGTCTTGATCAGAATGCGCGACGGGTCCACGTCCAGTTCCCGGTAGATGGCCATCAATCGGCGAGCCTTTTCCACGGTGGCGCGGGTGTCAAAGGACAGGCGGGCGTCTACCTCGCTGGAGACCCGGCCCGGCACTCGTTCAAGGATGGCCTGGCCGGCCAGGCAGGCAAAGCAGTCCGTCAGCCAGTCCATTTCGTCGCCATGACCCAGGGTGCGGCACAGATCCGCAGCCTGTTGCAGCATGGGCCGGTAACGCTCGTCCCGGGCCGCTGCTAACAGCAGCGAAGGGTTGGTGGTGGCATCTTCCGGCGCCAGTTCGGCGATCATGTCCAGATCACCGGTATCGGCGACCAGGGAAGTCCATTGGGCGAGTTGTTCGCGTTTGTTCACGGTATCCGTTCCTTTCCTTATCGATGTCATGGCCGGCACGGTACTGGTCGGGTATGACAAAATTCTGACTATGCTGATGTCTGGGGAAGGGTAGCAAGTGACAAGTTTCAAGTGACAAGGCGCGGGAACCTTGTGAGCCTTTTTGCAGGTCCGTGGCCGCGTTTCCATCTTGCCGCGGGACACCATAATCGCCGACTGGCAAAGCTTTAGAGCGCGGTTTGCAACTTGGGACTTGAAACTTGCAACTCAGCCTGTTCGAACACTAAGGCAAAATCAATGCCTACCAACGTGTCAGAAGGTTGCAGTTACAGCCTAAGACAGTTGTGCCAAAGCGTCCATGAGCACTTGCGGGGTGGTGTCCGGCTTGTGCATGTTTTCGCTCAGGTGGCGTCGGAAGCGGCGGGCGCCGGGTTCCCCCTGGAACAGGTTGAGAATGTGGCGCAGAGCATGTTTGGGGGCGTGTCCGAGGGCGTAGCGGCGTTCCACGTAGGGCAAAAATTGCTCGGCAATCTCGTGCCGTCCGGGGACCGGATGATTGTCGCCAAACACCACGCGGTCTGCCTCTGCCAAGAAGTAGGGGTTCTGGTAGGCTTCCCGGCCGATCATGACGCCATCCACCTCCCCCCGGTGTGCATGGACGTCGTCGAGGGTCTTCACGCCACCATTGAGAATGATCTCCATGTGGGGAAATGCCTGTTTGATGGCATAGGCGCGCTGATAGATCAGCGGCGGAATTTCCCGGTTTTCCTTGGGGGAGAGGCCGGACAGGATGGCCTTGCGGGCATGGATGGTCAGGCTGGTGCAGCCGGCCTGCTCCATGCGAGTGACAAACCGGTAGAGAAAATCGTAATCATCCTGATCATCGATGCCGATACGGGTCTTCACAGTCACCGGCACGCGAACCGCTGTCCGCATGGCTTCCACGCACTGGCCAACCAAATCCGGTTCCGCCATCAGAATGGCGCCAATTTTACCCTGCTGTACCCGGTCTGAGGGGCAGCCCACATTCAGGTTTATTTCGTCGTAACCGTACTGCTCGCTAATGCGGGCCGCCTCCGCCAGCTCTTGTGGATCACTGCCGCCCAGTTGCAGGGCCAGCGGGTGCTCTTCGTCGTTGAAGGCAAGAAACCGGTCGCGATCGCCGCGCAGGATGGCCTGGGCCACCACCATTTCCGTGTAGAGCAGGGTGTGGCGGGTGATCAGGCGTGCCAAATAACGGTAGTCCCGAGTGGTCCAATCCATCATGGGGGCGACGGAAAGGCGCCGATCCAGGGGGGCGACAGGGGATGATGTGGTCTGGGTGTCAGTCATTCAGGGTGTTTCAACGGGTGTTAGTATCGCTATTGTCGCATGTTGAGGCGCTGCCGCGTAGGGGCGAGGGCGGTCTTGCCTGTCAAACCGGGGGCGCCTCTGCTAGACTCCGCGCCTTTCCGAACTACCGAGACCTTTCATGACTCTCCCCCGGCTGAGTCCGCCCTAGAGCCTGTCTCCGGCTTTGCCGTATGGCGCTACGCGTCATGTCATCTTGTGCTCGGCTGCTGGCCAGCCGCTTTTTTGTGTGCCGTTACTCCAAAACAGGATTGTTCCTCATGCTTCGATCTATTCAGCAGGAATGGTTCAGCAATATCCGTGGTGATTTGCTGGCCGGTTCCGTGGTAGCCCTGGCGTTGATTCCCGAGGCGATTGCCTTCTCCATCATTGCCGGTGTGGACCCCAAGGTGGGGTTGTACGCATCGTTTTGTATTGCTGTGGTCATTGCCTTTGTGGGTGGTCGCCCGGGGATGATTTCTGCGGCCACGGGGGCCATGGCGCTGGTGATGGTGACCTTGGTGAAGGATCACGGTCTGCAGTATCTGCTGGCGGCGACAGTGCTGACCGGCGCGTTACAGATCATTGCCGGCTTTCTGAAGCTGGGGAATCTGATGCGATTTGTCTCCCGCTCAGTGGTGACGGGGTTTGTGAATGCCCTGGCGATTCTCATTTTCATGGCCCAGCTGCCGGAGCTGGTCGGTGTGACCTGGCATGTCTATGCCATGGTTGCGGGGGGGCTGGCGATTATCTACTTGTTGCCGCTAGTGACGACGGCGGTCCCTTCACCCCTCGTCTGTATTGTGGTCTTGACCGGTATTGCCATGTATCTGGGGCTCGAGGTGCCCACGGTCGGGGACAAGGGGGAGCTGCCCGACAGCCTGCCTGTGTTCCTGCTGCCGGATATTCCGCTCAATCTGGAAACATTGAAAATCATTCTCCCGTACTCCCTGGCTCTGGCGGTGGTCGGTCTGCTGGAATCCATGATGACTGCCACCATCGTGGATGATCTCACCGATACCGACAGCGACCGTACTCGCGAGTGCAAAGGGCAGGGCGTGGCCAATATCTTCTCCGGTTTCCTGGGGGGGATGGCCGGGTGTGCGATGATCGGGCAGTCCGTGATCAACGTGAAGTCCGGGGGGCGCAAGCGGTTGTCGACCCTGTTTGCCGGCTGTTTCCTGTTGGTGCTGGTCGTGTTTCTCGGCAAATGGGTATCGCAGATTCCGATGGCTGCCCTGGTTGCTGTGATGGTGATGGTGTCCATCGGGACTTTCAGTTGGGAATCCATTACCAATATGGGCAAGCATCCGGCGAGCAGCACGGTGGTGATGCTGGCAACGGTAACCGCCACCGTCGCCACTCATAATCTGGCCATCGGGGTCGGGATTGGGGTGGTGCTTAGCGCGCTGTTCTATGCCAACAAGGTCGGCCGGGTGTTCTACGTGCGGTCCGATCTGGAAGAGACCAACAGCGGCCACCGTTATTACGAAGTGGTGGGTCAGGTATTCTTTACCTCGGCAGAACAGTTCATTGCGTCCTTTGATTTCAAGGAAGCGCTGGATAAAGTGACTATCGATGTGCATCGTTCCCATTTCTGGGATATCACTGCCATCGGGGCCCTGGACAAGGTGATCATCAAGTTCCGCCGTGAAGGCACAGAGGTGGAGCTGATTGGTCTGAATGAGGCCAGTGCCACTCTGGTGGACAAATTTGCCGTGCACGACAAGCCTGAAGCGGTGGAAAAACTCATGGGCGGGCATTAGGGAGAAGAACAATGAGTGATGTAATTGCCTGTATTGATGGCTCTCCGGCCGCGGCCCGGGTGTGTGATTATGCGGTGTGGGCAGTGCAGCGTCTGAATGCACCGCTGACGTTGCTGCATGTGCTGGATCATTCCCGCTACCCGGTGGAAAGTGATCTGAGCGGTAACCTGTTGCTGGGTGGCAGGGAATCCCTACTCACTGAACTGTCGGAGCTGGATGCCAAGCGCAACAAGCTGGCTCTGGAGCAAGGCAAGTTGATGCTGGAGGCGGCGGCCAGTCGCGCCATTGAAAAAGGCGTGAGCGAACCCAAGCAGCGTCAGCGTCACGGCGGTCTGGTGGAGACCCTGGCGGGCATGCAGGAGGAAACCCGCATTCTGGTGATCGGCAAGCTGGGAGAGGAACATACCGGCGAGGCTGAGCAGGTGGGCGACCACGTAGAGCAGGTGATTCGCACCTTGCACAAGCCGATTCTGGTGGTGCCTTCCGATTTCTCTGAGCCACACAGGGTGATGCTCGCCTTCGATGGCAGTCCTACCTGTCGTGAGGGGGTAAAAATGCTGGCCGCCAGTCCTCTGTTTCTCGGTCTTCCCTGTCATCTGGTGGCAGTCGGAAAGGGTAATCCCTTGTCTGAGGAGCTGGACTGGGCGCGAAAGACTCTTGAGGCCTCTGGCCATGACGTGGAGGTGGCGCAGCTGGACGGCGAGGTGGAGCCGGCTCTGCATCAGTACCAGAAGGACAAGGGGATCGACATGGTGGTCATGGGGGCTTACGGACACTCCCGCATCCGTGAGTTCTTTGTCGGCAGTACCACCAGCAAGATGATCAAGAATGCGACGGTGCCGCACTTGCTGCTGCGGTAAGACTGTCCGTTCAACGTGTATGAGAAAGGGCCTCCATCGGGAGGCCCTTTTGTTTCCGGGAATTATTCCACGGTAATGGTGATTTTTTCGGACATTACCGGCGGTTGGTGAGGCACATGCATATGGTCACCCAGCAGCAATTGCAGGGTGTGGGTGCCGGGCTCGAGTTCCAGTTCGGTCTGGGTCTGGCCCTTGCCAAAATGGACCACGTTGTCGTTGGACGGCAGCGGGAAGTCCATGGGGGGCAGTTCGTCCAGATCAATCAGCAGGTGATGATGCCCGGAGTGTTTCTGTTCGGTGCCGGCAGGGACCACATCCATGCCTTCCAGGCCGAATTCCACGGTCACGGGGCTGGTGACGGTGGCGCCATCCGCCGGGCTGAGAATCGTGGCGCTGGCGCCTTCCGGGGCGGCACTACGGGTAATACCGCTGTCGTTGGCCTCTGCCTCTTTGGCGCTGTCACCGGCACTGTCGGTGGCCGGTGCTTCAGCCGCCGGAGCCGGGGCGTTGGTTTGGGCTTCCTCGTTGTTGTCGGAGCAACCCTGAAGCAGGGTGGCACCGGCAATCATGGCTACCAGCAGGGAGTGTTGAAAGGGAATACGCATGGTCTTTTCCTTTACGTCCTGTCGAATGGGTCACAGGCCCGCCCATGGTCTGGCAGGCCAAAGAATGAGTCGCGTTCAACCTTAGCAGAAAGCCGCCGGGCCGTGTCTATAAGCTTCCTGTTTTGACAGGTATAATCCGCGCCAGTTTGCATTATT
>JAZAJX010000166.1:0-24339 GCA_036230225.1 Pseudomonadota bacterium | reverse complement strand
GCTAAAGGGCAAAAAGAAAGGGGTGGTTACTGACGAGGAAGTGCAGCAAGGTGCAGAGGAAAAAGAATCTGGTGAGGAAAGGATGAATAATAAGAATGGCTGACTGGTTGTGTGGGATTCTTGCCGTTCTCCTGTTTTCGCTCGTGCAGATTAAGATGGGGATACTGGTAGTCGGCAAAAATATATTTTCGACTGCGCATGAGGTGCTTGGTGTTTTAGGCAATACAGAAATTTCCGATGACGATAAAGAACGCCACATGAGAGATTTTGCCCTCCTTCTTTCCAAGAACCTATTTCTCGTTATTTTTATAACGTTGTTGAGTCTGCTTTCTGCTTTTGTTTTTTTATGGGTCTGTGTTTTTTTAGGGGTGGTGGCGCAAGGCAATATAGAGACGCTGCTTGTCAGTTGGAAGTTTTTAATCGCCGTTTCTGTTCTCGCACTGATTGCTTTTGCTACTTTCAGGTTCTGGGGAAGAGATGGCCTTCACAAGTAATTATTCTGCTTGGGATAAACTGTTTTACTATGTTTCTTCCGCTTTGGGTGGGGCTCAGCTCGCTCTTTCCGATTTAGAGGATTTTATCTATAAAGAAAAAATATCTCGTTTTTCATCTGAAAGCCCTGTTTTTATTAGTGGTTTGCCCAGAGCCGGGACAACTCTGCTTTTGGAGGTGCTTGAGTCTTCTGGCGATTTTTTCTCCCATTCGTATAGGGATATGCCACTTGTGGTTACTCCGCTTTTTTGGTCAAAGATATCTGCCAGGTTTCATGCAGATGTTGAGGCCCAGCCAAGGGCTCATGATGACGGGATGATGGTCGATATTGATAGTCCTGAAGCCCTTGAGGAAATGTTGTGGGTTCCTTTTTGGAAACAGCAGTACTCGAAAAAGGGTATTCTGCCATGGGATCCTCGTTTTTCTCATGAGGAGTTTGAGTCGTTTTTTAAATGCCATATAAAAAAGTTGGCGTATCGCGAGTGGTTGGCCTCTGCAAAAATAAAGCGTTATTTATCTAAGAATAACCTTAATATTTCTCGAGTTGGCTATCTTGCAAAAGCATTCCCCAATGCCAGGATAGTGATTCCTTTCCGCAGCCCGCTTGATCATGCGTCTTCTTTATTGCGTCAGCACAATAATTTTACGGAAATGCATGGGCGAGACTCTTTTTCACGGCGCTATATGCGCCAGCTTGGTCATTTTGACTTTGGTCATAATTTTTCTCCCGTGCGTTTTTATGATTGGAACAATAACGATGATTTGCCCAGCGAGTTTTCAATTTCATTCTGGCTTCTATACTGGATAAATACATATAGATATTTGATTAATAGTCAGCCTCGTCAGGCTGGTTTTTTTTCGTATGATGGTTTTTGTAGTGGTCCTGAAAAAAGTATTGATTCTTTGTCTGGATTTATCGATAGCCCTTTCGATGTTATGCCCGATGATCTAGTTGGTAGAATAACAACCAAAAAAAGTTATCAGGTCAATGAAGATAATGTTGATGAGACTTTGCTGGTAGAGGCATCAAATTTGCATTCCGAGTTGCTGGAGTTAGCGATAAATCGCTAAAAGGGAGTGAAGGTATAAATAGATATTCAATTAAGTGTTAGCTCTGGTTAGGCCCTTAGGGTGCGAGTCTTTTCGCTGGAAGCCTTAGCGAATAAAGAGCAACGTTGTCTTTTTAACCTTGTTGCCGACAATTGAGCTTAATTCGTCGCATCAGTGAATGTTACACCTGTTATGTCGTAGGCTATATAAAATGGGCTCTATCATGAGGCTGGTTAGGCCTCATCAATACTTAAAAAACGGTTTTGTTCTCCTCGGTCCACTGTTTGCCCATGAATGGGGCCTTCAGATGCTTGGGCTTGCCGGGCTTACGTTTCTGGCATTCTGTGCTATGGCGAGTGCGGTTTATGTACTCAACGATATCATGGATGTCGAGGCTGACCGGCTCCATCCAGTGAAGTGTCAACGACCTTTAGCTAGCGGTGCCGTTCCCCTCAGAATGGCAGGGGTGCTTTTTGCCCTTTTGGTACTCCTATCTTTAGGGTTGTCGCTTTCGGTTGGTTTCTGGGTTGTCGTGTGCACGTTGAGCTACTTGTTTATTAATATTCTCTATTCTTGGCGACTTAAGCATGTGGTGATTCTGGATGTATTCCTGATTTCTTCCGGTTTCATGCTGAGAATAATGGCTGGAACAGTGGGTTTGGGGATTGCCCCTTCCTCATGGCTGTTGCTATGTGGTCTGATGGTGACGTTGTTTCTTGGTTTTTCAAAGCGACGAGCCGAGTTGCTGATGCTGGAAGGGGAAGAGGCTGGTAGCCGCCTTATCCGCCGTGTACTGGATGATTACAATTCGCAGATGCTTGAGCAGTTCATCGCGATTAGTGCGGCTTGCACTATTCTAGCCTATGGATTGTATACGGTGGCGCCACAGACTATCGAACTTCATGGCAGCCCCAATCTGATTTATACCTTGCCGTTTGTCGTGTACGGTATTTTTCGTTATCTCTTTTTACTTCATCGTCGTAATGGTGGCAGTGATACAGCCAAAGACTTGCTGCAGGACCCGCACCTGTTACTGACGGCAGGTCTTTGGGTGGCCTGTACGTTATGGGTGTTGAGATGAACACCCTGGCGAGCAGCTGGGACGGAAAAAAGTTCCATGCTTTGGTGCTGTCAATCGTGTTTGCCGCAGTCGGTTATCTGGCTTTTTCCTTATGGGGGGGGTGGAGAGATGTAGTGGCAGCGTTTGGCCAGATTGGTTGGCTGGGTACTGTTACTGCTCTGTCGCTGTCCTTGGTGAATTATGGCCTTCGTTTTTGGCGCTGGCAGCTGTATTTGTCTCGGCTGGGCCATGCCATTGCCACGCTACCCAGCTTGCGCATTTATCTCAGTGGTTTTGCTTTGACGACAACGCCAGGGAAAGCTGGCGAGGCATTCCGTGGCGTGTTACTCAGACGGCGAGCTGTGCCTTTCACGGTTACTTTGGCGGCTTTTGTTAGTGAGCGTCTCTCTGATTTGGTGGCAGTGGTGATCTTGACGATGGTGGGGCTGGCGCAATATCCACCAGCGCGACCGTTGGTTTTTGCAGGCGTGGCTGCGGTTCTGGGGATGATGGTTTGCTTGTCGAGCCAGAGGGTGCTGAAGGGCGTCAGGGCCTGGGCATCAGCCAGATCAGGCCGGATTCGGACAATGTTGGTGCATATTGTTGATATTTTTATGGGTGCCCGCCGATGCCATCGTCCGGCTCTGCTGGTAGGGGCGACAGCCTTGAGTCTTGTCGCTTGGGGAGCCGAGGCTCTGGCTTTTCATCTTGTTCTGGATTGGCTTGGTGCGGACATTTCGTTGTCGTTTGCGGTTTTCGTGTATGCATTGTCCATGCTCGCCGGGGCATTAAGTTTCCTACCGGGTGGCTTGGGCGGTGCTGAAGCGGTCATGGTTTCATTGTTATTGTTAAAAGGAATGGACATGCCGTCAGCTGTGGCGGCAACAGTATTTATTCGCCTGGCGACACTCTGGTTTGCGGTAGTGCTGGGACTGCTTGCCTTGCTGCGTAGTCGAGCTATCGAGCCAATGAGGGAGGTTTCGTGAAGACACCGACGTCCTGGAATCGCCTGCCGAAGCTGGAACCGGATGCACTACATGCTTTGGCGCATCGTAAAGAGGTTGTTCCTTCCAGTTTGCCGCGCCCCCTGCTGGCGTATGGCAATGGTCGTAGCTATGGAGATGTGTGTCTCACAGACAAGGGAACCTTACTACTGACCCGGTCAATGGATAGATTTATCCACTTTGATCCGCATAACGGTGTACTCCGTTGTGAAGCCGGGGTGACTCTGGGAGACATCCTGGAATTAGTCGTGCCCAGAGGCTGGTTTCTTCCTTGTACGCCTGGAACGCGTTGCGTCACCGTTGCGGGGGCTGTGGCAAACGATGTCCATGGGAAGAATCACCATGTTGCAGGTAGCTTTGGTCATCACGTCCGAGCCTTTGAACTCTGGCGAAGCAATGGCCAAGTGATTGAATGTCGGCCGGAGGTTGAGAGTAGTTGGTTTCAAGCCACGGTTGGGGGGCTGGGCTTAACGGGTTTGATTCGTTGGGTCGAATTCCAGTTGATGCCGATCCAAAACCCATGGATGTGGGTGGAGTCTCGACGATTTGATAGTCTTCAAGATTTCTGGATGCTGAACCGCGAAGCGGAGGCCAGTTTTCCGTATACGGTGTCCTGGATCGATTGTCTCGCCAAAGGTGGGGCTCAAGGGCGTGGGATTCTATTTGCCGGGCGGCATGCTGCTTCTCAGTCTGTGACTCCTGTGTTTCGCGAAAAACGTAAGAGTATCCCTTTTGATCCCCCCATATCGTTGATCAATAGTGCGAGTTTGCGTGCTTTCAATGCACTTTATTTTCGCCAGTCGATAAAGCCGCAAGGGGCTTTGGTCCATTTTACTCCTTATTTTTATCCGCTTGATGCGATTAATCATTGGAATCGTATTTATGGCCAGAAAGGCTTTTATCAGTATCAATGCGTTATCCCGCCTGAGAATGCTGAGATTGCCATTGCTGAACTGCTGAATGCTATAGCGAGGACGGGTCAGGGGTCGTTCCTTGCTGTTCTGAAAACCTTTGGGGAGCTCCCTTCACGGGGGATGCTGTCTTTCCCTCGCCCGGGTACAACGCTGGCACTGGATTTTCCCAATCGCGGTGCTGCAACATTACGGCTTTTGAGTGACCTCGATACGATTGTGCTTCAGGCTGGGGGCGCGCTCTATCCCGCCAAGGATGCCCGGATGCCTGCGGATGTTTTCCAAAAAGGCTTCCCCGAGTGGGAGGCTTTCTCTGAATATATTGACCCTGAATTTTCTTCATCTTTCTGGCAGCGAGTAACCGCATGAATTCTCTGAAGAAGGTCGTTATCTTTGGTGCGACGTCAGCCATCGCCGAGCATTCAGCACGACACTTGGTGGCGCAGGGTGCATCCGTTTATTGCGTTGGTCGCTCGCCTGATAAGCTTGAGGTCATGCTGAAGGATCTTCAGGTGAGGGCGAGTGATGGTCAGGTGGTTACTGGCTGTTTGGCAGATCTGACTGATACAGAAAGACACCCGAGCCTGATTGAGAAAGCGACTCAGGCACTGGGTGGACTGGATGCTGCGTTGATCGCCCACGGTTCACTCCCAGCCCAGAATACTTGTGAGGCAGATTATGTCGTGGCCCGGGAAGAATTCGAGGTCAATGCCATGAGCGTGATTAGCCTCTTGACGCTGCTAGCTAATCAGTTCGAAGAACAGGGTCGTGGTGTTATAGCAGCGATCAGTTCTGTCGCCGGCGACCGCGGTCGGCAAAGCAATTATGTCTACGGCGCAGCCAAGGGCATGGTGTCTATTTTTATGCAGGGTTTACGTAACCGCCTGAGCAGCCATGGAGTGGATGTGGTGACGATTAAGCCCGGCTTCGTCGATACGCCGATGACGGCGGAATTCGATAAGTCTGGACCGCTTTGGGCCAGGCCTGATGCCGTAGCCGCGGGTGTCGTCCGGGCTATGCAGAAGGGCAGGAGCGAGGTGTATCTTCCTGGGTTCTGGTGGCCGATTATGCTGGTGATCAAGCATATTCCCGAGTTTATCTTCAGGCGCTTGTCATTGTGAATCGAACGTATCGGGCGTGTGCTGGTGAAGAAGATACGGTCGTATTCTTCGACTTTGATGGCACATTGACCAGACAAGATACTCTGATGCCGTTTTTAAAGTTTGTCGTAGGCCCTCGCATATACTACCTCAAGCTGCTTCTTATCAGTCCAGTGCTTGTGGCCTATCTGTTGGGTTTGATGCGCAATGATATAGCAAAACAAGTTCTGCTATGGTTTTACCTTTCTGGTTATCGAGACAGCACGTTATATAAGTACGGTGACCGCTTTGCCGAGGAGATTGTCCCAACGCTTTTGCGGCCCGAGGGCATGGAGCGTTTGAGGGAACACCAGCAAAAAGGTCACCAATGTGTGCTGGTGAGTGCATCGCTGGACTTTTACCTCCAGCCATGGGGCAAACACCAAGCGCTGGATGCTCTGCTATGTTCTCGACTGAGGGTAAAGGAAGGGAAGGTGTCGGGCTTGCTTGATGGCAGTAATTGCTATGGTGACAACAAGCGTGAGCGTATCCAGGAATGGTTGGGTACGCGCAAGCCTGATGCAATCTATGCTTACGGCGACACCAAAGGTGATTATCCAATGCTGAGGTTGGCTGACCATCCATTTTACTGGAATGGCCATGACTTCGAATTGACGTCGTTTTCTTCCCAGCCTTGACCTGCTTGCCGTTTCTCGGCAGAAAGATATTGCTACCGCCTGTTTAGACTTGCAGTCGTAAGGAAAGATCTGTGGCTTTGATGTGTTTTGTCAAAGCGCCGGAAGACAGGAACCAGTCTCTCGCAGCGGGGAGTGTATTCGCGTCCTGCACTGTCAAGTTTCCGGATACTTCCAATACAGACGAAATTTTCATATCGGAAGCCGCTCTCAGCATCTCCGCACTAAAATTGTCCAGCATGATCTGATCGGGCTCCAGGGCAGCAGCTTCCCCAAGCTCTTCCAGCGTTTCCACTTCCACAATGATCTTCTTGTCCGGCGCCAACGCCCGTGCGCGCTCAATGGCCGCCGTAATCCCGCCGCAGGCCGAAACGTGGTTTTCCTTGATCAGGAAGGCATCGTATAGACCGACACGATGATTCTGGCAGCCGCCGCACAGCACGGCGTACTTCTGGCCGGCGCGCAGGCCCGGCAGTGTCGTGCGAGTGTCGAGAATGGTGACGTTGCTGCCTTTTACTGCATCCGCATAGCGGCGTGCAGTGGTGGCGGTTCCCATCAGTGTTTGGAGGAAATTCAGGGCTGTGCGTTCGCCGGTAAGGATCTGCCGGGTATTGCCCTGCAGAGTGCACAGGGTGGTGTCCGGCTCCAGGGGGTCACCATCTTCGACATGCCACTCAATCTGTACGTCGCCAAGCTGTTTGAAGACTTCGTTTGCCCAGGGAGTGCCACACATGACGGCCGCTTCTCGGGTGATGATGGTGGCAGTGCTGTTGCTATCGGCATCAATAAGCTGGGCGGTGATGTCGCCAGTGCGGATGTCTTCTTCCAGAGCAAAGCTCACGTTGCGCTGGATGTCGTCACGCACATAGTCGGGCAGGGAAATCGTCATGCTGTTCTCGGTACTGATCGGTCAAGACCCGCAGGGCGTCCTGCGGGGCGGTGTCATGTTACAGGCAGCAGGGTTAGCTTGTCCGGTTATGAAAAAACTCCCGGCTCAGGCGAACCACCACCGGCGACAATAATAGCAGAGCAATCAGGTTAGGTACCGCCATCAGAATATTCATGATGTCAGCCAGGGCCCAGACCAGGTTCAGGCTGACGACCGCACCAAAGGGAACGGCCAGTACCCAGATTACCCGAAAGGGCAGAATCGCCCGGTCTCCAAACAGAAACTGGGTGCAGCGTTCGCTGTAAAGGCTCCAGCCTAGCAGGGTGGTAAAGGCAAAGATCGCCAGTCCGCCGGCCACAATGACATTGCCGAAGTCTCCGAACGTGGACGAGAAGGCCAGGGCAGAAAGCGGAGCTCCCTCCTCGCCGCTGGTCCAGGCGCCGGAGGAGACGATGGCCAAGCCGGTGATGGAGCAGACGATGATGGTGTCGATAAAGGTGCCGAGCATGGCGATGGAGCCTTGCCGGGCGGGATGGTCGGTATTGGCGGAGGCATGAGCAATGGGGGCGCTCCCCAGGCCTGCCTCGTTGGAAAAGATGCCGCGGGCAATCCCGAAGCGAATGGCTTCCTTGACCAGGGCACCGGCACAGCCGCCGGCCGCAGCGGTGCCCGTCAAGGCGCGTTCGACGCACAGGGCGAGCGCGCCTGGTAGCGCTTCCGCGTGATCGACGAGTACGACCAGGCCAGCCAGCAGATAGGTCAATGCCATGAAAGGCACAATGAAAGTGGCCACCGTGGCAATGCGCTTCATGCCACCGAGCACCACCAGCCCCACCAGCACAGCCAGAGTGATGCCGGTGATCCAGGCAGGCAGGCCGAAGCTGTCCTCCAGGCCATGGGCCACGGAGTTGGCCTGAACACTGTTACCGATGCCGAACCCGGCGAGCATGCCGAAGATGGCAAAAGCGATGGCCAGCCAGCGCCAGTGACGGCCAAGACCGTTCTGGATGTAGTACATGGGCCCGCCCACGTACTGGCCCGCCGCATCCTTTTCCCGGTATTGCACCGCCAGCACGGCTTCGGCGTATTTGGTAGCCATGCCTACCAGAGCGATCAGCCACATCCAGACCAGGGCCCCTGGCCCGCCGGCGTGTATCGCGGTGGCAACACCGACAATGTTGCCGGTGCCGATAGTGGCAGACAGGGAGGTGGCAAGGGCTGCGCTGGCACCAATGGTGCCCACTCCGGTTTGCGGGCCGAACATCTGCTTGAAGCCGAATCCCAGTTGCCGCAGGGGCAGAAAGCGAAGAATCAGGGTTAGATAGATGCCGGTGCCGGCGATCAGGATCAGTGCCGGCCATCCCCATAGGAAGCCGCTTATCTGTTTAAGAATGGTAACTGCTTGCTCCATGGCTATCGTCCATTTCCCCGAAAGGCCTTAGGCTATGGGAATTTAGCGAGCAGGGAAAGCTGGCGACGTGTTTGTGGTTGCTTACATACAAAGTATGACATGCCAACTAGTTCAAAATTCTTAGAATTACGGTGTGTTAACTTGTAGGGTATTAATACCACAGTCCCATTTACGCTGCGGGTGGCGTTTCACCCCGGGGGAATCATGGCCAAGGTGACCCAGCTCAAACCGGTCTCAGGCAAGGCAGCGATCAACCGCCTGCCGAGACCCATCGAAAAAGTGCGTGACCGCTATCTGTCTCTGGCGTCCTCGTATCTCGAGGATATGCTCGACGGTGCCGATGATACCCTCTACGACCTGGCGGAAAAGGAAACGGACAGTGAGCGCGAGCGTTACTTTGATGCGATGCGCGAACTGCGGATCCAGCGTGCCGGGTTGGTGGCTGGCCTCAAGCAAGCGATTCAGCACCAGTTTGCCGGCCTTGGCCAGTCCTCCGAGCAGTCGGGCGGGCTGGAAAACGCCAAGGTGGATATCGAATCTCTGGCACTGGTCAACGAAGACGAACTGGAGACGTCGGTCGCGCTGGATAATATGGCACGGCGTGCCCGTAACGGGTGTGTCGAGCAGCTCAAGGTGCTTTGCCACCGTCTGGAATACCTCTTCGAGAGCAAAACAGAAATCACCGATCGGAATAACCCCCTGGAGCCTCGGCAGCTGGTAGATGCATTTAGCGCCGGGCTCGAACGGCTGGCTCTGGATATCAAAGCTCGCTTGATCATTCTCAAGATGTTCGAGCGGGAGGTCATGGCCGAGACCGGTTACATGGTGTCGGAAGCCAACAAGGTGCTGGTGGACGCAGGGGTGCTGCCGGATATGAAATCCGCGCCCATTGCGCCGGTTCGCAAACCCGGTAATCGCGCTCTGGGTGCCAGCCAGACCAGCACGCCCAGTCAGGCTGGCAGCAACGACCAGATGTTCGGCCTGTTGCAGGAATTGCTGGTGACCATGCGAGGCTTGCAGGGGGGCGCGGGTGCCGGAGCGGTAGGCCCCGCAGCAGGGAGCATGAATGCCGCCATGGCCGTCATGCAAAATGGCGTGCCCTACATGAATGGCGCACCGGTAGCGAACGCCGCCTCGGTCCATCAGGTCAGTTCCGATGACCTGGTCGGAGTCCTCAGCCGCTTACAGCGGGTGGAGCGAAGCCTCAGCGAAAAAAATGGGGAAAGAGCCAATCTCAAGGAAGATCTGTCCGACCTGCTCGACACCGAGCATGGCGAAGCGATCCACGCTCTGGATCAGGCCGATGATGATGTGATCAATCTGGTTTCTTTGCTGTTTGATTTCATTCTGGATGATGAAGGCCTGCCTTCCGAGATCAAGGCGCTGATCGGGCGCCTGCAAATTCCTCTCCTGAAAGTCGCGATTACGGATAAATCCTTTTTCAGCAACGACAATCATGAAGCCCGGTTGCTACTCAATATGCTGGCAAGGGCCGGCAGCCAGTGGGATCCACAACAGGGTATCCAGGACGACCTTTACCAGCGCATCAATCATGCCGTGCATCGCATCATTGATGATTTCGAGGATGATGCCAGTCTCTTTGCTGACCTGCTGAATGAATTCCAGCGCTTCTTTGACGGCCAGAGCTCCCGCTCCGAGAGAGTGGAACAGCGAGTTCGGGAGGCGGAGGAAGGCAAGGCTCGTGCCGAACAGGCCCGCCAGGAAGTGGTAGCGGTGCTCGACAAGCGCATGGCCGGTCGTCAGTTGCCTGATGTGGTCGTGCGGTTGTTGCGTCAGGGCTGGCAACAGGTGCTCTACCTGACCTGGTTGCGCGAGGGGGTCGACAGCGCTGCCTGGCAACAACAGGTCAAAGTGGTGGATGGCGTGGTGTGGAGCGTACTGGAACACCGGGAGCAGGCCGCGCTGGAAAAGCTCAAGGCCTTGAGCCCGAAGCTGCTAAAGGCCTTGCATACGGGGCTGGGGCAGATCAGTTACGACGAAGCCGAGGCCAAACAATTGTTGATGACGCTGCGTGATGTGCACCAGCAGCTGCTCAAAGGTCTCGAGACCGAGCGGGTAGCGGTGGAGCCGGAGATGCCCGCCCCGGAACCCCAGGCTACCGAGAACGCGGCGTTGCCGGAAAATCATTTCCTGGTGAAAAAAGCCGGCCAGCTGGCACCGGGGCAGTGGGTCGAAATCGTCGATGGCGAGGAGCTCCGTCGCGCCAAGCTGGCGGCTAACATTCGCAACGGTGTGAAGATGGTGTTTACCAACCGTAGAGGGATCAAGGTGGAAGAATTTTCCGCTTATACGCTGGCCGTTGCCCTGCATGAAGGGACTGTTAAACTCATCGAAGAGGGAGCCTTGTTTGACCGGGCTCTGGAAGCGGTAATTGGCGACCTGCGCCGCATGCAGGCCAACGTGACACACTAGTTGGTCAAACCGCGCAGGGTCTAAGGAGCTTGTGCGGGTGCTTACCCTCAGCGAACACCGGGTTGAACAGGCGCAGTGGTGCCCGTCACCCAATTTCAATGTCCGACCCGACCCGGATGACATTTCTCTGCTGGTCATTCACAACATCAGTCTGCCGCCCGGCCAGTTTGGTGGCGGTCACATCCAGGCCCTGTTCCAGAATTGCCTGAATCCCCACGAGCATCCCTATTTCCGCGACATCCACCAGCTGACGGTGTCATCGCATTTCCTGATCCGCCGTGATGGAAGCCTGCTCCAGTTTGTGTCCTGTGATCAGCGAGCCTGGCATGCCGGGGTGTCCTCATTTCAGGGTAGGGAAAACTGTAATGATTTTTCTATCGGCATTGAGCTGGAAGGGGCGGATACTGTGCCTTATGACGATGCGCAATATGTGGCGCTGGTGGAGCTGACGGCGTTGCTGCAACAGCATTATCCAGGGATAACCGATGCGCGTATCACCGGGCACGAAAATATTGCACCGGGGCGCAAGACAGACCCGGGGCCGGCCTTTGACTGGCAAAGGTACCGGCAACGGCTGAACGATTTCAGGGAGGAAATGGCATGAAATTTCTGGTGCTGATACTGGTGCTGGGCGTGCGCAGGCTGGATACCGGCTGGCCGTTCTGGCTTGCCAACCCGCACCGCCATCAGGGCTGGCTGCAACAGTGGAGCAATCGTCTGGGCCCGGGGCAGCGGGTCTGGTGGTTGGCGGTTCTGCTGCCAGCGGTGCTGGTGAGTACTCTGGCCTGCTGGCTGGATGGTTTCTGGGGTCAGCTTCTGGTTCTGCTATTGGGAATCGTGTTGTTGCTGTGGCTGGTGGGTGTGCACAGTGAGTTTCGCCATGTGGATGAATTGCTGGTGCGCGGCCGAATGAATGATCCGGATGGATTTGCCGCGCTGGCGGCTGACGAGTTTGGTGTGAATGGCACACCGGGGCAGTCGGCATACCAACAGGAGTTGGTCGGGAAAATTCTGTCCCGGGAGCTGCAGCTTTTCATCGCCATCTTCTGGTTGGTGTTATTGGGGCCGGGGGCGGCGTTTCTAGTGGTCTTGAACCGGGTCTGGGTGGACGAGAAAGGCGAAGAAGGGGCGGGCAGTTGGCAGTCCCGACTGAATGACTGGCTATGCTGGCCGGCCAACAAATTGCTGCTACTTAGCATGGCTCTGGCCGGAGATTTCACTGCCGTGATGGAAAAAATGCGTGGCCGCTGGTTGCGTCGGGACCCCGAAAACGCGGTACTGCAGGATGTGGCCACTATCGCGCTGGAGGAGCCGCTGCCTGCCCAGACAAACACGCTTTCAACGATGCTGGATCATCTGGAGTCTCTGCAAGGGTTGCTGCTGCGATGTGTGGCCATCTGGCTCATCCTGTCGGCGTTATGGATCATCGTCATCTAACGGAATCGGAGAACGGGCTCTTCGGGTTCGACGTTGGTCGGCTTTTTTGTGTGTGCGGCTCACTGCATTCTATAAACCGTCCGTCTTTGACAGGCCCGTGATGGTTATCGTCATTTGACCGGTCAGTCATTGCAGCTAGTATGGAACGAGTTGATACCGGGCCTGAACCCCTGGCTTCAGGTCAGAGGCGTCGAGCCTCTCGCCCACCACCCCGGGGCGCAGATTTCCGCGGCACAACAGTGATCCTGCTGCGCCGCCTGGCAACGCGAAAAAGGACGCATGCCCATGCACAACAGAAGTTTCTTCGATGACGTGGACCCGGCGGAAACCCGGGAATGGCTGGAAGCCCTGGAATCCGTGGTCGAACGGGAGGGGCCGGAACGTGCCGCCTGGCTACTGGATACCCTCACCAACGAAGCCCAGGAACAGGGCATCCACCGCACCCACCTCAATACCCCTTATCTCAACACCATCCCCGCCAAGGATGAGGCACCGATCCCCGGTGACATCTTCATGGAGCGTCGAATTCGCTCGCTGGTACGCTGGAATGCGTTGGCCACGGTGATGCGGGCCAACATGAATGATGACGAGCTCGGGGGGCATATCGCCTCGTTCGCGTCTTCCGCCACCCTCTATGATGTGGGCTTCAACCACTTTTTCCGCGCCCCCAGTGATGACAACGAGGGGGATCTGGTGTTTTTCCAGGGCCACTCTGCGCCGGGGGTTTATGCGCGCGCCTACCTGGAAGGGCGAATCAGCGAGGAACAGCTGGATAACTTTCGCCGGGAAGTGGATGGCAAGGGACTGTCCTCTTACCCCCACCCCTGGCTTATGCCCGACTTCTGGCAGTTTCCCACCGTGTCCATGGGGCTGGGGCCGATCCAGGCTATTTACCAGGCCCATATCATGAAGTATCTGCAGAACCGGGAGTTGATCGCGCAGGATAATCGCAAGGTCTGGGCCTTCCTGGGTGACGGGGAAATGGATGAGCCGGAATCCCTGGGAGCTCTTGCCCTGGCGGGCCGCGAGAAGCTGGATAACCTGGTCTTCGTGGTCAACTGCAATCTGCAGCGCCTGGATGGCCCCGTGCGCGGCAATGGCAAGATCATTCAGGAGTTGGAAGGAGTCTTCCGGGGTGCCGGCTGGAATGTGATCAAGGTCGTCTGGGGGCGGCTCTGGGACCCGCTGCTGGAGCGCGATAGCCAGGGCCTGCTACGTCGTCGTATGGAAGAGTGCGTCGATGGGGAATACCAGGCCTACAAGAAAAACGGTGGTGCCTATACCCGCGAGCACTTCTTTGGCGAATACCCGGAGTTGAAGACGCTGGTTGAGCACATGTCCGATGAGGATGTGTATCGCCTGAATCGGGGGGGGCATGATCCGTTCAAGGTTTATGCTGCCTACCACGCTGCCGTTAATCATACCGGCCAGCCGACCGTGATTCTGGCCAAGACCGTGAAAGGCTATGCCACCGGTGCCGGTGAGGCGGTCAACAAGACCCACCAGATGAAAAAACTGGATCAGGAAAGCCTCAGGGAATTCCGGGATCGCTTCGATATGCCGTTTACGGACGAGCAGCTGGAGGATGTGCCGTATTACCGCCCGGACGCGGACTCTCCGGAAATGCGCTACATGAAAGAGCAGCGTGACAAGCTGGGTGGCTACATGCCGGTTCGCCGTCAGCGGGCCAGCCAGGCGCTGACGCTGCCGGGGCTGGATATTTTTGCCAGTTTTCTGGAAGGCAGTGGTGACCGGGAGATTTCCACCACCATGGCCTTTGTGCGCATGATGAGTGCCCTGATCAAGGACAAGCAGATCGGTGATCGGGTAGTGCCGATTGTTCCCGATGAGGCACGCACCTTCGGCATGGAGGGGTTGTTTCGCCAGCTGGGAATCTACTCATCCGGTGGTCAGAAATATGAGCCCGAAGATGCCGGTCAGGTCATGTACTACCGGGAGGACAAGAAGGGCCGGATTCTCGAAGAGGGCATCAACGAGGCCGGAGCCATGTCCGGCTGGCTGGCGGCTGCCACCAGTTACAGTGTGCATGATTTTACCCTGATTCCTTTCTACATCTATTACTCCATGTTCGGTTTCCAGCGCGTGGGAGACCTGGCCTGGGCAGCAGGTGACAGTCAGGCCCGAGGCTTTCTGCTGGGGGCTACCGCCGGTCGCACGACGCTCAATGGAGAAGGGTTGCAGCATCAGGATGGTCACAGTCACATCCTGGCCAGCACGGTACCCAACTGTGACAGTTATGACCCGACTTACAGCTATGAGTTGGCGGTCATCCTTCATGACGGTCTTAAACGCATGTATGAAGACAACGAGAAGGTTTTCTACTATCTCACGTTGATGAACGAGAACTATGTGCACGGGGCCATGCCGGAAGGGGCGGAAGAAGGGATTCGTCGGGGCATGTACCTGTTGCGCGAAGGCAAGGGGAAAACCAAGAAGTCCCCCCGCGTGCAATTGCTGGGTTGCGGCACCATTCTGCGCGAAGTGGAAGCGGCGGCGGAACTGCTCCGTGAAGACTTCGGTGTGGCGGCGGATGTATGGAGCGTGACCAGCTTCAATGAACTGCGCCGTGAAGGATTGCGCATGGATCGGGACGAAATTCTGCATCCGGAGCAGGACCGTGAGAGCACCTGGGTGGAAAAATGCCTGGCGGGGCGTGATGGCCCGGTGATCGCGTCCACGGACTACATGCGTGCCTTTGCTGACCAGATTCGCCCCTGGATTCGCGCGCCTTATACCGTGTTGGGGACCGATGGCTTCGGTCGTAGCGATTCGCGCAAGAAGTTGCGTCACTTCTTTGAGGTGGATCGCTATTTCGTGGTGCTGGCGGCCCTCAACGCGTTGCGCAAGGACGGCAAGGTAGATGCCTCAACCGTGCGGCAAGCCATCGAGAAATACGGCATCGACACGGATAAACCCTATCCGGTGATGCATTGATCGCACCTCATGACAATCTCACTACAAGGAGAACGGTGTGAGTGAAACGATTCAGGTTCCCGATGTAGGCAGCAGTGATCCTGTTGACGTCATCGAGATCAGCGTAAACGTGGGCGATACCATCGCCGCGGAAGATACCATCGTGGTGCTGGAATCCGACAAGGCCACGGTGGAAGTCCCGGCCCCGAAAGCGGGCAAGGTCACCGCCATCAAGGTGAAGGTGGGTGACCGGGTGAAGGAGGGTGATGACCTTCTGGACGTGGAAGCCGATGCAGCGGATGCGGGCGACGCACCAACGGCAGAAGAAACAAAGGCAGAGGCTGAGCCCGAGCCGGAGCAACCCACATCCGAACCGGCTGCCGCTAACGCGGACAACGCCGGTCAGGGCGCCCGGACGGAAACGGTTACCGTGCCGGATCTGGGCGATATCGAGGGCGCCGAGATCATCGAAGTGAGTGTGGCTGCCGGGGATGCCCTGGAAGCCGAGCAGGTGATTGCGGTACTGGAATCGGACAAGGCCTCCCTGGAAATTCCGGCTCCCCAGGCCGGTACCGTGGAGTCGGTGGCCATCAAGGTGGGTGACAAGGTCAGCACCGGTGATGAACTGTTGACCCTGACGGTGTCGGGTGGAAGCGCCGCCCCTGCGCCCTCGGACAAACCGGCTCCGTCCCTACCCGAGGCCAGTGCCCCGTCCAGAGCGGAGCCGGCCAGACCGGCGGACAACAAACCGGCCCCGGCCCAGCCGGCTGCGGCCGCGTCACCGGGCAAGGCGGTCCATGCCGGCCCGGCGGTGCGCAAGCTGGCCCGGGACATGGGCGTAGACCTGTCCCAGGTCACCGGCACGGGGCCCAAGGACCGTATCCTCAAGGAAGACGTCCACGCCTGGGTGAAGCAGCGCCTGGAAGGTCAGCCTGCGGCGGCGTCCGGCGGCGGCCTGTCGGTAGACCTGCCGGAGATCGATTTCAGCCAGTTCGGGGATATCGAGCGTGAAGCACTCAACAAGCTGCGCAAGGTGTCGGCCCAGAACCTGAGTCGCTCCTGGCTCACCATTCCCCATGTGACCCAGCATGACAATGCGGACATCACGGATCTGGAAGCCTTTCGCAAACAGCAGAACAAGGCGCTGGAAAAGGAAGGCGTGAAGCTGACCATGCTGGCCTTCCTGGTGGCGGCCTGTGCCAAGGCCCTGAAGGAATTTCCGCGCTTCAACAGTTCCCTGGAGAACAGCGGCGACGCCCTGATCCACAAGCACTACATCAACATCGGCATTGCGGTGGATACGCCCAATGGCCTGGTGGTGCCGGTGATCAAGGATGCGGACAGGAAAACCCTGAAAGAGATCGCCCTGGAAATGGGCGAGCTGGCGGAGAAGGCACGCAATCGCAAGCTGACCCCGGCGGACATGAAGGGCGGCACCTTCAGCATTTCGTCCCTGGGCGGGATTGGTGGCACCGCCTTTACCCCCATCGTGAACTGGCCGGAGGTGGCCATTCTCGGGGTAAGCCGGTCAGACATGCAGCCGGTGTGGGATGGCAGCCAGTTCGTGCCACGCCTGACTCTGCCGTTGAGTCTTTCCTATGATCACCGTGTCATCGACGGGGCCGATGCGGCACGCTTTACCACCTATCTGAGCCAGTTGCTGTCAGATATGCGGCGGATCCTGCTGTAGAGCCGTCTATTGTGGGAGCGGTTGTTCCACCGCGAATGTCTGCAGGGGTGGCGCGGAGGAGCGGTTGCTCTCGCAAAGGCTTCAGGTGATCAACATCGGTTCAATAAAAAACGGGGATGGATCTGCATCCATTCCCGTTTTTTATGCACGTAACGAGGTTGTCGGTGATGTCGGCGCCAACACCCGACCTGCAAATTATTCGCCGCGCTTTTCCATTTTCTCTTTATGCTTTTCCTTGCGTTCTTCCCAGCGCTCTTTACGTTTCTCTTTCATGTCCGCCAGTTTTTCCTGCTGTGCTGGCGTCAATACCGCATTCATTTTTTCCTGGGTTTCTTCGTGCAGGGCTTTCATCTTCTCTCCCTGCTCCTGAAAGATGACCTTGAGCTGGTCGCTTTGCGTATCGTTTAGATCCAGTGTCTTTTCCAGGCGTTCCACCATGTGCTCGCTGCCCTTGTGGCCCGGGCCAAAGGCAAACGCTGTGGTAGTGAAGGCTGCCAGAATAACGATGGCCAGTTTTTTCATCATGCTCTCCTTGTGACTCTGTCAGTGAGTCCCTGTGAATGGTTGAGTCAAGCATGGAAGAAAAGCGTGCAAGAAATATGCAGGGAATGTGGAAAAAAAGAAGCAAGCTACAAGGAAAGTCAAAACCAGAAAAGCGTTCGGGGTGAACTCCTGCAAGGGCAGTGGGCCCTTATGGCGTTTCCAGTCGGTAGCCTACCCCGTACACACTGCCAATCCAGTCATGGGAGTCCTGACTGCCCTCGCTGAGTTTGCGCCGCAACTTGCGGATGTGACTGTCGATGGTGCGATCAGACACCACACGGTGGTCCTGATAGATCTCATCCATGAGCTGGTCACGGGACCAGATACGGCCGGGGTGGCGGGCCAGGGTATCAAGCAGCGCAAATTCGATGGCAGTGAGGGTGACGCGGTGGTGACCGAGCATTGCCTCATAACGCGCCTTGTCCAGTGACAGGACGGGCGCGCCGTTGTCCGGTTGCGGGGTGGTGCGGCGTAGCACCGCCTTGACGCGGGCCACCACTTCCCGGGGACTGAACGGCTTGCAGATGTAGTCGTCAGCACCTAGCTCAAGGCCTAGCAGACGGTCCACTTCATCTACCCGGGCGGTCACCATCAGAATGGGCACCTGGCTGTGTTGCCGAATGGCTCGGCAGACATCCATGCCGTCACCATCCGGGAGCATCAGATCCAGCAGCACGGCCTGGAAGGATTCCGTTCTTGCCAATTCCACGGCGGTTTGTGCACTGCCCGTCTGCGTTGTCTGGAAGTGGGCGTGCTCAAGATAATCGGCCATCAGTTGTGACAACCGGGGCTCGTCTTCCACGATCAGGATGCGATTCATGGTGTGCCCTCCGGCAGAGTGAGGCGGATACGCAGACCGCCCAGAGGGCTGTGCTCCGCGAAGATGAACCCGCCGTGGGCCTGAGTGATCCGCTCGCAGATCGCCAGGCCAAGCCCGGCACCACCGGTACGCCGGTTACGGGAGTTCTCTACCCGATAGAGGTGGTCGAACAGGCGGGGCAGGGCGTCATCCGGCACGCCGGGGGCGCTGTCCTCAATGATCAGTTCCCAGTGATGATCCGGGCGATGCTGCAGGCAAACGTTGAGGCGGCCATTGTCGGCCGTGTACTTGAGTGCGTTCTGCAACAGATTGTCCAGCAGCTGTCGAATGCGCATCGGATCCATGTGGATAATGGCCTGGTCAGGAAGGTGGGTGCTCAGTGTGATGGATTGTCGGGCCAGGCGACTCTGGTAGCTGTCGAGCACCTCGTCGATAAGGCTGGCCAGGTCTTCGTGGTGAAACTGGTAACGCAGGTTGCCGCCATCCGCCAGAGCCAGATCATGCAGGTCGTTGATCAGGTGGGTCAGCTGAGCGACCTCTCCCTCCAGAGACTGGATAGATGCCTGGCTCAGTGGTCGTATCCCGTCGCTGATGGCTTCCAGCTCCCCTTGCAGTATGGCGACTGGTGTCCGCAACTCGTGGGCAATGTCGGAAAACCATCGTTGACGTGCCTGTTGGCCCAGCTCCAGACGCTGTGCCAGTTCATTGACCTGGGCGGTCAGGGTCCCGATCTCGTCCCGGCGTCGGGTGGCCAGCCGGGCACTGTAATGGCCTTCCTGCAGCTCCCGGGTATGCCGGGACAGCGCCAGGATGGGGGCGACCAGATGTCGAGCCAGTAGCCAGGATGCCAGCAGTGACAAGCCGACTCCCACACACAGCATCCACACCATGAAGCGTAGCTGGCGGCCCATGAAGCGCTGATCCAGTTTGTCGCGAATGGCTTCCTGATCCGGATAGGTCAGATAACCGACCACTGCAGGTCCCGCGCTCACCGGCACTTCCGAGCGGAACCGCGGCGGGGCGGGTGGGCCCAGCAGACGCTGTTTGTGTGCATCCAGCAGCTGCAGGTGGCGATGCTCCCCGCGGGTGTCGCGCGGGTCTTCCCGGTCCCCGGCCAGTCGGTAGAGACGCTTGAGCTGTCGCGGGTCCTCGAGCAGAAATTGCCAGCCCCCCCGCTGCTGGTAGAGCAGGCCGAGATGATCGGCCAGTCGTTCCACCTGAGCTTGCTGGCGTTCATCCAGATAGGTTTCCAGACTGCGCAGGAATGACAGGTAATAGAATCCGCTGGCTGCCAGGGTCAGAACCAGAAAGGCGCACAGGAAAATGATGAAGAGTTTGTTACGGATACCCATGGCATGACATCGTCGGTCCGGGCCTTCAGTGTAGCCCGGTGGCGTGCCGTTGGGGCAGGCTTGCACATTGTTTTCACAATGGTGGGCAGCCCGAGTGTGGAAAAGACGAGGGGCTTTTTTCTGTGGGAAGCGATGCTTGCATCGCGAATGACGGCGGTGTTCTGGGGGCCCCTAGGCGTCCCGCTGCGCCTTCGGCTGCCACAGGGTTTCCGGTGACTCCTGACGCAGGTTGATGACCCGGGCCATGACGAACAGCAGGTCTGAGAGTCGATTGATCAGTGCCAGGCTGAACGGGTTGACCGCGTCATCGTCACTGTCCCGCAGTGCGACAACGTGTCGCTCGGTACGCCGTGCCACGGTGCGGCAGTGGTGGCACCAGGCGGCAGCAGGGTGGCCGCCGGGCAAGACGAATTCCTTGAGCGGCGGCAATTCCGCGTTGAGTGTATCCGCCCGGGATTCCACTTCGACCAGATCGTGATCATCGATCACCAGGCGGCCCGGGACGGCCAGTTCGCCGCCGATATCGAACAGCAGCTGTTGTATCAGTCCCAGCGTGGTATCCAGATCCTTATCCAGTTCCCGGGCCCGCAGCACGCCCAGGGCGCTGTTCAACTCATCCAGCTCGCCCAGCACCTGGATGCGTGGATGTCCTTTGCTGATCCGGCTGCCATCGGCCAGGCCGGTATCGCCACGGTCGCCGGTACGGGTGATAACACGGTTGATGCGGGTCTTGTCCTGATCGTTCATGGCGGCTCCCGAAAATGCTGTGAAGAGACGAGAAGAGATGGCGGAACCCATGGCGTGATGCTTCACGCCATGGGTCGGTGGTCAGGTAGTGTCAAGGAACCTATGAATACGCAAGGAGTTATTCAGCGGTTCCTTACAGATCCTAGAATTCCACACCGAACGCAGCCCGGTAGTGGCGCTCCGGCAGCGGGTATACCGAGGCGGTGTTGGACAGGCTGCTGAAGTTACCGTAATCGGTAATGCGATGGTCTTCCAGATTGTGGACCCCGGCCTTGAGATACAGGGCGCGGTAACGGGCGGTAAGCTGCAGGTCGGTGGTGCGGTAGTGATCCAGCTTGCGGAAGCGGTTTTCCAGGTCAGAGCCGTAATGACGGTCGCCCACATAGCGGTGACTGATCTGGGCAGACAGCCAGGATAGCGCCTGCCAGTCGGCGATCAGTTGCAGAGTATGTTCCGGTACCAGCGGCACATCGTTGCGGTCAAACGGGCCGCCATCAAAGCGAGCCTGCTGGGCGCTGGCGTTGATGGTGAGCATCAGGTCCTTGTCCAGCCGCCAGCGGGAATTGATGCTGACGCCCTTGTGGACCGTGCGATCCTCCAGATTGCGGTTGGTGAAGCTGATCGGGTCAAAGAGAATCTCGTTATCGATTTCCGCCCGCCAGACGGTCAGGGTGGAATGCTGTCGCCCCTGGGACCAGCTGGCGCCGGCGGTATACCCCTTGCCGGTCTGCGGATCGATGGGGGGATTGAAGGGGCTCAACTCATCCACGTTGGCGATGCGCACACTGCGCTGGGCGCCGGCGAACAGGGCCAGGTTGCCAGTGAAGGTATAGCGAATCCCCCCTTCGTACATTTCTCCGTCCTGTTCCGTCTCGTCGCCCTCGCCGCGAAGTGTGCTCTCCAGTTTCCGGGCGCCAGCACTGACGGACAGTTTGGGGGTGACACTGACCAGGTTATGCAGGTACCAGGCGCGCTGGCTCTGCTCCAGTTGGCGGTCTCCGAAACTGGTCCGGCTGTCGTAATCGTATTCGTGCAGATCGACGCCCAGGGTCCAGTTGTGGACGGCGTTGCCGGTCGCAAGTTGGCCTTCCAGTTTCGGGGTCAGGCTGTGGCTTTCCACCACGGTTTCGCCCCGGCTAGCGCTGGACACATAGTCGAAAATCTGTGTTTGGCGCCGTTTACTGGCTTCCAGAGTCAGGGCCGTCTGGCCGGGCATGGCAATGCGCAGGCCGGGCATCAGCCAGTAATTGTCCTGTTCGGCATCATCATTCGGGGTGCTGGTGCCTCGGGGATCATTACGGAATTGCGTCAGTGTTCGGGCGCCGGGCAAGCCCAGCTCCTGCTCTTCGCCATTGGCCGTGAAATAGGCTTCAAGCCCGTCATTCTGGTAGCGCACATCGGCAAAGGCGTTGTGGTTGCGTACTTCGTTGTTATCGCGATAGCCGTCACTGTCCAGGGTGCTCATGGCGACGGCACCACTGACATTGCCCTGACGACCGGTGGCATAGCCGCTACCGCCCAGGGTGCCGAAGCTGCCGCCATTGATTTCCAGTCCGGCGCTGTTGTCGTAACGGCGGCGGGTGATGATGTTGATGACCCCGCCCACCGCACCATTGCCGTACAGGGCAGCGCCTGCACCGGGCAGGATCTCAATGCGCTCGATAGCAGCAAGCGGGATGCCACTGAGCAGGGGCGTGGAGAGATCGATGCCAGACAATCGCCGGCCATTGAGCAGGATCAGGGTGTTCTGGTTGGCGGTGGCGCCAAAACCCAGCAAGTCCAGGCTGGCGTTGCTACCGTTAATGCCGTAAAGCTGACTGGCCTGCAGACCGCCCACGGTATCCAGAACGTCTGCCAGGTTAGTGACGGGCAGGGATGTCAGGGTTTCCCGGTCCAGAGTCAGCGTGCCTGTGGGCAGCTCTCCGGCCAGGCTGGGGCTGGCGGCGCCGCTGACTTTCACGGCCTGGATTTCGTTGTCGGCCGCCGTCAGGCCGCTGGTGGCCATCAGGGCCACGGCAAGAAGATGTCGAGGTTGCATCGGTGTTCCACGAATCCGGATAAGTGCCCGCTACGATGGCGAAAAACCGCCATCAAATCCAGCCCCCCGAGGGAAAAGTCAGCCGCGTTGGGAGCCTCTGGAAAACGCGTCTGCGGCCTTGGGGAGCGATGCGGGCATCGCTTCACACAGAAATAAACACTGCTGGGAGGACCAGAGATGCCTTAGTGGGCCAGTCGTTGCACCAGACGACGGTTTTCAGGGAGACGCAGGCCGAGACGATCCGCCTGTTCCACCAGCCAGCCATTGATGGCGTCTATTTCTGTCAGCGCACCCCGCTGCCAGTCTGCGCGCATGGACGAGGTATTGCCCGCCGTGGCGCGGGCGACTGCCAGAACCCGGTCCAGGGACTGACCGGGCCAACTCGGGTCAAGGGCTTGTAGTACCTGGTCCGCTTCCTCGCACAGCCTTCGCGCCACGTCGCGCAGTGCCGGGTCGTCGGCGATGTGGCCGTTCGGTACGTCGTGCAGGGCTGTGAGGGGGTTGATTACCGCGTTGGCCACCAACTTGTGCCACTGTCGCTGGCGGAGATCGTTTTCCCAGTGTAGATCGGGCCAGTGATCAAGCAGTGCGGGGAGCCAGGCGGGCGGGCAGGGGTTTCCGCCTAGCCAGGTGGTGTTTTCCGCCACGACCGTATGGGTCGGATGTTGCCCTTTGACGGCACTGGTGGTGACCGCTTCCAGCAGGGTGCAGCGGTCAGGCAGCAGGCCATCCAGAGCGCCTAGCCCGTTCTGGAAGCGTAACACCTGGGAGTCGTGATGGAGATAATCTGCCACTGACGCCATGGCTTGCCGGGTATAGGGCGTCTTGATGGCAACCAGCAGGTGGTCGATGTGCTGGGGCAGGGATTGTGGGCGGATCACCGGAAGCGTCAGCGTCAGGTGGGAGCCGTCAGGTAGCCACAGGGTCTTTTCCAGGGGCGAGGGAGTGGCATCACGAACAACGCTGACCCGGTGGCCGGCCCGGGTCAGGTACCAGGCTGCCAGGGTGCCCATGTTGCCGGCACCCAGCAAGAACCAGTGGGGGAGAGTCTGTGGCATGTTAACCGCGCGCAAAGACCCTGTTTTTACCATACCCGGGTCGCCGGGGTAAGGTGAGTTGATGCCCCTCAGGCATTGCTGGCCGCAGACACGATGCGTCGTTCGCTCAGGGATTGATCCAGTTCCCCCTTGGCCTGTTCGAACATTTGCTCGGCGCTGCTGCTGCCCTCGGAGGCGGCAATGGCCATGCTGACCTGCAAACTCAAAAAGCCGGCAGCGGTCTGGTAGGCTCGATGGTTCAAGCCTTCGTAGAGTCGCCGGAAACCGGCGGGGTCACAGTGACTCAACTGGGGTTGCCAGGTGATCAGGGCAAACTGATCCGTCTGCAGGCGGCAGAGTTGATCCATGGGGCGCACCGACTGACGTAAACGGCGACTGAAAGCCAGCACTCCTTGCTGCATGACTTTGTCCCCTCGCTGGCTGCGCAGGGCGTCGAAGTCTTCCAGTCGAAGCACCAACAGGCAGGCCGCCCCGCCTCGCTTTTCTGCCTGCTTGAGGGTGTTTTCCAGGACACGCCGGGCGTCCTGCTGGTTGCCGAAACCGGTCAGCGGATCAATCAGGGCGTGGCGCTTTAGCTGGCGGTTGACGGTCAGCATGCGCTGATAGTCAGCCTGGATGCGGTTGTGACGCTGGATGATCCGGTCGGCTGCCATGACCCGGTGCTGCAGCTGCTCGGTCATGGCGGATTTTGAAACA
>JAZAJX010000165.1:0-7865 GCA_036230225.1 Pseudomonadota bacterium | reverse complement strand
ATGGCCTTCAGCCTGGTGGTTTTTCATTTGCGTATTGGCGTGGGCGACATGTTGTGCTTTGTGGGGGATAAGAAGTAAAAATCAGTACAGCAAGACTATATGGATCTGGCACCAAAAGCCAACGACGGCGAGCACAACGAAACTAACGACCCCCGCTAACCCCGTAGGGCGGACATACCAAGCCAGGTATTTTCGCCCTAGGCCGTCGCCCCAGAGGCCGCATGACCAGAATAACTACTTCCAGCCCTGCTGCCAGTTCGATGCATCTCTCAGTTCTTTCCAATCAATAGCCTCTGAACGGTTTGATATCACCGCCTCTATCAGGCAGTGAATAACCTCACCCTCTTCATCAAATTCGACCTCAGTCACCAGAAAATGTTTTTCTTTCTTTACTGGCTTGACCGCAGTCCACTTGCTGTTAAGCAACTTTCTGGGAGTGATCTTATTCATTGGCACTCTTCAAGTGATAACGCCCGCGTAACGGACCGAGGTATTTGGCGCTAAATTTTCACCAGCAAATTTGGTGACAAATGCCGAAGGTCACGTGCACGCGCTTGTTATTTTTTTATTTGAACAAATTTTTCCAACTACTATTCTCTAAGTACTCAAGACTATGAGTTTTGAAAACCCACCAACCCTTTTTCCTAACTCGAACTTCATTATATAGGAAGCGCTCAACAACCTTCTTGGTATAGCTCATAAACTCTTCTAAAGTATCATCCATTATTTCATACCAATCAGAGTAGTAATCTTTGCCGTCTAGCGAAAAGTCTAAGAAAAATTCACCCACTTCATAAGGAGTAATAATAACTACCTCCTTTCCTTCTCTGACGACAGTAACCTTGTAAGCTTCGTCTTCTTCAACAACTAGCATATTGTCGAAGTCATGCCATGATGAAAGATATTCAAAGACCTTTTCTTTAGTTATTTCGTCCATAACTGTCGACTACTCGGCAAACATAACGCCCGCATCACAGGCCAAGGAAGCTGGCGCTAATATTGCGAATGCAAAATTGGTGACAGCTGACGACGGTCATGTGCATGCGCTTGTTAGCCCTCGACAATCCTGATTCGAAATCCTTGTTTTCGCTTATTTCCGCGCTCGATTGCCGCCTTAACAGCAGATTTATGGCTTTGCTCTCCGATGTCTATTCGGACCTTAATACCACAAAAAGTGCGAGACAAGCGGGCCTTTATGCCTGGCCTTGCGGAAGAATCGACGTAGTAGAGGAAGGGGCTCCAGAGGTTTGACGCATGATCTGGATCGGTAACAGACGTCTGAATCAAATCTTCAACTTTCGCCTCAGGCGGCAATGGCCCAGGCGCAGCCCAGCTTTCCGGCCCACCAACAGCGATGATTACGTACCCTGCCCCGTTCGATCGCAACGCCATTTGATTCTTAATCGGGGGCGACGCTGAGTGCTGAGCACGCGTTTCCCGGCTTCCAATTACTAGCATGCCGTGCCCCCCTATAAGTGCTAACAGCGTATTAATTAGAACGTTCCGTATAACTCGGTTCCGTATAACTCCGAGCCACCCACCCCGCTCAATCTATCAAAATACTCTCATATCAATCAGTTAGAGTGAAATAGCCAATGTCTGACACGGAGTTCAAAGGAACGCTCCTTTGAACTCCTTTCCTGCCATCCCGTTTTCTGTCATTCAAAATACAATTTAAATCACTGAGTTGGCTTTTCACTCCCAGAGTTATAAGGAACGTTCCGTTGAAAACGGGCGCGGCTTACACTCCAACGCCATGTCTCCACGCCCAATCAACGTCTGATGTACAATCCCCCCACATTCTCCAGAGCCCCAGATAATGCGTACCTTTGTCCTTCGCGCCCGTGCTGCCTCCACCAATAGCCAGATCCTGCTGGCCAATGTGGGCGGTGATGCCCATAGCGAGATCCTCGCCCATACCCTGATGAATGCGATCTTTGTGGCACAGTCGCATCGGGAGGATGTGGTGGTGCATCTGGTGCTGGAGAGTACCCAGGACTTTTCTCGCACCATTACCTTTGTGGCGGCGGAAATGCGGGATATTGGCGGCTTTCATGAGCAGGCGTTGCTGGCCAAGGTGGTACGGGCACTGGATGCCTCTGCCGGTATGGGCAAGGAGCAGATGAAGGCGGTGGAGAGCGGTATTAGCGTGCGTACGCTGAGTTTTGAAAAGCTGGTGAAGGAGCTGGCAGAGGATGGCCATCAGCTGTACATGATGGACCCGAAGGGGGAAAGCATTCGCGAGCTGGCATTTGCCGACAAGCCCTGTTTCCTGCTTACCGACCACATTCCCATGCCGAAGAAGAGTTTTAATAGCCTGAAGCGGCTGGGCACCGAGAAGATCAGCCTGGGGCCGACCATGCTGTTTGCATCGCAGTGTGTGGTGTTGATTAATAATGAGCTGGATTTGGCGGGGATCTGACAAGGCGAGCCTTGCCAGCGCGATGGTGCCGCCGCGAAAGATTTGTGCGCGCTATCAGGCGCTTCAATCGCGGTCGGACGATCGCTCCTACAATTAAATTACCTCGCTGTCGCTCGGATTCGCGCCTCACCGAGCGAAGCGAAGGAACGCCACAAGGCGGCCCCGAAGGGGTGAGCGCAGCGAATAACAGGCGCTCCTACAGCGGCTATGTGAGGTCTGTTTGGGGTTAGCTATTAATTATTCATTATTAACTATTAACTAACTCTCCAGCCAGACTTCCCGCGCCCACTGCCAGATACTTCCCCACTCCTCGTCTTCATGGATGCCTTCTCCCGGCACCCACAGGACTACCTGACCGTCCTGGGCGATGGCGTAAACGCCGGTGTCAGCCCAACAGACCGGGATCAGGGAACGGGGCATGCCTTGATCCCAGGCGTTGGCGGCCAGTTCCGGGAGGAAGTTGTGAGCGTAGTCGTCCATGACCGTGGCTGGCTCGAGGCTGCCGCAGAGGATGTCTCCGGTGGTCAGCAGGAACTCCTTGTACTCCCCGGGCAGCGGGATCAGCAGTTGCTCCTCAATGTCTACCAGGCGATCTTCGTCTGGCAGCTCCAACGCCACCAAACCGCCTTCATGGCGTTCGCGCAGCAGGTCGATCACGTCGTCCATATAAAACCCTCGCCAACCACAGAGGACACAGAGAGCACAGAATTTCGCTCAGCGATCTCCGTTATCTCTGTGGCAAAAAAACGTCTACCCCCGACGGAACGGGAACAGGAACTGTTTGACCACCCCTTCCGGGACCCGGGTGCTGGCCCGGGTGCCGTACTCGGCCGCCAGGCGGTCGGGCATGATCAGGGTGCCGAACAGTTTATCGTAGATGGGCAGGAAGGCAGCGTAGTTTTTGTCCACGGCCTCGTCTTCCGAGGAATGGTGCCAGTGGTGGAATTCCGGGGTGGCGATCAGCCAGCGCACCCCCGGAAAGCGGAACCGCACGTTGGCGTGGATGAAGATGGCATGGAAGGACACAAATACCAGGTAGGCATACACCGCTGAGGGGGCAAAACCGAGAATGAAAATGGGCAGGTAGCCAATAAAACGGTTGGCAATGATTTCCACCACATGCAGGCGCGAGGACGCCAGCCAGTCCATCTGCGTGGTGGAATGGTGCACGGCATGGAATTTCCACAGCCAGGGCACTTCGTGGAAAGCCCGGTGAATCCAGTAACTGCCCAGGTCGATGACGATGAGGATCTCGATGAACTGCAGCCACAGGGGCTGGCTGGCAATGGCCTGCTGGAAACCGATATCCACCTTGTCATGGAGCACCACCTGGATGGGGATAATGGTAAAGAAGCTGATCAGTTGCAGGCCCACATGGCTGAACAGGAAATACTTCATATCCGTGACCCAGCCACCACGCAGGGTCTTCTGGTCCGGGTCCTTGGGAAAGGCCCGCTCCAGGGGAATGAAGACCAGCGCCAGGACCAACAGCGTGAGTATGAAATAATCCAGCCCGGCATACAGGCTGCGTCCCTCTACCGGCGGCACATCCAGCCGCCCGGAGCCGATCAGCGCGGCCATGCAGGCCAGCACCATGCCGATAACACCGTAGCGTTTTTCCTGGTGTCGGAACACGCTGAGGAAACCACAGAGAAAACCGATACCGATGCCGATAAAGAGCGCAATACGCAGTACATCCGCATTATAGAAGGCACGAAAATCGGGGGTGGTGAGGATGTCCGGATAGAGAAAACAGAAGCTGCCCATCAGCGCCAGTATTCCCAGGCCGATAGACACGGTGGCAGTGATCTTGCCCTGCCCCGGGGTCAGATCCACCTCTTCGTAGCGTTCCCGCAAAAAGTCCGTCATTTGTTGTTCTCCTTCTAGGCCAAGGCTGCCCGATGATCCCTTCAGACACCACTACACGCCCGTAACAAGCTGCTACACTGCGCGTTCAATTGAGTTGCAAGTTTCAATATACAAGTTTCAAGGGGCAGGACGATTTGGTTGCCAACCCGCAAACCATTATTCGCGTGGGCAAGCCAGCTTCCCAAGCTCCTTCCTTCGAGCGCGTTGCAACGTGAAACTTGTCACTTGCAGCTCACCACAATCAACCATATTCACATATTTGACCACCTGAAAATATGCCTCTAATCACCCTCCGCGATATTCAGCTCAGTTACGGGCAGCAGCCGCTGCTGGATCACGTCACCCTCTCCATCGACCCGGGGGAGCGGCTGTGTCTGATTGGCCGCAATGGCGCCGGCAAGTCCACGCTGATGAAAGTAATCGCCGAGGAAATTCATGCTGACGACGGCCAGATCGAGAAGACCCAGGGGCTGACCGTGGCCCGGCTGGAACAGGAAGTCCCTGACGATCAGGCCCACAGCGTCCATTACATGGTTTCCGAGGGGCTCGGTGAGCACGGCGCCCTGCTCAGCGAGCATGCGGAACTCAGCCACCAGCTGGCCGACGGGGATGACAAGGTGCTGGCCCGTTTCGAGCAGCTCAGCAGCGAGATCGAAGCCCGTGGCGCCTGGCAATTGTCCCAGCGGGTGGATACGGTGCTTTCCAAGCTCACACTGGATGGCGATCAGCCCTTTGCCGGCCTGTCCGGGGGCATGAAGCGCCGAGTGCTGCTGGCCCGTGCGCTGGTACAGGAACCGGACATCCTGCTGCTGGACGAGCCCACCAACCACCTGGACATGGATTCCATCCAGTGGCTGGAAGAGTTCCTGAAAAGCTATGGCGCGACCCTGGTCTTCATTTCCCACGACCGGGCCTTTATTCGCTCCCTGGCTACCCGCATCATCGAGCTGGACCGGGGCAACCTGACCAGCTGGCCAGGCAGCTACGAGAAATACCTGAGCGGCAAACAGGCGGCACTGGAAGCCGAAGAGCGCGCCAACGCGGAGTTCGACAAGAAGCTCAGTCAGGAAGAAAAGTGGATTCGCCAGGGGATCAAAGCCCGGCGGACCCGCAATGAAGGTCGGGTGCGTGCGCTCAAGGCCATGCGCGATGAATTCGCCCAGCGCCGTAACCGCACCGGCACCGCCAGCCTGACCATTCAGGGTAGCGACAATTCCGGCAAGGTGGTGGTAGAAGCGGAACAGCTGAACTATGCGGTGGACGGCAAGACCATTGTGCGCGATTTTTCCGTGACCTTGCTGCGCGGTGACCGGGTCGGCATTCTCGGCCCCAACGGCTGTGGCAAATCCACCCTCATCCGCCTGCTGCTAGGCCGGCTGGCGCCGGACAGTGGCACGGTGAAGCTCGGCACCCAGCTACAGGTGGCCTACTTTGATCAGCTGCGCGACACCCTGGACGAAGAAAAGAGCGTGATCGACAACGTGGCCGAAGGCTCCGATGTGGTCACCATCAATGGCCAGAACAAACATGTGATCGGCTATCTGCAGGATTTCCTGTTCGACCCGGGCCGGGTCCGCCAGCCGGTAAAATCCCTGTCCGGCGGAGAACGCAACCGCCTGCTGCTGGCCAAGTTGTTCACCAAACCATTCAACCTGCTGGTGCTGGATGAGCCCACCAACGATCTGGATGCGGAAACGCTGGAGTTGCTGGAAGAGCAGCTGATGAATTACCAGGGCACCCTGCTGCTGGTCAGCCATGACCGGGAGTTCATCGACAACGTGGTCACCTCCACCCTGGTGTTCGAGCATGGCCAGCTCAACAGCTATGTGGGCGGCTATCAGGACTGGTTGCGCCAGCGCCCGGAACCTGCGAAGCAAAAAACCGTCAAACCCGCCAAGCCAGCGCCCGAACCGGCACCCGAGGCCCCCAAGCGAAAGAAACTGTCCTACAAGGATCAGCGTGAGCTGGAGCAACTGCCGGAACGCATCGAGCAGCTGGAGAATGACCTGGAAGCGGTACAGACTCGCATGTCCGACCCGACCTTTTACAAGGGCGACCCGGCCGAGATCAGTGCCGCCCAACAGCAACAAACCGAGTTGCAGGCGGAACTGGAAACCGCCTACGCTCGCTGGGACGAGCTCGACCAGCTCGGCTGAATCAAGGAGTGTGTGTGTACAGATCCCGGTCCTCAATGGCCATTGCCGTCCTCTCTACGCTACTCAGCGTTACCACCCTGCCCGCCTGGGCCACCGAGGTGGAAGACGAAGAGAGAGCGGTGGAACGTCAGCAGGAAAGTGACGGCCAGGCGCCCCCCGCAGCCCCCAATGACGACACCAACAAGGTCGCCAACCAGACACCCGCCGACAGTGAAACCGTGCCGGAGCCGGCCCCCCAGCCTCTGGCCCTGTTGGGCCGGCAGGTGGAACCGGGCAGCTTTGCCACGCTGCACTGGACCCCGGATCAATCCTTTGCCTCCATTGCCACTCCGGTACCGGTGCTGGTAGCCCATGGCGACAAACCCGGCCCACGGCTGTGCCTGACCGCGGCCATCCACGGTGACGAGCTGAACGGCATCGAAATGGTGCGACGGCTCATGTACGAGCTGGAACCGGATCAGCTGGCCGGCACCGTGATCGGTGTCCCCATTGTCAATCTGGACGGTTTCCGCAGCGGCTCACGCTACCTGAGCGACCGTCGCGATCTGAATCGCTACTTCCCGGGCAACAAAAAAGGCAGCGCCGCCAGCCGTGTGGCCCATTCCCTGTTCAGCAACATCGTGCGCCATTGTGACTTTCTCGTGGACCTGCACACCGGCTCCCAGAAGCGGGTCAACCTGCCGCAGCTGCGCGCCGATCTGGACAATCCGGATGTAGTGGCCTTCGCCAAGCACTTCGGCGGCATGACCGTGCTGCACAGCCCCGGCGTCACCGGCATGCTGCGTGATGCGGCGGTCAAGAAGGGGATTGTGGCCGTGACCATGGAAGCCGGCGGGCCCAACCGGCTGGAAACCGAGGCGGTGAGCAACGGCGTCCACGCCATCGACACCCTGCTGGAAAATCTGGGCATGCGTAAGGCGAGCCGTTTCTGGAGTGCCCCCCAACCGGTGTTCTATGAATCGGAATGGATTCGTGCCAGCCAGGGCGGCATCCTGCTGTCTGAAGTGGAATTGAACCAGAAAGTGAAGAAGGGACAGGTGCTGGGGACTGTCACCGACCCGATCAGCAATACCGGTAGCGCCATCATCGCACCGTATAACGGGCGGGTGCTGGGCATGGCAGTGAATCAGGTGGTCCATGCCGGGTTTGCGGCTTTCCGTATCGGCGAGGAAAAGACCACCGAAGAGGTGGAAGCCAAGGCGGAAAAAGCCACCCGGGAAAAAGAGGAAAAGGGCCAGGACACGAATAGCGAGACCGCCCCCGAGACCCCGGCTCACGAACCGCCGCCACCGGACTCAGACCGGCCCGATGATCTGAGCCAGGTCGAGGAAGAGGACACCCATTCCGAAGAGTGATAGTCGGCGCACTCATGATCGTATAAGGCTTCCCCCGGGAAGCCTTATTCTTGTCGTGGCCCG
>JAZAJX010000164.1:0-3866 GCA_036230225.1 Pseudomonadota bacterium | reverse complement strand
GGGGAAGATCATCCAGATAGAACGGGGATCGAACAGATCCTCCTTCAGGCGCAGGCCGTTTTCTTCCACGGTCAGCTGCGAACTGGCCCACATGGCCCGGTTGTATTCCATGAAGGCGTTCCAGTCTTTGGGCAACGCCTGCTCCGGTACACCGAACAACATGGCGAACAGTTTGGTTTCTTCGTAGAAACGGTTTTTCTCTTCTCGGGTCAGCTCCCCTTCCATTTTTTCGTACATGAACGCCAGGGTCTCCCACAGGGTCGCGTGGACCCAGATCATGGCGGCCACTTCGTTGGCCCGGTATTCGCTGCCCCGTTTGAAAGCCCCGGAATCCATCGGTACTTCGCCTTCAATTTCCTCGTGGATATCGCGTACCTGATTTGCCGAGGTCATCACCTGGGGCATGCTGCCAAACACCATGGTTCCCACATGCTGAAAGGTACGACGGGCCCGGCCCAGCGGATCATCACGGACCACCGAATGTTCGTCGATACTGGCGGTGACCCAGGGGTGAGCCAGTTGCAGCAGCAGCGCCCGGCCGGCCCCGAAGGCGCCCGGCATCCCCGCCCGGGACAGTTTCCACATCATGGAATCCGGCCCGTACAACCCCACCCGGGGATCCGGCACCTTGCCGTGGATTTTCACCAGTTGCCGACAGAATGCCGCTTCGTCCACCCAGCGGGGAATCGGCGGGCTGCCATCGGTAGGCACCAGTTGGCGTACCGCATCCTGCTCGGCGTTATTCTCTGGCGCCACTTCAAGTTCGCTGGCCGGTACATTCTGCCCACAGGGATTGGTCAGGTAGGCGGTTTCCGCGCGCACCATATCCAGCGTGAAGGAGCCCTGCTCGCCCTTGAACTTCACTTGCGACGGCAACAGGTAATTCTGCACCGCCATGTATTCCTGGTAGTCGATATCCCAACCGGCTTCTTCGATACGGCCCACCCGGTCCAGGTCTTGCTGGTACACCACCGCATCGGCAGTGGCTGGCAACCCCCGCAGCCAGTAGGACAGATTGCCGGCACGAATATGCGCCTGCAGATGCTCGGCCACTTTCATGGCCTCCGCCCCGCCGATCACATCCACGGTTTCACTGTCAGGCTCGTAGACATTGCCATGAATGATGACCTTGGGGTCGCCCACCGGCTCCTCCATGAGAATGGACAGGGCGTACTCCTCGCCAATCTGCCGGAAGGAAAAATGGCTCTTGCTGACGGTGCTATCCGCACGCAGAACAAAGCGTCCTTCCACTTCCCACTCGCGCATGTTCTCGGCGGATTCGGGGACAACGTCAGAGGCCTTGAACGCCGAGCATCCCTGTAGCATGAGCAGCATGCCCAGCAGAATCCCCGTACTGTGTTGCAGCGTTATTCTTGTCATGGCAAATCCTGTCGATGCATGCCCAATTGAGACAAATAATAAAATACGTCTCAATTGATCGCACAGACAAGCACATCACACAGATTTCGCGTTTCTGTTTAGACCGATTGGGTCAGGACAGGAAAGAAAATGTCAGGGGGTGAGCAGCTGGCGCAGGTAGTCATTAGCCCACTGGCGCACCCCGGCTTCGTTGGCGGGATTCATCAGGCCGTCCGGGGACAACACCATGGACTGGGTGAGGCGTAGCATCAGCTCGGCTAGGGCCTCGGAGGACTGCTTGCGAATGGCCCCCTTCTTCTGCTCCTGGTCCAGCATGCTGGCCATGTACATCCGGAAGAACCCCATCATCTGCCACAGACGCTGGGTGAGAATGGGCAGGATGGTTTCCGGTTCGGAGGTGAGCAGCCGCTGCAGCAGCGGGTGGTGGTGGGCGCGGGTCACCGCCAGCACAAAGGATTCCAGCACCCGCTCCACACCATTATCGATCTGTGCCAGTTCTTCCTCGATCTTGGCCAGCTCGCGCTGACACTCACGCAGGATCACCACCTGGATTAGCTGATCCTTGTCGGCAAAGCGGCGATAGGCTGTGGCCCGGCCAATACCGGCGCGGGTGGCCACGTCTTCCATGGTGGTGCGCCGCAGGCCGAATTCCACAAACAGCGCCAGCCCCGCATCCAGCACCTTCTCGTAGGTCTTGTCCCCTTCCGGCACCTGCAGGTTTTGCAGCAGGGTTTTCGAGGCAGCGGCTTTGCGTGACATTCAGACTCCCGGTGGCTCCGTGGTGATGTCCATGGCTTATACCGCATGGCAGCGGTGGCCGGCAAATTCATTGGGTTGGACGTCTGATGTCGGAGATCTGACGTCAAAACCGAAACCAGACTGCCTTCAACGCTTCCGCGGGAAACCGCGGGTACCAGGAAGACTAAGATAGTTGATTCAAAGCCTGCAGATTTTCCATTTAAAGCGTCAGACCTCTGACGTCCGACCTCAGACCCTGTACCACCTTTCCTCTGCGCCCTCTGTGGTAAAAACCCATTTACGCCGACCGGGCCATGGCCATCAGGTGCACATCCGCATTGCCGAACAGCCCATCCGCCGCCGTTATCCGCTTCACATAGTGGCCCACGCCCAGCTCGTCGGTCATGCCCATGCCGCCGTGGATCTGGATGGCTTCCTGGGCGATCTTGCGCCCGGCCCGGCCCAGCTGGGCCTTCATGGCATGCACCGCCATGGCCGCATCGTCATGGCCTTCCACCGTCTTCAATGTGGCCGCCAACAATAACGAGCGGGTCTGCTCCATGGCGATAAACATGTCGGCCATGCGGAACTGCAATACCTGGAACTTGCCAATGGGCATGCCGAACTGCTGGCGGGTCTTGCTGTATTCCACGGTCTCGTTGAGCAGCACGGACAGGCTGCCCACGGATTCCGCCGACAGGGCCAGCAGGCCTTCATGGAGCACCTCCCGGGCGATGGCATAGCCGCCATTCAGTTCGCCGATAAGTGTAGCCTCGGATACTTTCACCTGATGGAAGCGGATCTCCGCACCCTGGCGACCGTCCACGGTACGGTGGGCCACCCGCTCCACACCTGGCGCATTGGCATCCACCAGAAACAGACTGAGTCCACCCTGATCACCGGGCTGGCCGCCGGTACGCGCCAGCACCACCAGCAGGTCCGCCTGGTCGCCGTTCATCACGCAACTCTTGGTGCCGTTCAGTACCACCTCATTGCCTTTTACGTCAGCGGCCATGGCGGTGTTTTCCAGGGTGAACACCCGCTCGTACTCTTCTGCGGCAAAGGCCACCTGCAGCTTGCCTTCCAGCAAGGCAGGAATGGTTTCCGCCTGCTGGGCCGCGCTGGCCCGGCGCAGAAAACCGCCGCCCAGCACCACGGTGGCAATATAGGGCGCCATGATCAGGCCCTCGCCCAGGGCTTCCAGCAGCACCATGGTTTCCAGCGGGCCCATGCCCAGGCCGCCGTGCGCTTCCTCGAACGGCACCGCCAGCCAACCCAGGTCGGCAAACTGCTGCCAGGTGGCCGTATCCAGTGGCATCAGCTTTTTGTTCTGGCGATGTTTTTCCACATCGCTGTTGTCGCGCACAAACCGCTTGGCGCTGTCCGCCAGCATTTGCTGCTCTTCACTCAACTGAAAATTCATCGTTGTTCGCCATTCCCGGGCGGGGTCTCCCCCCTCCCCACCGTTTACAACCCCAACACCGCCTTGGCGATAATCCCGCGCTGCACCTCGTTGGAGCCGCCATAGATGGAACAGGCCCGCGAGTTCAGATAGTGGGGCATGGCAGTGAGTGCATACTCCGGCCCGATCACCGGCTGCTCCTCACCGGGCACCAGGGCCTGGGGCTGCCAGATCACACTCTGGCTACCCAGGGTGTCAATGCGCAGCTCGGTGACGTTCTGCAGCAATTCGGTGCCGAGAATCTTGGTCATGGAGGACAGGGCTCCCGGGTCCTTGCCGGCAGACA
>JAZAJX010000163.1:0-4235 GCA_036230225.1 Pseudomonadota bacterium | reverse complement strand
GGCTCCAGAAGCGCTCGTCGCCTTCGTGTTTGAGCAGGCAGCGGGTCGCGGCGAGGCTGACCTCGCGAGGGGGCAGTTGCCAGTCCTTGGGGAAGGTCAGTTCATGCAGTTCGGCCAGCTGCAGGGCATCGCGGGGAGCCAGCTCCTCAAGCATGTCGGCAGCCGGATACATCTGCTGATCCAGGTAAAGCATGACCCGAGGTGTGATGGTAATGCCGAAGTGCCGGGCAAAACGGGGCAGCACCTGTGCCATCAGCACGGAATAAGGGTCATCGATGCGGAAGTAGACGGTGGCCTGATGAGGCTGGCGCCGAAGGACCCGTCGCCATTCCCGCAAACGGCGGCGCAGCTGCTGCAGGCTTTCACTGGTAATCAGGCGCGCCACGTAGGGCATCAGTTTGTGTTTAAGGCTCATGCGCTGGGGGACTCCTTTGAGGCGCGTTAAAGGCCAGGCTGGTCACTATAGCCTACGCCATCCCTGTCTTTGGGTGAAAAGGGGTAAAACGAAGGGGGCCTTGCGTAACGACAATGGCGTAGGCGTGTCGGTTATTCCCTGCGGGTTTTCCTTCGCTGCGTTCGGTGGCGGCGCGATCTCCGTTGTTCGAGTTGCGAGACGCGAGTTTTGAGTCATCGGGCTGCGATTGCGAGGCACAAAAAAGGCGGCGCCATTTGCATGGGGCCGCCTTTCCTGGGGCTGCGGGTTAGTCGCCGATCTGGCTCAGATCACGAATCGCCCCACGGTCAGCACTGGTGGTAAGTGCGGCATAGGCTTTGAGGGCCGTGGAGACCCGGCGCTGCCGGATTTCCTTGGGCTTGTAAGCCAGCTTGCCGCGCTCTTCCATCTTGATGCGACGATGAGCCAGTTCCTCATCGCTGATCTCCAGGCGGATGGTGCGGTTGGGGATATCGATGGCAATGGTGTCGCCTTCCTGCACCAGCGCGATGGCGCCGCCTTCCGCCGCTTCCGGAGAGGCGTGACCGATAGACAGGCCAGAGGTGCCGCCAGAGAAACGGCCATCGGTGAGCAGGGCGCACTGCTTGCCCAGTCCCTTGGATTTCAGGTAGCTGGTGGGGTACAGCATTTCCTGCATGCCCGGGCCCCCTTTCGGGCCTTCGTAGCGAATGACGACCACATCGCCGGCGACAATTTGGTCGCCGAGGATGGCGCGAACAGCGGAATCCTGGGACTCAAAGACCCGGGCGCGGCCGGTGAAGGTGAGAATGGAATCGTCCACCCCGGCGGTCTTCACGATACAGCCTCGTTCGGCAATGTTGCCGTACAGCACGGCCAGCCCGCCGTCCTTGCTGTAAGCGTGCTCGTAGTTACGGATGCAGCCGTTTTCGCGGTCGTCATCCAGCGACTCCCAACGGGTTTCCTGGCTGAAGGCCGTCTGGGTGGGGATGCCCGCAGGACCGGCGGTGAACATCTTTTTCACGCCTTCATCCTGGGTGCGGATGATGTCGTAGTGTTCCAGTGCTTCCGCCACGGACGCCGAATGCACCATGGGGATATCCCGATGCAGCAGCCCGGCCCGGTCCAGCTCGCCGAGGATACCCATCACGCCGCCGGCGCGATGTACATCTTCCATGTGGTACTTCTGGGTGGCAGGGGCCACCTTGGACAGACACGGCACCTTGCGGCTCAGCCGGTCGATGTCTTCCATGGTGAAATCCACCTCGCCTTCCTGGGCCGCCGCCAGCAGGTGCAGCACGGTATTGGTGGAGCCGCCCATGGCGATATCCAGGCTCATGGCATTTTCGAATGCCTTGAAGTTGGCAATGTTGCGCGGCAGCACGGCTTCCACATCCTGCTCGTAGTACAGGCGGGCGATATCGACCACGCGACGGCCCGCTTCCAGGAACAGCTCGCGACGGTCGGCATGGGTCGCCAGCAGCGAACCATTGCCCGGCAACGACAGCCCCAGCGCCTCGGTCAGGCAGTTCATGGAGTTGGCCGTGAACATACCGGAGCAGGAGCCACAGGTGGGACAGGCAGAGCGCTCTACCTCGTTGACGGTCTCGTCGTCCACGCTGTCATCGGCGGCCATGACCATGGCGTCTACCAGATCCAGCTTGTGCTCGGACAGCTTGGTCTTGCCGGCCTCCATAGGGCCGCCAGACACGAATATCACCGGGATGTTCAGGCGCATGGAGGCCATCAGCATGCCGGGGGTGATCTTGTCGCAGTTGGAAATGCACACCAGCGCGTCCGCGCAGTGGGCGTTGACCATGTATTCCACGGAATCGGCAATGATGTCGCGGCTGGGCAGGGAGTAGAGCATCCCGTCGTGGCCCATGGCGATGCCGTCGTCCACCGCGATGGTGTTGAATTCCTTGGCGATACCGCCGGCTTTTTCGACCTCACCGGCCACCAGCTGGCCCATGTCCTTCAGGTGCACATGACCGGGCACGAACTGGGTAAAGGAGTTGGCGATGGCAATGATCGGCTTGCCGAAGTCGCCATCTTTCATGCCCGTGGCGCGCCACAGGGCACGAGCGCCGGCCATATTACGGCCGTGGGTGGATGTGCGAGAGCGATACTGCGGCATGAGAACCTCGTTATGGTCGATAACTGTGCATAAGGGGAGTCATTGTAACCCACAGAGGGGGCAGTCTTGTAGGCGCTATGCGCCGCTGCATGTTGGGGGCGTCATGGCAACAGAGGGTATCGCTCTGCGCTTATAACCCCTTCAAAAACACCTTGGAGTTACGTTGCAGGTTGTAGAGTGACTGCTTCGCGCCGGGCAGTGCCTCTACGCCAGCGGCCTCAAAACCTTGCTGCTGGAACCAGTGGGCGGTGAGGGTGGTGAGGACGAACAGGCGTTGCAGGCCTTGCTCTCTGGCTCGTCGTTCCACATAGCCCAGTAACTGCGCGCCACGTTCGCCTTTGCGGTAGCCGGGGTGGACGGCCACGCAGGCCAGTTCGCCTGCCTTGTCGTCCGGGAAGGGATAAAGGGCAGCGCAGGCGATGACCATGCCGTCTCGCTCGATGATGGCGAAACGGTGTATCTCGTTTTCCAGCAGTTCCCGGGAGCGGCGCACCAGGGTGCCGTCGGCTTCCAGCGGTTCGATCAGTTCCAGGATGCCGCCCACGTCTTCGATGCGGGCCCCTCGCAGGGTTTCGTAGGTTTCCCGGGTGACCAGGGTGCCGCAGCCGTCACGGGTGAACAGTTCCTTGATCAGCGCACCATCGACACTGGCATCGAGCAGGTGGGCCCGGCCCACGCCATTGCTGGCGGCATGGCAGGCGGCGGTGAGCTGCCGGTCCACGCCGTTGTCTTCGAATTGTTCATCGGCCAGCAGCTTGCCGGCTTCCTGTGGGCTGAGTTCGCGGATCAGCTCGCCTTGCGGATCTGCCAGGCGCAGGCCGTCGCCAAGCAGGATGAGCTTGTCGGCCCCCAGGGCGATGGCGGCGGTGGAGGCCACTTCCTCGGCGTTGACGTTGAACAGCTCGCCGGTGGGCGAGCATCCCACCGGCGACAGCAGTACCAGGTTGCCACTGCTGTGTTGCTGGCGGATGGCGTCCACATCGATGCGACGCACTTCGCCGGTGTGCTGATAGTCGAACCCGTTGCGCACGCCGACCGGTTTGGCGATGACAAAGTTGCCGCTGATCAGGCGAATACCGGCGTTGTGCATGGGGGAGTTGGCGAGCCCCATGGAGAACAGCCCTTCTAGTTTCAGGCGCAGGGCACCCACCGCGGCCATGACGCTATCCAGGGCGGCGCTGTCGGTGATGCGCATGTGCTGTTCGAATGTCGATTCGATACCGGCGTCCGCCAGCCGAGCACTGATTTGCGGACGTGCGCCATGCACCAGCACCAGCTTGATGCCCAGGCTGTTGAGCAAGGCAAGGTCATGAATCAGCGGGGCCAGCCGGGGCCCGTCCAGCAGTTCGCCGGCCAGCATGACCACAAAGGTTCGGCCCCGGTGCGCGTTGATGTACGGCGAGGAGTGGCGGAACCAGTGAACCTGATTGTCGGGTGTGGTGCTGGACACGGTGTTTTCCCTGCGGCGGGCGGTAAGTGATTGATTGGTCAGTATAGCCAGCGAATTACGCCTGAGGCCAGATGCCAGATGCCCGACCCCAACAAAAACGCCGCCCGGAGGGCGGCGTTAACGTCTTGCGTCAGACATCCACTGTCAGGCGTTTCATCACGCCCCAAACAGCCCTTTGAAAAAGTAGAAGAACAGGATGGAGAGCAGGGCGCCGGCGGGCAGGGTCACCACCCAGG
>JAZAJX010000162.1:0-17720 GCA_036230225.1 Pseudomonadota bacterium | reverse complement strand
TCTCGTCGTGGACTTCCTTGCCGCTCAGCGGCGGAGTGAAGGCGCAAGCCACCACCATGTCTTCGTCACCACCATACAGCCAGTGCTCATCGTGCTCGTCGAGCAGGTAGATGGTGCCGGGCTGCAGATCGTATACCTTGCCGTCGGCGATAGTTTCGATCTTGCCGTTACCGGAAATCACGTACACGGACTCCCAGTGGTTTTTGTAATGGATATGGGTCTTGGTGCCCTTGAAGATGGTGGTGATGTTAAAAGAGTGGCCCATCTTGTCGTCTTTCAGGGACAGTCGCACGGACTGCCAGTTGCCGTTTTCGGCTTTGACACAACGGTCTGACTTCTCGGCTTCCGCCAGAGTACGAACGATCATGGAGGTGGCTCCTGAGCTAACTAAAGGGGAGGAGGGAAGGCTCCCCCGGGGAACCGGGGGAGCGAGGCAGTCTGTTAGCCGGCAATGCTGGAAACAGAGTGCGCTTCACCGCGCTTGATGCGGTCGGTCATGACTTCGGCGACGCTTTCCTTGACGATATCCAGCGCCCGGGTCAGGTCTTCTTCAGCGATGGTCAACGGACACAGGGTCTTGATCACCTGGTCATCGGCACCGGAGGTTTCGATCACCAGCTGACGCTTGAAGCAGGCCTTGGTGATTTCCTCGGCGAGCTCGCCGTCACGGGCTACCAGGCCCTGCATCATGCCGCGACCGTTCAGGTAGAACCAGTGATCGTCGTAGCTGTTGGCGATCTCACGGAAACGCTCGGTGATGATCTCCGCCTTCTTCTGCACTTCCTTGGCGAACTTGTCGTCGCGCCAGTAGTGGTTCAGGGCAGCTGCAGCGGTGACGAAGGCCAGGTTGTGGCCGCGGAACGTCCCGTTGTGTTCGCCGGGCTTCCACTGGTCCAGCTCCGGCTTGAGCAGCACCATGGCAAACGGCAGACCGTAGCCGCTCAGGGACTTGGACAGGGTAATAATGTCCGGGTTGATGCCGATGTCATCAAAGCTGAAGAAGGTACCGGTACGGCCACAGCCAGCCTGGATGTCATCCAGAATCAGCAGCATGTCGTACTTGCGGCAGACCTTTTCCAGGTTGCGCAGCCACTCGAAGCTGGCTGCGTTGATGCCGCCCTCGCCCTGTACGGTTTCGACGATAACGGCCGCCGGATGGTCTACACCACTGGAGGAATCGCCCAGTACCTTGTCCAGGTATTCGGTGGTGTCGAAGGCATCCCCCAGGTAGCCGTCGTACGGCATTGGCGTTACGCCGCCCATGGTCACGCCGGCTACGCCACGGTGGTGGCTGTTACCCGTGGTGGACAGGGCGCCCAGGCTCACACCGTGGAAACCATTGGTGAAGCTGATGATGTTTTCACGGCCCTTGATGTTACGAGCGATCTTCAGCGCGGCTTCAACGGCGTTGGTGCCGGTAGGACCGGTGAACTGCATCACGTGATCCATGTCGCGGGGCTTCAGGATCACTTCATAGAAAGCGTCCATGAATTCGCGCTTGGCGGTGGTGTGCATGTCCAGACCGTGAACAATGCCGTCACGCTGGATGTACTCGAGGAGCTTTTCCTTGAGTACCGGGTTGTTGTGGCCGTAGTTCAGGGTGCCTGCGCCCGCCAGGAAGTCGATGTACTCCTTGCCGGTTTCGTCATACAGGTAGCTGCCCTTGGCCTGGTCAAATACCACCGGGAAGCTGCGGGCATAGCTCATTACTTCCGATTCGTGGCTTTCAAAAATGTCGGTATCCATGATTCCTGTTCCTCGCTTGAATTCGTGGTAGTCGTTCAGGCTTCGTCTCTATTGAATGGCCCGATACGCAGCAGGTATTCGTCGTTGTGTTCGCCGGCAAAGTGAATGCGCGAATCGAACAGAATGAACTCTTCCGTGGGCATGCTGCGCTGATAGGCGAAGCTGCGGAACATTCCCCAGGACGCTTCGTTGTCCGGGGTAATGGTGGTCTCGATGAACTGCACATCGGCGCTTTCCTCGCGCTCGATCAGTTCGGCCAGCATACGCTTGGCGAGACCCTTGCCGCGGGCTTTCTCATGAACGGCCACTTGCCAGACAAACAGCACGTTCTGCTGCTTGGGCGGGATGTAGCCGGAGATAAAGCCGACCAGATCGCCATCCATTTCCGCGGCGACCGAGGTATCGGCGAAGTGCGTGCACTGCAGCAAGTTACAATAGACGGAGTTCTCGTCCAGCGGCTTGCACTCGCTGATCAGCTTGTGCACCCGGCTGCCGTCCTGGCTTTCCGGTTTGCGGAAAGTAATGTCATCCGGTTTGTCGGAGGATGAATCCGTTTTCTTTGCACTGTCTGCAACCATGGTTTCACTTTTGGTCCGTTTTAGAGAAAGAGTTGGCTTCGCGACGATTGCTCATGTCCACCGTCGGCTGGGCCCGGTCAATAGCGCCGAGATCCAGTACCGGTGACGCGTCGATATCGCCGGCATTCATCATGGCCGCCACCCGTTGCAGGGAGCTCAGAATCAATGACTGCTCCCAATCCTCCAGGCGATCGAAGCGTTCGATGAACTCGTCCTGAAGCGGGGTAGGGGCCTGATCAATAATGTTGACCCCGGCCTGGGTCAAGCGGGCGTAAACGCGACGCTTGTCCTGCTCGCCCCGTTTGCGCTCGATCAGTTCGCGCTTTTCCAGGCGGTCGAGAATGGTGGTGATAGTGGCCTGGCTGAGGGAGACCTCGTTGGCCAGGTCGCCCATGGTGATTTCATCGTGGGCGGAAATCGCCTGCATGATCAGAAGCTGCGGCGAAGTGAGGCCTGAGACCTTGCTCAGTTTGCGGGAGTAGAGGTCGGTGGCGCGAATAATCTGTCTTAATGCAATCAGCACGTCTTCGTGTCTGGCCATTGCCGTCAGTTCTCTTGATAACAAAGTAATGTGACCGTTATTAGACATAATATGTCTGCAATCACCTTTGAGATGTAAGGATTGAAACCCACACCGTTCAGGGCAATGCCAAGTAATTCCTCGCAATAAGTGGTAAGCTATTTTAGAGATAAAACATTTAGAAGTCAAAATAAATGCCGCCCTGAGCCGGTCTCCTGCCGGCAAATCCGCGCCGTTACTGGGCTGCGGGCACTTTCCTTTAAAAAGCCATTCCTGCGTTTTTTGCCACGTTTTTTCGTGATCAGGCCGGGGCCGGGCGGTGGCGTCCGGGAGGGGTTAATGCGACCATACCCTCGACCTGAGAGCCCGGACCTGGTTCGGGTGATGAACGTAAGTCGACAGATTGAGGATAGTGTCTTGCGGACAATGCGACTTGCGCGCCTGGCTCTGCTGGGGGTGTTGTTTCTGGGCCTGGCGCCCGTGGCTGTGGCGGAAACCGATGAGGCTCCCCGCCCGGAATCCGAAAGTGACATCGAGAAAGGACCGGTGATTTCCCAGTTCCGGGAAAACTGGATCCTGGGTGAGCTGCGCTCCCTGCGCCAGGACATGATGGAATACCGTAACCAGATGAACCTGCTGGTCACCGACCGGGAGCTGGAGGTAGCGGATAAGGCCATGGGGTATGCCACCAACACGGTGACCTACTTCTTCTATCTGATCGCCGGCGCGGCTTCCATCCTGGCGCTGGTGGGCTGGTCCACCATCCGTGACCTCAAGGACAACGTGCGGGTGTATGCGGAAAAGGAAATGGCCCGCCTCACCAGTGAGTACGAGGCGCGTCTGGCGGATCTGGAGCGGGAGCTGCGCAAGAAGTCCCTGACCATTGCCGAAAACCAGGAAGAAATCGAGCGCACCAACGAGATTCACAGCCTCTGGCTCAAGGCCACCAAGGAGCCCAGTGCCCAGGCCAAGATCGAGCTCTACGACCGCATTCTGGAGCTGCGTCCGGACGACCCGGAGGCGCTCGCCTGGAAGGCGGACGCCGCCCTGGAGCTGGGCGAACAGCGCTGGGCGTTGAGCCTGTGTGACCGGGTGCTGGAAGTGGATGAAGAAAACTCTCATGCCCTCTATCAGCGTGCCTGCGCCTGGGCCGGTCTGGGGGAAATCGACAATGCACTCAATGATCTGGATGCCGCCATCCAGGCATCCGAGACCTTGCGTCGTCACGCCCGCAGTGAAGAAATGTTCCAGCCCTTGCACGAGCTGGCCCGCTTCCAGGAACTGGTGGGTAATGGTGACGATAGCGGGTTGGCCGGCTGATAGGGCCATTCTGTCGATCCCATAGTCAAACCCCGGCCTGCAAATGGTCAATTTGCGGGCCACTTTCTGCTAGACTTGCCACCCTTGTCAGTCAGGGCGATGACGGTCGGGTTACCGTTTTGTTCACCCGGCAGGTCCTACCATGGCCTCTCGCACGCCCCTATGGAGAATCCCATGACACGTGAAACCGGTGCCGGTGGCACCAAACAGATGCCGGACGTAGCGTCCAATTCCATGGTGGATCACATCCACAGCACCCTGGATTGGGTCGGCATGAGTGAAATCCACCTGCCTGCCCGGGTCAGTGACACCCTGGCCGGCGAGCGCCCGGTGAGCACGTCGATCCAGGCCTATGTGAACCTCTCCAATCCGGACGCCAAGGGCATTCACATGTCCCGTCTGTTCCTGATGCTGGAAGAGACCTTCGGCGACCACTCGGTGAGTGCGGCTTCCATCGAGCAGCTGCTGCGCAACTTCCTGCAGACCCACGAAGGGCTCAGCACCCGGGGCTTCGTGCAGCTGGACTTTGAATACTCCATGCGTCGCCCGGCCCTGAAGAGCAGCTACTCCGGCTGGAAGAGTTACCCGGTAAGCATCAAGGGCACCCTGTGCGAAGAAGGCATGCGTATCGAGATGTACGTGGAAGTGCCGTACTCTTCCACCTGCCCCTGCTCGGCGGCTCTGTCCCGTCAGCTGATTCAGGAGCAATTCCGCCGTGATTTTGCCGAGGGCAAAGTGGACGCGGATGCGGTCTTCGAATGGCTGGGCACGGAAGAAGGCATTCTGGCCACCCCGCACAGCCAGCGCTCTGTGGCGCAGGTACGGGTGCTTCTGGATCACACCGAAGGGGATGCTTTCCCGATCACGGCGCTGATCGATTCCATCGAAGGCGCCCTGAAGACCCCTGTGCAGACCGCGGTGAAACGGGTGGATGAGCAGGAATTCGCCCTGCTCAACGGCCAGAACCTGATGTTCTGCGAAGACGCGGCCCGACGCCTCAAGCAATCCCTGGATCCCCAGGGCTGCTACAAGGACTTCTGGCTGCGGGTGAACCATCTGGAAAGCCTGCACGCCCACAACGCGGTGGCCATTGTCACCAAGGAAGTGGACGGCGGCTACCTGCCGATTCCCTGAATCGACAGCGCCAGATGAAAAGCCTCCTTCCTGACCGGGAAGGGGGCTTTTTTGTGTCTGGCGTCCTTTCAACCCCGTGTGGGAAGCGCTGCCCGCATCGCGAAGGCGTATGAATGGCGCCGCCATGTCGACGCTTCCCGCCCGCTTCGTTGCGATTCCTCTTTTGTGATTTGCGGCCTTGGTGCCGCCGGGTTGTGTGTTTTGTGATCAAATGCCGGAATGGACTGGCACCTATCCGTTAGTTTGCATATCGGCACTGGCGTCCCAGCCAGGCGAACAACAATAAAAACACGCTAGGCACCCAGAAATGAGTACGACTGATGCGTCCCGGCCCGCTTCGGGCCGGTTCTACCGGAAGGAACTGGTGGCATTGCTGGATCATTGCGCCCAGGTTCCCCTGACCCTGCTGCTGGCGCCTGCCGGTGCAGGCAAATCCACCCTGTTGAGCCAGTGGCAGGTTCGGACGGATGGGGCGGCAGTGGTGTCCCTGAATTTGCGCCCGGCAGATGATGACCCGGTGCGTTTTCTGCGCCGCTTTGCGGAACAGACCCGGGCCGCAGTGCCGGCCTTCGATACCTCCTGGTTCATGCCGTTCGACGTGGCGGAGCTGCCGCCGTCCTCCATTGCCGATGCGCTGTTTGACGCACTGGAGCAGGTGGCCGAGCCCCTGTTTATTGTCTTCGATGACTTCCAGCATATTCGCAGCCCCGAGACCCTCAGTGTGATCAGTGCCCTGCTGGAGCCGCCGCCGGCGGATGTCCACCTGATTATCGCCAGCCGTACCCAGCCGCCGCTGGACGTCAGCCGCCTGCGGCTGGAGGATGCGCTGCTGGAAATCGGGACGGCGGAGCTGAAGATCCGTCGCGACGAAGTGATCGCCCTCAATCAGGGGTTGGGTGGCACGGCACTGGACGATGACGCGCTGGCCCACCTGCTGACGATCACTGAAGGCTGGATGGCCGGCGTCAAGATGGCGTTGCTGGCGGCCATGCGTTCGGGCATGCAGACCCTGCAGGATTTCAATGCCAGCCAGCCGGAGCTGATGGACTATTTTGGCCATGCGGTGCTCAAGGGCTTGCCGGAGACCGCCCGGACCCTGTTCATGCAAAGCGCCCTGCTGGACAGCTTCAATGCCGAGCTGTGCGATCAGGTGCTGCAAAGCGATCGTTCCGCCCGTTTGATCGAGGAACTCACTTCCCGGGAGTTGTTTCTGGTTCCGGTACCGGGCAAGCCCGGCTGGTACCGTTACCATGGTCTGCTCAAGGATTTTCTCCGCGCCCGGGTGGCCATCGACATGCCGGAATGCATCGCGCCCATCCACCGCCGGGCCACCCGCTACTTCGTGCGCCAGCAGAATTTCCGTCAGGCCGTGTGGCATGCCCGGCGGGCGGGAGATGACAGCCTGTTCATTCACTGCCTGGAGCAGGCCTTTGATTACTGGTTGCGCGAAGGTTATACGGCACACATCCTCGACTGGGCAGAAACGTTGCCGGACAGCGTCATTCTCAGCCGCGACGAATTGTCTGCCCCGCTGATCAGCACCCTGACACTGTCGCGCCGATTCTTCCGGGCCCGTTATTACCTGGATGCCCTGAAAGATTCGCCCCGTTGCGGCGAGATCGCCCGGGACAATCACGCCCGGGTCATCGACTTTCTGGAAATGCACCTGCAGTTGTTTCAGCACGATACCGATTTCATGGAAGGCGCCAACCTGTCGCTGTTGATGGAGAGCAGTGGCCACCGGGACATCCGCGCCTTCTCCCTGGCCATGGTGGCCTACTATCACCTGCAGCATGGACGCCTCGAATCCGCGCTGGCCTTTTCCAGCCAGGCCCGGGAGGTCCTGTTGCGACTGGGGCACCATTTCACTGCCGGTTACGCGGGCCTGATTACGGCCCTGGCCAATCATCAATTGGGCCACATTGCCGAAGCGGTAGCCCTGATTCAGCAGCATTTTCATGGCACGGCACGGGAGTGCCCCACCTGGTCCCTGTGGGCCACGGGTATGGTCGTGGTGTTGTATGACCAGAACCGTCTGGAGGAAGCCCAGCAACTCTGTGAAGACCTGTTGCCCATGGTGTCTTCTGCCTCCGCCACGGAAGTGATTTCCACCGTCTATCTGACCCTGTCGCGGCTGCAGCACCTTCAGGGCAAACACAAGCCGTCCGAACGCATGCTGGAAAAACTGCTGGGCATTCTTCAGCTGGGTAACTACGAGCGGTTCGTCAGCATGACGGTGCTGGAGATGGTGCGGCAGGCGTTTACCGCCGGGCACTGGACGCGCCTGGATGCGGTGGCCGAACGCTTCGACCTGGCCGGCTGGGTGGCAGATAACGGCGCCCACCCCCCGGCCACTTACAGCCAGAGCTGGGAGAGAAAAGGGTTGGCGGCGGCTTACTGGCTGATCGCCAATGGCCGCCTCGCCGAGGCGGACGGGGTGTTGCAGCGGCTGCTGGTGGTGGTGAAGGCGGCGGGTATCATGACCCGGGCCTCCATTATCGATGCCAACCTGCTGGTGATCACCGGCAAGGGCAACAGCGACACCGGGCAGGCAAAGCGGGTGGACGAACTGATCACCCGTTACGGGCTGCTCAACATCAATCGCTCGGTATTCGATGAAGCCACGGGGCTGGCCAACCTGATGAAAAAGCTGTGGAGCAGTGGGGCACTGATGCTGCCGGAGTTCTACACCGACCTGTTCCCCAGCGTCTTCGATGTGGCCCCGGCCAACGACCCGCTGGACGTGGACCCGGACTCGGTGCTCACCCCGAAAGAACGGGAGATCTTCACGCTGTTGCAGGGTGGTTTGAGCAACGCCCACATCAGCGAAAAAATCGGCACCTCCATTACCACCACCAAATGGCACCTGAAAAATATCTATAGCAAACTCGGCGTCTCCAGCCGCACCGAAGCCGTCCTGCGCGCAGCCCCGAGATGAGTTGCAAGTTTCAAGTGGAAAGTGACAAGGCGCGAAGAGGGCCGTGAGAAACCCTGTACGCCGTGCCCGCGGTAAATGGCAATGGCGCGGGCACGGCTAACGAGAACACGTCCAGCCTGAACCGCGCGTTGCCACTTGAAACTTTCAACTTGCCACTGCTTTTCAAACCATGACCCGGTTCGCGATTTCCGCTTACCCCCTCCCGCAGGAGGGGGTGGAGGGGGGAGCCCCGTTGCTAGAGTCCCGGCGTTGTCATCCGACATACCCCGAGAACAACAAGACGGAGGCTTATCATGGCTATGTCCCCCTGGGTCACCTGGCCGGCCCTGACCAAATTCGGCACGCTCGGCGTCATGGGCGCGCTGCTGGTGCTGGCAGGCCAGCGCGAAGAACTGCTCAAGAACAACATGTTCGACATGGAAAGCTGGGATGAAAAAAATGCCAGCATTGTGTGTGACGAACGCAGCCTGACGGCCCGTACCGAAGATGGTACCTGCAACATACTCGACAACCCGGCGGAAGGGTCTGCCCACGTGAATTTCGGCCGTAACGTGGACCCGGCATCGGTGTATGCGGAAAACGCCAGTGGTAACCTGCTCACCCCCAATCCGCGGGAAGTCAGCAACCTGATCATGTCCCGGGGCGGTGATTTCAAACCCGCCACCACCCTGAACTTTATCGCCACCTCCTGGATTCAGTTCATGGTGCACGACTGGTTCGACCACGGCCCGCGCACCGATGCCAATCCCATTGAGTTCCCGTTGCCCCCCGGCGATGTGCTGGGGGCCGGCACCATGTCCGTCCAGCGCACCCGTCCGGACCCGGATGTGAGTGGCGACGAGTCCGTGGTCACCTACGAAAACATCAATACCCATTGGTGGGATGGCTCCCAGCTTTACGGCAGCGACAAGGCCACCAATGACGAGGTGCGCTCGTTCGTGGATGGCAAGCTGAAAGTGGACAGCAATGGCCGCCTGCCCACGGAATTCCTCAGTGGCAAACCGGTTACCGGTTTCAATGAAAACTGGTGGGTGGGGCTGAGCATGATGCACCACCTCTTCACCCTGGAGCACAACGCCATTGCTGACATGCTCAAGGCCAACAATCCGGGCAAGTCCGACCAGTGGCTCGTCGACAAGGCACGCCTGATCAACTCTGCGCTGATGGCCAAGATCCACACCGTGGAATGGACCCCGGCCATTCTCGCCAACCCGGTACTGGAGCGGGCCATGTACGCCAACTGGTGGGGCCTGGGCGGGGATCGCGATACCCGTGACAAGTTCCAGGAAGACCTGGATGTGCTCAACAACAACATCGGTCAGCTTGGCGCCCTGTTTGATCTGGTCGGTATCGACAACGAACTGGGGGACAACCCCACCGGTTCCCTGGAGCACGCCCTGGCCGGCCTGGTCGGGTCACGCACGCCGAACAATTACGGTGTCCCCTACACGCTCACCGAAGAGTTTGTGTCCGTGTACCGCATGCACCCGCTACTGCGCGACGAGATCAAGGTCTACGACATCGGCTCCAACGTGGTCGATGACGAAATCCCCATCGAGGATACCCGTAACGGTGACGCGGAAGACCTGCTCGGCGATGTGGGTCAGGACCGCCTCTGGTATTCGTTCGGGATCACCCACCCGGGCGCGCTGACCCTGAACAACTACCCGGACTTCCTGCGCAACCTGTCCATGCCCCTGATCGGTGATATCGACATGGCCGCCATCGACGTACTGCGTGATCGCGAACGTGGGGTGCCGCGCTACAATGAATTTCGTCGCCAGATCGGCCTCAAGCCCATCACGACATTTGAAGATCTCACCAGTGATCCCCAGCTGCTGGCGGACCTGAAATCGCTCTACAACAACGACATCGAAATGATCGACACCCTGGTGGGGCAACTGGCGGAAGAAACCCGCCCGGAAGGTTTCGGTTTCGGGGAAACCTCTTTCCAGATCTTCATTCTCAATGCGTCTCGTCGTCTGATGACCGACCGCTTCTTCACCACCGACTACACTGACGAGGTCTACACCGCTGCCGGTATCGACTGGGTGGAAGACAACACCATGGTGGACGTGATTCGCCGTCATTTCCCCACGCTGGCCACCAGCCTGGTGGGCATGAATAACGCCTTCAAACCCTGGGGCCTGAATATGCCGGACGACTATCAGGACTGGTCCGCCCAGGCCAAGCAGGATCATCTGTGGGTCAACGGTGCTCTGCGTACCAGCTATGAAGAGAGCGAGGTGCCAGACATCGAGCCCATCAACATCGGCGGCCTGATCGACTCGATTCTGTGGAAGAAGGTCCAGGATGTCACCGATGTGGCTCCCCCGGGTTACAGCAAACCGATTCACCCCCGTGGCGCGCTGGCCAAGGTGCAGTTCCAGTCGGCGTCGGGTCATGACTACACGGGCCTGTTCCAGGGCGCGGACCACGGCCTGCTGCGCCTGTCGGTCACTGGCGATCCGTCCGACCGCGGCTTCGCCCCGGGGCTGGCCCTGAAACTGTTGGTGGATGGCAAGCGTTCCGAAAACGTGTCGGCGCTCTATACCCTCAGCGGGCAGGGCGACAACCACAATATCTTTGCCAACGAACTGTCCAACTACGTGCAGGCGGAAGTGAACGAAACCCTGGGAACCACCACCCTGTTTTCACTGGTATCCACCAAGCCCACCCTGTTGGTGATGAGCGACATGGCCAGCGTGAATCAGGATGGTAGTGCCGCAGGCAGCGTCAAAACACCAACGCAGATCTACTTTGTGCCCAACCCGGCATTGCGAAACAGCATCAGCACCGCCCCCCATGATTTCCGTGACGATCTCACGGCTATCCCGGCGGGCACCAGGGTGTACGACGTCTACGGCACCGACATGCCGATCAAGACCTCCATCTGGCCCTGGGTCACCGCCCGCTACGCCCGCGAGCGTCGCAATAGCGCCGTCAAACTGGGCGAGCTGGTCACCCAGTCCGAATTCACCCTGTCTCAATTCGGTGACACCGGCATCTTCTTCAAGCATCAGCGTTACGAAGACCGTTAAGGGAGAGCGGCGCTAACCCCGCCACCACCCGGCCCGGGCAGCCACACGCTACCCGGGCTTTTTTACGCCAGCCACATCACCACATCCCGTGGGAGCGGTCGTTCGACCGCGAAACCCATTTAGCTCAGCCCTTCCTGCATGCCAGAACACATTCCATCCCCTGAATACCTTTCCCTGTGGGAGCTATGCTTGCATGGCGAACTGCCAATTCCTCCAAAACCTCCCGTGCTCAACAGAACGAACGAGAAATTTGTAGGATATGGCTTACAGAAAAAGCTAAATGATTGATATAGGGTGTTTTTCAGAAAGGGGCAATATCGGGAGACTCCAGGAAATAGGCCGCTCGTTCGAGTTTTATCAGGTGAGAAGAGTTATCGTTATTTCACTAAAGTTCTAATGTGGCGGTGCTTTGCTGTATTTTTCCTGGATCCCATAAAATAATTATGTCGAAAAAAGATATGTCGAATCGTTCGATCTAATACGCTGTTAAATTGGAAGGATGATGAAGGGATTCCTGGGAGCATCGATGCTTTGTGGTCTTGTCGTCGGCTTTTTGGCCGCGTCAGTGCGGAACTTCATGTTTTCGGGTGCCATGAAATACTTCAGCCAGGAGGCCTATTCAGAAGCCTCTCAGCTTGCGCCAGATGAGCGTGTGGAGTATTTCCATAGAATGGCAGAGGAAACTAGCTGGTTTGAGTCAGTCGCGCATGGAGTCCGGTGGCCTGAGTTCTGGGTCTCATATCTGCACGATTTCGTGTTGTTCACACTGCTGGGCTGGTTTAGCTGCGCCGTGCTAGCCTTGATTCTAAAATTTAACAAGAAAAGGCAAGCGGACGCCTAAAGGCGCCGCTGCTTATGGACGTTATGCCTTGAGGGAATTGAAGATGTTTGGGTTTTATGAGTGAAGAGATGCTTCCGCCGTGGCTTGCTTATCCAAATATCCCACTTGGGTCTGTTGGTTGGCGAATGGGCGACGGAGAGGATTACTGGTATGAGTTTGTTACATGGTTCTCTACGTTGAGTCATGTCGAAAGAGATTCGTATAAAGGGCGCTATCCAAAACCTGATAGCTGGAAAATTTTTTGGCCGTATATTCCCGAGAAATTAGAGGAATACTTGGCGCGTGGGGCATAACAAGACGCTGCTGCCGACAAGCGGCAGAGCGCGGCGTTAATCCGAATGGTGAGGCAATGATAGCAGGAACGATTTGTGATGGTGCTGGAGGAGCAAGCAAAGTACCAGATGATGTTCAGGCAGAGCGTTGCGAAGTGGCTGGCATGCAGCTTCAGCGAGGGACGTTGAACGTATCTGTTAATGATCTAAATGTGGCATTGAAGGCGCTCGGCGAGGCTATGGATGAAACCCAGAAGGATTCTAAAGTCGGCCCGCTTCAATGGTGGCCTGTAAAAATCAAATGGCAAGGTGAAGTCTTCTCTGGTTATGTTGTTCGGCACCAACTCTCGAAAACGAAGTATTTGGAGGTAGTATCCGATACTCACTTCAGGAAAGAAGGGGCCTTGGACGGCGATGCGATTGAGCTTGTGCCTCATAAGGTCGGTTAACAAGTCACTGTTGGCGGACAATTTTTCCGCCGCTTAGCGGCTCCAAAATCGCCGCAAAGCTCTGCGTTATGCACGGGGAGGAGATAAGCGATGCGGCAAGATTCGGGTCTGATGATTGTTGGTATTTTATTCTCTGGCCTAGGCGCCGCCGTCGTTTTCAAGGGCTTGAATGACACAGGGATAAAGTCTCCCTCAGGAATTAGAGGGTCTATCCATGCTTCACCTGAGGAAGCAGTGATAATGGGTGCTTTTCTGTTAGTGGCTGGGTTGCTAATGGTGTGGCAGCCTTGGGGGTTGCGGTGAGCTTTTCTTTGCTATCGAAAGTGAAAATGCATAACAAGGCGCTGCTGCCGACAAGCGGCAGAGCGCGGCGTTAGGTGAGAGGGGGATTTGTGAAGACGGTAATTGCTACGATCGTGGGTCTTGTGATCATAAGCGTGCTTGGTGTTGGGCTTCATATGGCTTTTGGAATTGGCTGGTTCACACTCAATAGCAGCACCATTCCTCCACAAGATAAAGCGGATGCACTGAGAGGTCTTCTTGAGTCTTCGTCTATGAAGGCGGCAGCCTATGGAATTTCTGCAATAGTGGCGAGCGTTGTTTTTTCATTTGTCGCTCGTTCAAGCAGTATGGCTGCTGCGTCAATTTATGCTGTTTTGGCGGGTGTAAGCGTGGCTCTAAATGGGAATGTTGATGTCGTGGCTGTCTCGGCTGGGCTTGGCGCCTTTTTGGTGGCCTTAGTGTTGCACGCATTAATTCGTAGCGATGCTCCTGTCGAACATGAAAGTGCACCTAACAATTAGCTGCACAGGAAAATTTACTCGCAAGCTCGCAATTTTCCTGTGAGCTAGGCGTTAGGCAGTCTCATAGAACAACCAGAGGAATAGATGGAAAATTTACTATCAATACTAGGCTCTGTTGCATCTATTGGGGCTGCTGTATGGGCGTTCATAGAAGCTGGAAAAGCTGCTGAGTCAGCCTCTCAAGCAGTAGAGGTCAGAAACGAGATGATAGACCGGAGAAAGCTCGTTGAAGTTTCTAAGGTCCATGCACAGACAGACAGAATTTTGTCTGTCGTTTCAAAAATAGGCCCATCATGCAATGTCAAAAAGTTAAAGGGTGTTGATTTTCACGGAATAGCAAAGGATGTAGAAGAATATGCAAGATTTCTCAATGAGAAAAGCTCAAACTTTTCCGACCTTTTCGTGAACAAAGCTACTTCACTTTGTGATGACTTAAACAAAGATATAGAAGAATTATCTGAGGCGCCTGACCCAGAAACGATCAAGGAAGTCGGAAAGAGAATCTATTACAAAATAAACGGCTTTATGCCATTTGTTAAAGATCTCGCAGACGAACGGCAGGAACGAACTGTCTCAGTTAAATAAATTTGGTGAGAGTTATGAAAATTTCAGACGGCGAAAAATTAATCTTACTGATGCTGAGTGAGCTTTACGATCAGCTCAAGATAGATGGTGAAATCGAACCAGACTTTATTCGTTCAGCGATTTTTAGTAATAACATATGGGCTATTCCTTGGAAGTATTCGGGAATACCATTTGAAGATCAGGAAGATCCTGAAATTGTGAAAGAGGTTCTTGATATTCTAGATATGTGGAGTTTTATAGAGTATAGCTATAGTCAGCTTTCGGAGGATGACAAAGCATATCTAGAGAATGAAGCAGCTCCATTTGGAAAAGACCCGAAGTTTCCAGGATTCGATGGAAACAATGAGTCCTCGTACATGGGGATTGCATCATTTATCGTCAATGATTTAGAACGATTTGAAGAGTTTAAAGGCCGAAACTTTAACTCACACTGTCCATCCCTTGATGGGCACGAGAGAATGTTTTCAGTTTTTAAAGAAGTACGAGAAAATATGAATTTTGGGCCTTTATCCGTAGATGAATTAGCCAGAATTTTAAAAGAGCGTATCCATCCAAGCCGGAGAGAAAATGCCTAACAATCGCAGGCACGGCGACGCCCACTACATTGCGCCTTCGGCTCCATTTCGTAGGCGCGCATGCTGCAAGCGTTAGGTGAATGGAGGAGGTTTGCTGTACGCATACAAATACATTCTTGTTTTGGCAATGATCGCGTTCCCATACCTGATGTTGGTGTACCGGAATAAGTTTGATCGTCCATTGGTGACGGGTTTGCGTTTTGTAATGGCCGTCTTTGTTGTTTGGGCCTGGTTGCTCTTCTGCCGTTTTGTGGTCGATTTCGTTGATGTTCGGCTGGTTAAAACCCCCGAAGAGCTTAGAGAAATTTATTCCGGAGATGGGGCTAAAAACGCTGCAGTAATAATGTATGGCTGGGTCGTCGGCTTGTTCTTGGCATGTTTAAGTTGGTTGGTGGCACGTCTTCGCCTCTATTTTCATAGAAAGAGAGGGGCAAGTGTCACCTAACAAGAAACTCTAGCGGACCAGATTTCGCTGGACTCAATTAGTCCGCTGAGTTTGGCGTTAGGTGCATTGATGGGTGGGGAAATTCTTGGAATTTTTATACCGGTGGCTCTTTGGTTGTTGCTGTGGAATTTCGCTCGATTGTTTTTTTCGAAGAAGCGCCCGAAAGCGGGAGCTATGCTGGGCTGCTTTTTCCTGATTATAGCTATTGAGTTTTATTCTGGATCTAATCGTTGGGTGACATGGTCTTTAATAATCTATCCGGTTTTATATTTGCTGATTAGCCCAGTGTACAGTTTGCTTGGGTGGTTGATAACAAAACTAAAGGAGAGAGGAAGTGATAAGTCTAGAAGCACCTAACAAGCGGCGCCAATCAGGTCAAATTCCCGCTCGTACCTCGCTCCAATTAGCCCGCTGCGCCGGGCGTTAATAATGAGAAAGACCGACAAAAAAATAGAGAACGCCCTGAGGCAAGCGCTGACAGAAGCTTGCGAGGCAGCGTTGGAAAAATACGAGGGATTTCAGTGGCTCACTCACTTTGTAAACTATAGCGATTTCCCGGCGTCACTGTCGATTGTCTGTGTGTATGACATCAATGCGCATCTCGCCAAGACGGATAAGGAAGGGATGCGTGTGCTTATCAAGGAAAAATTGGCGTCTATTGGTATCACGTTGAAAGATTGTCGTCAGCAGGTTCGCTTCGATACGGAAGAGAGCTGCGACCATGAGAATCAGGGGAAATGGAATGAGCGTTTCCGTTAGTCCTGGCGCTGAAGCGCGGGGTTCGGTGCTGCCTCGCGTTGGCCTGTTGCTGTTTCTGGCTCAGTAGCCGAGGTAACAGTCGCACCGAACGCAAAACGCCCACCGTTCGGTGGGCGTTTTGCATTCGGTGATGAATCCGCAACTGCTTCAGAACCGGCCGTTAATGCCCAGCCCCAGATTGGTCACTTCATCGCCGCTACGATCCACCGCGCGCAGGTATTCCACGCTGACAAAGATCTGGTTGGTGATGGTGATGTCGGCGCCCAGGCCCAGGGACAGGTCCTTGTAGTTGTCGCCGTCAGAGCCGCCGCCGGGGAATTCGGCGGTGGTTTCAATGTAGGACACACCGATCAGGCCGTAGGGGCGTACCGGCAGGGTGTTGGGGAACTGGCCGCGGAAGTAGGCGCCGTAGGAGCGGTCGATTTCCACGTCTACGTTGTTGCTCAGCTCGTCGTCACCAATGCCCAGGCCCAGGCGCAGTTCGCCGCCCAGGGTCTCGTCGCGGTTGATCCAGGTGCCGAACTTGAATTGCAGCGCGTTGGGTTTGGCGGAGCCGCTGGTATTGTCCGGTTCGATTTTGCTGCTGATGATGTCCAGCCCGGCGTAGCCGCTTGCCTGGGCGAACATGGGCAGGGCCAGGGTGGCAGCTAGCAGTACTTTCTTCATGGTGTCTCCCGCTTGAGTCATGTGTATGACGATGTAATGAAACGGATTGTAGTGAAAAGATAGCGGGACGGCGACCGGGGGGATGGGGGCGCCCCTCCTGGTGGATGAAGAGGGGCTGGTTGGCTCGGGAGTCAGGGGGCGAAAGCCCCGCCCCCTTGGCTATTGCAGGAAGCGAAGTGCTGTTGGTCGCGATGCATGCATCGCTTCCCACAAAAGGTCAGAACAACCTGACGCTTTTCCGTTCTCCCTTAATGGTCGTGATCATGTTCTTCGTCATGAGCGTGCTCTTCTTCCCCATGGTCATCGTGCTCCTCGCTGAGGCCGACCCAGGTCAGCTTGCCGGGGGGAAAGCTGAGCGCTAGCGGAGTGGCGAGGGTGCCGGTTTCCACGTCGACGACAATGATGGACTGGCTGTCGGCGTGGGACAGGAACACCTGGGCGGGCTCACCGCCGACGGCCATGGAAACACGGCTGCCATGGCCGCTGGCCGGAGGGGCAGCGGTTTCCGGGTCGATGGCGTTTTCCACGTGGGCGTGCTCGCTCCAGTCGGCGGTGTCGAAGATGCGCAGGTCGCCATTGTCATCGAGCAGGATCAGGTGTTCGCCATGGCCATCCAGGGCATGGCTGTCCAGGCCAACGGGCGCCCCTTCGGTCCAGGCCAGTTCCTCGGCGTCGCCATGGTCTGGATGGATGATGAGGATCCGGTCGCCAGCGTAGGCCACGAACTGGGACAATTCGTGGTGACTGTCGAAGCTGCCAACCCGCTCGCCGTCCGCCAGGCCCAGGGTGGCGTTATCCACGTGCTGGGCGGTGAAGGTTTCCCCGTCCTGGTGGACGATGAGGATGCCGTCGCTGCAACCGAACACGGAGTAGGCCTCGTTGGAGCCGGCGCCGTGCAGGTCCGGGCAGTCGAGGCTGATAGTGCCTTCGCCGTGGTAGTGGTCACCATGCTGGTGAAGGATATCCACTTTTTCCGGCAGGCCGCTGTCCGCGGTTCGGCGGGTGGCCAGCAGGATCTCGCCACGGGGCTCAGCCACCCCGTGGTGGG
>JAZAJX010000161.1:0-9241 GCA_036230225.1 Pseudomonadota bacterium | reverse complement strand
TACGGCCACCCAAGCCCCCGCAAAAAAGGCGACCCCAAAAAAAGCACCGCCCGGTGCACCCACAACAAAACTGCCTGCCTCTGGAACGGAATCGGCCGGGGCCCGGGCCGCTGCCAGGGAAACGACGCACACCGGTAACGCACGGACCGCGACAGCCGGCAAAAGGACTTCGCCGAGCCGATCCACCTCTTCTGCTCAGGTAAAAGCAACCGTGAAAAAGAAAACCACCTCTTCTTCTTCCCAGGCACAAATGCATGGCTTCAAGCCTTACATGCCCGCCAAGGATGAGGAGTACATGAACGAGAAACAACGCGAGCACTTCCGCCAGATTCTGCTGGCCTGGCGCCAGGAGCTGATGGAGGAAGCGGACCGTACCATGCACCACCTTCAGGACGAACAGGCCAACCTGCCAGACCCTGCCGACCGTGCCACCCAGGAAGAAGAGTTCGCACTTGAGTTGCGCACCCGTGACCGCGAGCGCAAGCTGCTCAAAAAGATCGAGAAGACTCTCGACCTGGTGGACAAGGATGACTACGGCTTCTGTGAGGCCTGCGGCGTGGAAATCGGCATCCGCCGCCTGGAAGCCCGCCCCACCGCCGACCTGTGCATCGACTGCAAGGAACTGGCGGAGATCAAGGAGAAGCAGCTGGCAGGCTAAGATCAGTTGAAAGTTGCAAAGCGCGGGATCGCGCCGAGCAAGTTTCACTTTAGGAGGCCGCGTCCATACCCTGGACCGGCCTTTTTGCTGTTAGAGCCTCGGCACGCACTATTCCGGATAAGCGCGGGCATGGCATTGCAAAAGGCGCATAGCCTCCCCCGCGCCTTGTAACTTTCAACTTGTCACTTGCAACTATGCTCTATCGCGGACGTTTCGCCCCCACTCCCTCCGGCCCGCTGCATTTCGGTTCGCTGGTGGCCGCTCTTGCCAGTTGGCTGGAAGCGCGCCATGCCGATGGCGAGTGGCTGGTGAGAGTGGATGATCTTGACCCACCCCGCGAGGTCCCCGGCGCCGCCGATAACATCCTACGACAGCTGGACGCGTTCGGTCTGCACTGGGATGGCCCTGTCCGTTACCAGAGTCAGCGTCGCCCGGCCTACCAGGATGCGGTTGAACAGCTGCTTGACAGCGGCCATGCCTTTCACTGCCGCCTGACCCGCAAACAGCTGGCCACCCTCAATCATAACCATCCCGGCATCAGCGCCGCTGTGTCCGCCGCCGACGATACCGCCATCCGCCTGCAGGGTCCCGATCGGGCGCTGACCTACCAGGACGGCATTCAGGGGACCATCAGCAACAACCTGCACCACGACGGTGGCGCCTTTGTCATTCGACGTCGCGACGGCCTGTTCGGCTACCAGCTCGCCTGTGCCCTGGACGATGCAGATGATGGCATTACCCATGTGCTGCGTGGCGCCGACCTGCTTGATTCCACCCTGCGCCAGCGCTGGCTGCTGGAATGCCTGGGCAGACCGGCGCCAGACTATGCGCATTTGCCGGTGGTCACCGATGGCCGAAACTTGAAGCTGTCCAAATCCCGGGGCAGCGACGCACTGGCGGCTGACCGGGCCAGTCAGCTGCTAAGCGCCGCCCTTCGCTGCATGGGCCTGCAGCCCCCCTCTGACTTGCAAGGTGCAAACCCGGCGACGCTGCTGGCATGGGGCACGGCGCACTATCCCGATCACCAGTGGCCAGCGGGCCGCCAGCAGCCATTGCCAGACGAGTTGCAAGTTACAAGCTGAAAGTTGCAACACGAATCAGCAAAGACCCACAGCAAATGCTGTGCCCGCGTTTAACGGTATAAGCGCGGAGACAGCCGACCGGAACACAAATACACATCCCGCGCCTTGCAGCTTGAAACTTGTAACTTGCCGCTGTCCTCGCTTTTACACACCTCCCCCACCTGACGTATGCTTTCCGCCTCAAGGGGGCATTAATCCGCTATGTATACCGACCGCCTGCTGATCATCTTCATTCTCGGCACCTACCTGCTTTCCCCTGCCATCATCGACTGGTGGAGTGAAGGCGGGCGCGCCTGGTATCGCCCCTATCTGATCTGGCTGGGGCTGATCGCCCTGAGTTACTGGATTGCCAAGAGCAAAGATGTCGATGGTCTATAGTGTCAGCGATCTGATTCTGATTGCCGGTGGCTACCTGCTGTTCCTGTTTGCCGTGGCCTGGGTCACCGAACGCGGCCTGCTGCCCGCCCACTGGGTGCGCCATCCACTGGTCTATGTCCTGTCTCTGGGGGTCTATGCCAGCGCCTGGGCCGTCTATGGCTCAGTGGGCTACGCTTACCAGTACGGCTATAACTTCCTGTCTTATTTTCTCGGGATTTCCGGGGTCTTCCTGCTTGCCCCCATATTGCTGGCCCCCATCCTCAGGCTCACCACTACCTACCAGCTCAGCTCGCTGGCAGACCTGTTTGCCTTCCGGTATCGCAGTCGCATGGCCGGTGCCATGACCACCGTCATCATGCTCATCGGCGTGTTGCCGCTGCTTGCCCTGCAATTGAAAGCCGTGGCGGAGTCCATCCAGATTCTCAGCGGCACCGCCGACCCCCGCGACCTGGCCGCCGGCTTTTGTCTGATGATGGTGATCTTCGCCATTCTGTTCGGCGCCCGACATGCGACCGCCCGGGAAAAACACGAAGGCCTGGTGATGGCCATCGCCATGGAGTCGCTGATCAAGCTACTGGCGTTTGGCGCCGTGGCCCTGCTCGGGCTGTACGGCGTGTTCGACGGTCCCAGCAGTCTGAATACCTGGCTGGATGAACATCCGGAAATGCTCTCGCGCCTCTATTACCCCCTGCAAGACGGCACCTGGCATTCCATGATCATGGCCTTCTTTGTGTCAGCCGTGGTACTGCCCCACATGTTCTATATGGCCTTTACCGAGAACATGAATCCTCGCGCCCTGATCACCGCCAGCTGGGCCTTGCCACTGATGTTCCTGCTAATGGCACTGTGTGTCCCGGTCATCCTGTGGGCCGCAGCCGCCGGTAATGCGCCCACGTCCCCGGACTACTACGCCATCGGCATTGGCCTGATCACCGGCGGCAACGGTGCGGTGCTTGGCTACATTGCCGGCCTGGCCGGAGCCAGCGGCATGCTGATCGTGGCGACACTGGCCCTGTCGGGCATGTGCCTCAATCACCTGGTGTTGCCCGCCAGTCCGCTACATCAGGGGCAGAATCTGTACCGCAACCTGCTCTGGACCCGGCGCATCCTGATCGCCGCCATCCTCGCCCTGGCCTATCTGTTCTACCGGTTCACCGGCACCGAGCACACGCTGGTGGAATTGGGCGTGCTGTCTTTCGTCGCCACGCTGCAGTTTGTCCCCGGCCTGATTGGCGCCCTGTTCTGGCCCTCCGGCAATCGCAGCGGCCTGTTCGCCGGTCTCACGGTGGGCTTTGTGCTCTGGCTGTTACTGCTGCTATTGCCCATTACCTATCCGCAATGGCAGTTCCAGCCCCTGATGGAATTGCTCGGCATGCGCTACCAGACCGGTGCCAGCCAGTGGCACCATGTCGCCATCGCGTCCGTCACTGCCAACGCCCTGATCTACGCCATTGTCTCCATCGTCACGCCAATGAGTCGGGCGGAAAAGAATGCGGCCGAGGCCTGTGCCGTGGACAGCCTGCGCCGCCCCTATCGCTGGGAGCTGGAAGCCAAGAGTGTGGACGATTTCATCGATGCCCTGAGTCATCCGCTGGGACCGATTACCGCCACCCGGGAAGTGGAAATGGCACTGCGGGATCTGCGACTGCCACGCACGGAAACCCGCCCCTATGCCTTACGCCGGTTACGGGATCAACTGGAAACCAACCTGTCCGGCCTGCTCGGCCCGTCAGTGTCACACCAGTTGATGGACGATCATCTGCCCTATCTGCCGGAAGAAGAGCAGCAATCCAGCGAGGATATCCAGTTCATTGAATCTCGCCTGGAACAGTACCGCGATCGCCTCTCCGGCCTCGCAGCAGAACTGGACGGGCTGCGCCGCTTCCATCGCCAGACCCTGCTGGAACTGCCCATGGGGGTCATCTCCCTCGGCGCGGACCGGGAAATCATCGGCTGGAACCGTGCCATGGAAAGCCTCACGGGCATTCCCGCGGAAGACACGATCGGCTCGCGGCTGGCTGACCTGGACCCGCCCTGGGGGGAGTTCTTTACCCGCTTCAGCCACGACGATAATCCTCACCAGCCGCAGCTCGCTCTGGAAGTGGACAACCAGACCCGCTGGTTAAGCCTGCACAAATCCGAAGTGATGGGAGCCGGCACCGCAGAACAAGCCGGCGGCCAGGTACTGGTCATCGAGGACATCACCGAGCTACGCCATATGGAAGCGCATCTGGCCCACAACGAACGGCTCGCCTCCATCGGCAGACTGGCGGCCGGGGTCGCCCATGAAATCGGCAACCCGGTCACCGCCATTGCCTGCCTGACCCAAAACCTGGACGAAGACAGTGACCTCGAAGAACAACAGGAAGCCTGCGAACAGATTCTCGAGCAGACCCGCCGTATTACCCGCATCGTGGAATCTCTGGTCACGTTCAGCCACTCCGGCGGCACCCGCCTCAGCGAGCAGGTGCCGGTGAATCTGGGCGACACCGTGGAAGAAGCGATCTCACTGCTGTTGCTGGACCCGGATCACCGCCAGCAACCGTTCATCAATCACTGCCCGGCCGACAGTTGGGTCAAGGGCGACCCGCAACGTTTGCTGCAGGTGTTCATCAATCTGCTCGGCAATGCCGCCGACGCCAGCGAATCCCGTCAACCCGTTACCGTACGATGTGCGGTGCGTGATGCCTTCCTGGATATCCAGGTGGAAGACCAGGGCCACGGCATTCCCGACACGCTGCGCGACGCCCTGTTCGAGCCTTTTGTCACCAGCAAGCCACCGGGTCGTGGCACCGGGCTGGGCCTGGCATTGGTGTACAGTATTATTGAGGAGCATCAGGGCACCATCCGGGTGGAGAGTCCGCTCAGCGACTCCGGCGGCACTCGCTTTGTGGTCAGCCTGCCGCTACACCGACAGGACGGCACATCCCCCGGACACCCTGAAACGTAGTATCCTGCTCAACCCGACAAGGACCCAGCGATACATGAGTCACATTCTGATTGTTGAAGACGAGCCGGTTATTCGCGGCGCCCTGCGCAAACTCCTGGCCCGCCACGAACATTCCGTGGCGGAAGCGGAATCCGTGGAACAGGCCCGTGAGCAGAACCTCAATCAGTTTGACCTCATCATCAGCGACCTGCGCCTGCCGGGCGATCCGGGAACCGCACTGATAGAAAGCGCCGGCACGACCCCCGTGCTGATCATGACCAGCTACGCCAGTCTGCGCTCCGCGGTGGACGCCATGCGTCAGGGCGCCGTGGACTATATCCCCAAGCCCTTCGACCATGACGAAATGCTGCTGGCCGTGGAGCGGGTACTCAAGGAAGGCCGACTGAACCGGGGCAACCGGGCCCTGCGTCGCGATCTGGAACGCAGCTACCCGGTTCACAACATGATCGGTGATAGCGAGGCCATGCAGGAACTCAAGCATCGCATCCATCGCGTCGGCCCGACCAATACCCCGGTGCTGATCATGGGGGAATCCGGCACCGGCAAGGAGCTCACCGCCCGAGCCCTGCATGAACAGAGCGAACGTGCCGGTGGCCCGCTGATCTCCGTCCAATGCGCCGCACTGCCCAAGAATCTGCAACTGAGTGAATTGTTCGGTGACGAGGACAGTGCCGGCCGGATTGAAGAAGCCGATGGCGGCACGCTGTTCCTGGACGAAGTGGGCGAACTGAACAGCGATGTACAAAGCCGCCTGCTGACCCTGCTGACCCACCATGAAATCCACCGGCAGGGCTCGCTCTCTCCCCGCAAGGTCGATGTACGCATTCTCGCCAGTAGCCAGCTGGATTTGCCCGGACGGGTGGCCGAAGGCCCCATCCGCCAGGATCTGTATTAACGACGCAACGTCATGGAATTGACGCTACCCCCCCTGCGCGACCGCCAGGATGATTTGCAGAATCTGGCCAGTGCGCTGCTCGCCCGGGGCTGTGAAAAGCTCAACCGCCACGATCTCTACTTTACGGATGCCGCCTGGCAAGCCATGCGCAGCTACAGCTGGCCAGGAAATGTGCGCGAACTGGAAAACGTGATTGAACGGGCCATCATCCTCACCGAGGAAGATGGCATCGGCCCGGCACAGCTGGGCCTCAACCCCAACCGCACACCGCAACGCGTCAGCCGTGCCAGCCTGGACCCCAGTGAGGACCTGTCCCTGGAGGATTATTTCACCCGCTTCGTGATGGAAAATCAGGACAGCATGACCGAGACCGAGCTGGCACAGAAACTGGGCATCAGCCGCAAAAGCCTCTGGGAACGTCGCCAGCGACTGGGCATCCCCCGCAAGAAAGCCGGTAATCGCCGTTAATGCACCGTCTGTACAGATAGCCGCACCGGTGGCGCCGGATTTCTCTCCAGACTATGTAAAAATCTTCTCAGCCCGGCGAAGGGGTATACAGTCCGTCTCCCTTTCCCCCATCCCCAGAATGGGAACAAGTGTTACCGCGCTACACAGAGAGGTAACACCAAGGTTACACATTTCGGGAAACTATTTACTTTATTTTTAACTAACGATTGCAAGTTGCTGTTTTTAAAGAAGTTCACTCTTTGTTGCATTGCCCCGGTGGGACGGGCACTATGAATCCCACGCCAGCTAAGAACAAAAACACGGCGTACAGGCTCAACAATAACAACAAGAAAGAAGAAGAATAATTTCACGAGCCAATGCAGTGCTGCTGCAACTGATGATTGCAGCGACAAGGCAGAAAACAACACAAACAATAATAACAACAGAATCAGCGCAAAATATGGGAGTCACAACTACGGTTGTGGCTCCTTTTTACTTTCTGGGGCGACCCCAAGCCGGCCAGTATCTCAATAGTCGAGAAAAAGTGCTACCATCGCCGCTTTATCGTACATCCCAAGGCTGATAACAACGCATGCCCTGCAAGTTTCTGGAACGTATGACTGGCTGGTTGAAGATGAGTTCCCTGAAAAACCGCCGAACGTTCGAACCGCGCGTGATTCCCCGCGACCAGCACCCCATTTCCCGCAAACAGGTGTCCCGTGCGGCGCTGGATGTCCTCTATGGTCTACACAAGGCCGGTTTTGAGGCCTACCTGGTGGGAGGATGTCTACGCGACATCCTCTGCGGCCGTGACCCCAAGGATTTCGATGTCGCTACCAATGCGACGCCGGAGCAGGTCAATCGTATTTTCAAGCGCTCCCGCATCATCGGCCGCCGCTTCCAGATCGTCCACGTCCGTTTTGGCCGTGAGGTCATCGAGGTCTCTACCTTTCGCGCCATGAACCGGGACGATAACCCGGATCGAGACCAGCACCATGCCCATGAGGAAACCGGCCTGGTCCTGCGCGACAATACCTGGGGCAGCATCGAGGAAGACGCCCTGCGCCGCGATTTCACCATCAATGCGCTGTACTACAATATCGCCGACTTCACCCTCCATGATTTCACCGGCAGTATCGACGATATCGACAATCAGGTGATTCATCTGATCGGTGATCCGGAGACCCGTTTTCGCGAAGACCCCGTGCGCATGCTGCGCGCCGCCCGCTTTGCCGCCAAGCTGGGCTTCCATATTGATCCGGCGACCGGGGACCCGATCCCGACACTGGCCGAGCTGCTGCTCCAGGTCCCTGCCGCCCGTCTGTTCGATGAGGTGCTCAAGCTGTTCCTCAGTGGCCATGCCCGGGATTCCTACCAGCAGCTCCAGGCGCTGGGCCTGTTCACGTTCCTGTTCCCGGAAACCCAGCAGGCTCTCAAGGGAGAACAAGGACCGGTGTGGGAAGCCATGCTGCTGGCCGCCATGGACAACACCGACAAGCGGCTGGCCGACAACAAGCCGGTCACCCCCGCCTTCATTTACGCCGTACTGCTGTGGCCGGTCATTCAAAGCCGTATGGGGCGCTATTTGTCGAGCGGCCTGCCACCGGCCCAGGCCCTGCACAAGAGCGCTACCCGCGCCCTGAACCAGCAGATCAAGCACACCGCCATTCCTCGGCGCTTCTCCACCGTGATGCGCGAAATGTGGGAACTACAGCTGCGGCTGGACAAGCGCGCCGGTAAGCGTGCTGACGCGCTCATGGAACACCCCCGATTCCGCGCCGCCTATGATTTCCTGCTGCTGCGGGAACAGGCGGGTGAAATCAAGCCCGGCCTCGGTGACTGGTGGACCCGTTATCAGGAACAGGATGAATCGGGCCGGCGACAGATGATCAGCCAGCTGGGTAACCAGGGGGGCGGCAACAAGCGCCGTCGCCGCAGACGCCGTCCCAAACCGGCCGCTGACAACTAAAACCGTCCCATGCACCACAGAGGACACAGAGAACACCTGGAAAAACGCGATCTCTGTACCCTCTGTGGCAAAACTGGCCTTTTCGCAGAACCAGAGGCGTATTGATGCAGGCATTGATCGGCCTTGGCAGCAATCTGGACCACCCCGCGCAACGGCTGATCTCCGCCCTGCGGGCCCTGCAACGGCTGCCACACGTCAGCCTGGTACACCATTCCCGGCTCTACGCCAGCGCCCCTGTCGGCCCCCAGGACCAGCCGGACTACGTCAATGCGGTCGCTCAGCTGGACACCACACTGTCACCCCATACGTTGCTCCACACCCTCCAGGCCCTGGAACTCGCGGCGGGGCGCCAGCGCCTGCGCCACTGGGGGGAACGCACTCTGGATCTGGACATTCTGCTGATAGACAACCAACGCATCGATAGCAGCGACCTTCAGGTCCCGCATCCGCAAATGACCCGACGCGCCTTTGTGCTCCAGCCGCTACTGGAAATTTCCCCCCAGGCCCACTTGCCGGATGGCACCGCACTGAGTAGTTTTCTGGAACAGGTAGCAGAGCAAACGATTTCACCACTGGCAGAACTGGACCGCGATGCACTCCTCCACTGAAAAAAGTCTCAACGAACGCATCGAGCAACGCCGCCAGGCACGTACCCTGCCCCGCTTCATTGCGGTGGAAGGGCCGATCGGTGCCGGCAAGACCAGCCTGGCCAAACGACTTGCCATGACGTTTGGCTACGACCTGCTGCTGGAGCAGGACGGACGCGCCCTGCTCCTCTATCCCGTGGCGAACTATTACGCAGGCGACGACGAAGCCGTTCGCGAGATGATCGATCAACCCTCGTCACTGCTCGGGCTCGCCG
>JAZAJX010000160.1:0-13263 GCA_036230225.1 Pseudomonadota bacterium | reverse complement strand
TCGCTCATGCGCATGGTGTTCCACATGTGGCGATCCTTGAGTGTCTGCATGACGCCTTTTTCGCGGAAGTCGCGCAGGGTGTCGAACACGGTGCGTTCGTTGAAGTTGTAGTAGTGGCTGAGCTTCTTGAGGGTGGCGTAGAGCTGCTGGGGATCCTCGTCGCTCCAGTCGGACAGCATCACCACCTGCTCGCGATCGAAGGCGTGTGGATCCGGCGTTGTCGGGTCGATGATGATGGACCCGTAGATGCCGGTCTGTTCCTGAAAGCCGGAATGGCTGTGATACCAGTAGGTGCCGCTCTGCACCACCGGGAACTGGTAGGTGAAGGTCTCGCCGGGCTTGATGCCGTCGAAGGACAGGCCCGGGACACCGTCCATCTGGAACGGCAGCAGCAGGCCGTGCCAGTGAATGGAACTGGTTTCCGGCAGCAGGTTGGTGACCTTCAGGGTGACAGTGTCACCTTCGCGCCAGCGCAGGGTCGGGCCGGGAATGCTCCCGTTGATAGTGGTGGCCGGGCGGGGCTTGCCGGTGATGTTCACATCGGCACCGCCCAGGATCAGGTGAAAGGTGTCACCGCTGATGACCGGTGCGCCGGTATGCCCCTGGGTCGCCAGCAGCTGGCGCGGGCTTAGGCCCATGCCCAGACCTGCGGCGCCAAGCGCAAGTCCCTGCACGAAACGTCGCCGTGGCAGGGAAAACGGATTTTGGGTGTTCATGGTTTGTCTCCTGATTGTTTGAGTGGGTAAGGCGGTCTCAAACAGTCAGGGACGGGGGGCGAAGTGGGAGTCGGTGAATGCCCGGGGAGAGATCAATAACGGCCCTCGGCAGGTAGTCCTGCGCAGGTCGATCCGAGGCCGGGGTAAACCGGATAACCGTCATGGCGCTGACCTGGCAGAGGCTGATGCATTGACAGGCTTCACCCTCGGGACAGGGTTTGGCCTGGGCATGATCGGACGCCATGTCCGCCAAGGTCGGGGTGTGGTGGTGGCAATGCTCCATGGCGCTGGTGGGTGCGCCATCTGTGGCCATGGCGCTGCTTTCCACGGCCACGGCGGTGCCAGTCACCAGCATCAGAGCGGAAAGCAACAGGGCCAGGAAGGCCGAACCGTATTGGCGCCATAGCGATTTCATGATGTCATTATTAACCTTCGGGTAACCCCGGGGTCAACGCACTCTGTCCGGTTATGCGGCTTGCCAGACCACACTGGCGGCGATCACCACCAGCAGGATGGCGGTTCCTTTTTCCACCCAGTGGTGGTGCTCTCGTAGCCAGGGCATAAAGCGGCTACGGCCGAGCAGAATGGCCACCAGCATATACCAGCCGCCATCAATGAACATGGATGTCAGAACCATCTGAATCCGGGCTGCCTGCGCCATGTCCGACTGCAGAAACTGACTGAAAAGCGCAAGAAAGAACAGGGCGACCTTGGGGTTGAGAAAGGCGACCAGAAAGCCATCCCGTGCCGCACCGTGAAGCACGTTGAATGTCTTGTCAGTGTTGGCCGGAGGCGGTGGTTGCTGCCCGGCCTGCCAGCTTTTCCAGGCCATCCATAGCAGAAAGAGTGCGCCGGCCAGGCTGAATCCCTGCTCCAGCGAGGGATAGCGATGGAACAATACGGCCATCCCGGTGACCGTGGCCGTGGCCCAGATGCCGATCCCCAGGGCGTGGGTGAAGCCGGCCAGTGCCCCGGCACGGGCGCCGCCGTGGAGGGTGTGGCGGGTGATCACCGCCAGGCTGATACCGGGCGCCATGGCCCCCAGTGCGCAGACGCTGGCAAGGAGCAGCCAGTCATGGAGAGAAAGCATTCAGGGTCTCATTACGATCAAATCCACAACGTTACTTGCCGCAGATGACAACATGAAGAGGAGCGCGCTTCGAGGAACTAGCGGCTAGCTACGAGAAAAGGGTAACGAACAAGGTTGCCGCTACCTAAACCTCACGTCGCGGGCGCGACGCTGAAAGACGCGAAGGCGTTGCCCGCGACGAGACGCTCGTAGCTAGCAGCTCGACGCTTATTGGTTTCCCGGGTAGTGACTGAATACTGTGGTGCCGTTTTCATCAAACAGTAGTACGTCGTAGGCATCGACACGGTCGCCCATTTCCATGCCCGGTGAGCCTACCGGCATTCCCGGCACTGTCAGGCCTTTGGCGTCCGGGGCTTCAGCCAGCAGCCGATCCACGTCAGCGGCGGGGACGTGACCTTCAATCACGTAGTCGCCGATAAAGGCCGTATGGCAGGAGCCCTGGCCGGGCAGTATGCCCGCTTTTTCCTTGATGGACTGCAGGTTCTGCTGCTCATGCACGACGACTTGATAACCATTGGCTTCCATGTGTTCCACCCAGGCGCCGCAGCAACCGCAGGTGGGCGATTTATAGACTTCCAGGACCTTGTCGGTGCTGGCAGCCTTTTCCTCAGTGGCCTTCGCCTGGGCGGCTGAGGCTTCTGGTTTAGGTGGGCCGTCGTCACCGCAGGCGACAACTAACAGGGCGAGCAGGAGTGCGGACAGAACTTTCATGGGATTCCTCGCTAGGCATGTTCAGCTGTGACTATCAGTCTGCCTTGATACATCTGCATCTGGCAGGTGAAGCGGTATTCACCGACGGGCGGATTATCCAGGGTCACTGTAGTAATAGTACCCATATCCAGAAATTCGCTCACGTCCAGGCCGTGGAAAATAACCTGTTCGGCACAGGGTGACGGGTCCCGGCGATCGAAATGCAAGGTCAGCGGTTGACCGGCGGTGGCATGGAGCGTGGACGGCTGGTAGACGCCATCGGCGACGACAATGGTGGTGCCCTGGTCGTTGACAACGTGCCCGTTGGTGGATGAATGGGACAACCAGAACCACCCGATGATCCCGACCATCAGCAGCAGGCCGGCAAGGTTGATGAGCAACGTCATGGCGTGACCTCCGGGGTGCAGGCGGTAATGACCAGACCGGTTTTATGCATGACCTGGCCCATTACGTTGATGCTGTTTTCAGGAATGATCTGTTGATGTATGCCGACAAAGCCCGCGGTCTGCAGCGCCTGCTGCAGCTCCGGGCCGTCATAGGTGAGAAAACCGTGCTGGAAGACCGGCAAGGTGGCCATGCTGTTTTTGTCCCGCAGGCCCAGACACAAACGGCCGCCGGGGCGCAACAGGGTGCGAAGGGCGTGCAAGGCCGGCAGTAGGGGATTCCAGAAGTACACCACATTGACGGCGACCACACTGTCCGCGCAGCCGGGCGGTAGCGGTGGGTGATGCAGATCGCCTTCGACGAAGCGCACTCGTTCATGATGCCCGTGTTGCTGTTGCGCCTGGGCCACCATGTCTGCAGACAGGTCCAGTCCGGTATAGCGAAGCGTGTGACTCATTGCCAGTAGTGACGGCAGGTGGCCGGCACTGCCGGGGCCGATTTCCACCACATGATCGCCAGGTTGAGGCGCCAGTGCCTGATAGCTGGCGGTAATGATGGGCTGGTTGTGCCGGTTCATGTTGTCAGCCACCTGCGCGCCTTCGTCCCCGCAGGGGCAGCGCAGTTGTATTGCCAGTTGTTCCGGTGTCATGGGTTGCCTCGCTGGGGTTTGAACAGTCGCAGCCGGTTGGCATTACTGACCACGGTGACCGAACTGAGCGACATGGCTGCACCGGCGATTACCGGACTGAGCAAGCTCCCGGTGATGGGATAAAGCGCCCCGGCGGCGACCGGCACCCCCAGACTGTTATAAACGAAGGCGCCGAACAGATTCTGCTTGATGTTACGAACGGTGGCGGCAGAGATGGCCATGGCATCTGCCACGCCATGCAACGAGCCCCCCATCAAGGTAATGGCGGCGGACTCGATGGCCACGTCGGTGCCCGTGCCGATGGCGAATCCCACGTCAGCCTGCGCCAGCGCCGGCGCATCGTTGATGCCGTCGCCGACCATGGCCACGGTGCGCCCCTCCTGTTGCAGGGCCTCCACCTTCCTGGCCTTGTCTTCCGGGAGCACCTCGGCCATGACCTGATCCACGCCCACTTGTTGGGCAATGGCGTCGGCGCTGGCCTGGATGTCGCCGGTAATCATCACGACGGTGAGCCCCTGATCCTTCAGGCGCGCGATTGCGTCACGGGAGTCCTCCTTGATCCGGTCCGCCACGCCCAGGATGCCGAGCAGGCGGTGATCCTCCGCCAGAAACAGCGGGGTGGCACCACGGTCGGTTAGCGGCGTGCTGTCCAGGGTAATGCTGACGCCTTCGCTCTCCAGCCAGCGACGATTACCGAGCCGGTAGGTGCTGCCATTGATGGTGGCGCTGACACCCTTGCCATTCAGGGCCTGAAACTGATCGGCGCGCTCGGGGCCAAGACCGCGCTGTTCGGCGGCTTCCGTGATGGCGCGGGCTAGCGGATGCTCCGAACCGCTTTCCAGGCTGGCGGCCAGTTGCAACAGGGGCGCTTCCTGCTGCCCTTCAGCGCAGAAGATATCTGTCAGCGCTGGCTTGCCTTCGGTGATGGTGCCGGTCTTGTCGAGCACGATGGTATCGAGCTTGCTGCTGGTCTGCAGGGCGTCACCTTCACGGATCAGGATGCCGTATTCAGCGGCCTTGCCGACACCCACCATGACCGACATGGGGGTGGCCAGCCCCAGTGCACAGGGGCAGGCAATGATCAGAACGGTGGTGGCGCTGATCAGCATGTGTGTGACGCGGGGCTCCGGGCCCAGATTGAACCAGGCAAGGGCTGCCGCCACGGCGATCAACATGATGGTGGGAACAAACACGGCCGACACGTCATCCGCCAGACGGCCGATGGGGGGCTTGCTGCCTTGAGCCTTTTTCACCAGTGCCACGATCCGTGACAGGGCAGTATCCTTGCCAACGGCAGTGGCCCGGTAAAGGAGGGTGCCACCCTCGTTCAGGGTGCCCGCACTGACCGTATCACCGGGGCCTTTGCTGACCGGCATGGGCTCGCCGGTCAGCATGGACTCATCCAGCCGGCTTTCCCCTTCCTCGACGGTGCCGTCCACGGCAATTTTTTCCCCGGGCCGCACGCGCAGGAGGTCGCCGGTCTGCACCTGATCCACCGGGATGTCCTGTTCTCTTTTTTCCTGATTCGGGCCGTCGCGGATCACCCGTGCCGTTTTGGCGCCCAGGTCCAGTAACCGTTTCACGGCGGCGCTGGTTTTGCCGCGGGCACGCACTTCCAATGCCTGACCCAGATTGATCAGGCCGATGATCATGGCGCTGGCTTCAAAGTACACATGGCGGGCGGCCTCTGGCAGGGCGGCGGGAATCAATACCACCGCCATGGAGTAGACCCAGGCGGCGCCGGTGCCCAGGGCGATCAGGGTATCCATGTTGGCGTTGTGATTGCGGAACGCTTTCCAGGCACCGACAAAGAAATGGCGGCCGGCGGTGGCCAGTACCAGCAACGTCAGCACGCCGATGCCCATCCAGGCCCACTGGCTGGTTTCGCCGGGCCGCACCATCATGTCGCCGCCCAGCAGCCCCCATGCCATGAGAGGTCCGCCCAGGCCCAAACCAAGCCACATGTGTCGGAGCAGTTGCCGGTAGTGTTGCTGCTCCTGGGCGTCCCGGGCGTCCTCGTCACTGTCATCATCAAGTGGGCTGGCGCCGTAACCGGCGTTCTCCACCGCCTGGATCAGTGTCGCCGTGTTGGCAGTACCGGTGACCCGGGCGGTACGGTCAGCAAAATTCATCTGTGCCTGGGTGACGCCTGGGGTGTTGCGAAGGGCCGTTTCGATGGTGCGCACGCAGGCCGCGCAAGTGGCTCCGGAAATGGCGAATTGCTGTTCGTGATTGCTGTCCGTCGACGTGGGGGCGGGGGCCTCTAGGCGTTGGCCTGCGGCGCCATAGCCGCTGCGGGCCAGTGCCTCTTGCAGAGCGCCGCGGTTGGCGTCGCCGGTCACGGTGACGTGCTGGTTGTCCAGATCGACCTTCACATCCTCGACGCCGGGAACGGGGCTCAATGCGTCGCGAATCTTGCGGACACAGCCCTGGCAGGTGGCGCCTTGAATATCGAAGTCCTGAGTCTGCATGGGTATCTCCGTAGACGATGAAGTGCAGAACCTTGCATGCCGTCACAGATTGTCAAACTTCAGGGTAACCCCAAGGTCAAGCCTGTGCTATAAGAGCGCGCCGGCATTGAAAATTTTTATAAAACCGTCAAAAAGGCGGAACTGCTCGTGCGTTAGCGACTCCATTAGGCGACTAGAGTGGAAGCACATTGATGCCGTTCATCGATATGAAGAGGACCTTTTTTATGTTTAAGAAAACTTTGCTTGTGTCAGGTATTGCCCTGGCTGTTGCTGCACCGGCCATGGCTGAGCAGCGGACTTCCATGGTCCGTGATAACGGTTTCTCCTACACCTATGGTCAGCTGGCCTATGATCGCTGGGACCTGGACAACGGTTGGGATGTGGATGCCATTACCGGTGAAGGCAGCTTCGCGCTGGACGAGCATATTTTCCTGCGCGGTAGCCTGGGTTTCTACGATGGTGATTACGACAATGGCCCCTTTGACGCGGACGTCGATGGCCACCGTCTCTCCGGTGGTATTGGTTTCCACACACCGCTGCAGCGTGGCCTGGATTTCGTTTCCTCCGCAGACATCATCTATGACGAAGTAGACGTGGATCGCGGCGATGATGACGAGATCGGCTTCGAGCTGCGCGGTGGCCTGCGTCACGCGACGACCGAGCAACTGGAGCTGTCCGGTGGTCTGACCTACATGGATCTCTATGACGATGACCTGGGCGTCTACGGTCAGGGTCTGTTCAAGCTGACCCCGGTGGTGGATCTGGGTGCTCGCGTGGTCGTGGGCGGTGACCGCGATACTTACGGTGTGTTCGGCCGCTATAACTTCTAATAGCGCCCAGCCCAAAAAAAGCCCGCCGGGTGACAATCCGGCGGGCTTTTTTGTGGGTGGGCAGCGCACAACCCTGGTTTGATTACTCCCTCCGCAGGGGCGCCGCTCCTGTAAAGAGCCTGCTCGCCTAGTGTTGATCCAGCCACTCCCGGAGCGCGTTGCTGCCTGCTTCTTCCGATGCCGCCAGTGCCTCTTCAATGCCCGGCGTTTTTTCTGCCCAGGCTTCCAGGGTGGCCGGGTCCATATTGCGTACGCCCTTGAGTAAACGGTTCCCGTTGGCTTGTTTCACGGCTGGCGGAATAAACAGACCTTCGGCTTCCAGGTCGCTGCTGTCCATGCGGGCGCCACGGGCCAGCACGTTTTCCAGACCGCATTTCATCGCTTGAGGATCCAGGGGCGCGTCCACGGACAGCAGTTTGGCATCCGCCTGCAACTGTTCGCCGGCCAGTTGCAGATACTGGCGACGGCGCAGGGCGATCTCGTCGTCACCGGCCAGTAGCGCCAGTGCTTTGGGGCTGTCTTCGGTGCCATTGAGGACGACAAACAGGGCCGCGAACCCCAGGCTGGCCTCAGCGGGATCCGTTGCGCCATGCTGGGTGCGCAGGGATTTGCGGGTCATTTCCAGGTAGGGATCACTGATCAGGCCGGATTCCGGCCACTGGGGCAGAGCGTCCAGATAGCCGGGGTATAGCGGCCAGGTGTCCATGCGCTCAAGCAGTGCCTGCTGGCCGAGCTGGCAGGCCCGGCTGGCGGTCAGCAGGTAATGGTCGATAAAGGCACCATACCAGTTCTCCAGGCGTTCACGCAGGGTGACCAGCTGCGCCTGCTCGGGAGTCTGGGCAAAAGCCTGCAACGCAGCTTGCCAGTCGGTGGCGGCCTGTTTCACGGCGTCGTTGGCTGTCTGTTGCCAAACGGTTGCCGGGATGTCGGCCGTGACAGCCGATGCCGTGTCGGATACGTCACGGGTTGACGGTTCGGGTGTGTTGTTGTCGCAGGCCGCCAGGGCCAGCACCGTCAGCGTGACAAGAAAATACCGCATGAATCCCTCTTCCCCCTGATCGTATCGGATGGATCAGCGCAGGCTGATCACCGGCCAGCCGCGCTCCCGTGCTTCCCTTTCCAGGGTGGCATCCGGGTCGACGGCAACCGGGTTGTCCACCTTCTGCAACAACGGCAGATCGTTATGCGAGTCACTGTAGAACCAGCTGCCCTCGAGGGTTTCGTCGTTGGCCCGCAGCCATTCTGCCAGCCGCTCGACCTTGCCGTCCCGGTAGCTGGGGATACCGGCCACGTCGCCGGTGTAGCGTTCACGCTTGCACTCGGCCATGGTGGCAATCAGGTGATCCACACCCAGCCGGTCCGCCAGGGGGGCGGTGACGAAGTCATTGGTGGCGGTGATGATCATCAGGGTGTGCCCCTGATCCCGATGTTGCTGCAGCAGCGTTTCGGCTTTCGGTAGCCACATGTCATCCAGTTTTTCCGCGAGGAACTGTTCACGCCAGAAATGCAATTGTGCCATGTCATGGTCAGCCAGCACTTTCAGGGAAAAACGCAGGTAGGCCATGATATCCAGACGGCCGTTCTGGTAATCCACGTAGAACTGGTCGTTGGTCTCTTTGTAATGCTGCTGGTCGACGATGCCCTGTTCCACCAGCCAATCTCCCCACAGGTGGTCGGAATCGGCGGCGATCAGCGTGTTGTCCAGATCGAAAATTGCGAGCGTCATGGCCTCTCCTCAGATGAACGACACATTTTAGGGGAAGCGCATGACAAGTTATAGGGAGCCCGTACGCCGCTGGAAACGCCTTGCACACGCGTTCGTTCAGGCCGGTTCGCAATTCGAGCGTGTTCCCGAAGGCATGCTGAGCCTGCGAGGGGCAGCAGGCGCTGCTCAACGGGTGGTGAAGTTGGACCGGATGTTGCACGGTTGTGCATTGATTGCAGGTTGCCCGGCAAGGTTTAATGGGCTGACAAGGAGCTAGAGTCGGCAATGGTGTGCCGACTCGCAGAGACACCATGACAGGCATTATTGATGACAAGGGATTCCGACTGAACGTGGGAATCATCATTGCCGGCCAGGATGGCCGGGTATTCTGGGGGCGCAGGGTCGGCAACCGTGATGCCTGGCAATTTCCCCAGGGGGGCATGATGCCCGGTGAAACCCCAGAGGAAACGCTGTTTCGCGAGCTGGAGGAAGAAGTCGGGCTGCGCCCGGAACATGTGGAAATCATTGCCAGCACCGAGGGATGGCTGACCTACCGGCTGCCGCGCCGTTTTTTGCGACGTCCCCGTAATCGCCCGCATTGTATCGGGCAACGGCAAAAGTGGTTTCTGCTTCGCCTCACCGCCGAGGAAGACGCGATTGATCTGTTCGCCAGCGACAGCCCGGAGTTCAAGGCCTGGCGTTGGGTGAACTACTGGTATCCGATTCGCAAGGTGGTGCACTTCAAGCGTGGCGTCTATGCCCGCGCCCTGCGCGAATTGGCCCCGGCCCTCAAAGGGAAAAAAGACGATCAGAACGCCGACCCGATGACCCCGGGAGACAAACCGAATGCTTGATACCCTGCGACGCATTGTCCAGGAAGTGAACAACGCGGCGGATATCCGTTCCGCGCTGGATCTGATGGCCAAGCGGGTGCGCGATGCCATGGGCACGGAAGTGTGCTCTATCTATCTGCGTGACGAGGATGACCAGCGCTATGTATTGATGGCCTCCGAAGGGCTCAAGCAGGAAGCCGTAGGACGGGTCAGTCTGGGACTGTCCGAAGGTCTGGTGGGCCAGGTGGGCCTCCGGGAGGAACCGGTCAATCTGGAAGATGCCTTCACCCACCCCAAATTCCATTACCTGGCAGAGACCGGGGAAGACCCCTTTCATGCCTTCCTGGGTGTGCCGGTGATGCATCACGGCAAGGTGCTCGGGGTGATGGTGGTGCAGCAGCGCGATGTGCGCCGCTTTGACCAGAGTGAAGAAGCGTTTCTGGTGACAATCTCCGCCCAGCTGTCGGCGGTGATTGCCCACGCCCATGCCTCCGGCGTGTTGTTCGATCAACTGGACCCGGGTGGGGTGGACCTGCCCAGTTTTTATGACGGTCTGCCGGGCTGCCCTGGTGCGGCCATTGGCTATGGGGTGCTGCTGTTCCCCGAGGCGGATCTGTCCTCGGTGCCGGACCGGCAGGTGGATGACGTCAGCGCGGAAATCGCCCGTCTCGACGATGCCCTGGTGCGGGTGCGTCAGGAAGTGCGGGACCTGGCGGAGCGCGCCTCGAAAAGCCTGGGCGCGGAAGAGCAGGCCCTGTTTGATGTGTATCTGCGCATGCTGGACCGGCATGCGTTGCCTGCGGAGGTGATTGCCCAGATTCGTGAAGGCCAGTGGGCCCAGGGGGCTCTGCGCACGGTCGTGGATGCCCATGTACGCAATTTCGAAATGATGGATGACCCCTATCTGCGCGAGCGGGCGGCGGATGTGCGCGATCTGGGCCGGCGGGTGCTGGCACAACTGCAGAGCCAGAACCGTCGCCACATCGTATTCCCGGATGAGTGCATCCTCCTGGGGGAAGACATCTCCGCCCCCATGCTCATGGAGGTTCCTCGCGAGCGCATTCGCGGCATCGTCACCACCCGGGGATCACGCAACTCGCACATGGCCATCGTGGCAAGGGCCATGGGGATTCCTACCGTGGTGGGCGCCCAGAATCTGCCGCTCAAGCAGATGGACGACAAGGAAATCATTGTCGATGGTTTCCGGGGGCGGGTAGTGGCCAATGCCTCGCCGGAGCTCAAGCAGCAGTTCGAGGAAATTATCGCCGAAGAGGCCAGCCTGCAGGCTGGGCTGGAAAAGCTGCGCGACGAACCGGCGGAGACCCTGGATGGTGTGCGTATTCCGTTGCAGGTGAATACCGGGCTGATGACGGATATCAACCGTTCCCTGGAGCGGGGCGCCGAAGGCGTGGGCCTGTATCGCACGGAAATTCCCTTTATGGTCCGTGACCGCTTTCCTTCCGAGGAAGAGCAGCGGGTTATCTATCGGGAGCAGCTGACGGCGTTCGCGCCGCATCCGGTGACCATGCGCACCCTGGATGTGGGGGGCGACAAGTCATTGAGCTATTTCCCCATCGAAGAAGAAAACCCCTTCCTGGGCTGGCGTGGCATTCGGGTGACCCTGGATCACCCGGAAATCTTCATGGTGCAGATCCGCGCCATGCTCAAAGCCAGTGACGGCCTCGACAATCTGCGCATCATGCTGCCCATGGTGACCAGCGTGATTGAAGCGGAAGAAGCCCAGCACCTGATTCACCGAGCCTGGCTGGAAGTGCGTGATGAAGGGCTGGATATTCCCATGCCTCAGGTCGGTGTGATGATTGAAGTGCCCGCCGCCGTCTATCAGGCCCGGGCCCTGGCCCAGCGGGTGGATTTCCTCTCCATCGGTACCAACGACCTGACCCAGTACCTGCTGGCCGTGGACCGTAACAACCGCCAGGTGGCGTCGTTGTATAACTCCTATCACCCGGCCGTGTTGCACGCCATTCTGCACGTGGTGGAGCAGGCCCACGAAGAGGGCGTGCCGGTTTCCGTGTGCGGCGAAATGGCCGGTGAGCCTGGTTCCGCCCTGCTGCTCATGGCCATGGGCGTCAATGCCCTGTCCATGAACGCTTCCAACCTGCTCAAGGTGAAAGCCGCGGTGCGCCAGATCAAGGCCTGCTTCGCCCGCCAGTTGCTTAACGAAGTGCTGGCCATGGATAACGGTGAAGTCATCGCCGCTTATGTGGATCTGCAACTGGACAAGGCGGGGCTTGGCGAATTGCTGCGCAACCGCAAGGCGCTGGTCTGACCCGCAGATGGCAGTGCTTTATGCGTTTGCCGGTTTGCCCGGCGTGGGGAAAACCACACTGGCCATCGCGCTGGCGCAACGTACCGGCGCAACCTATCTGCGTGTGGATGCTGTGGAGCAGGGGTTGCGCGACACCTGCGGGTTGCATATTCATGCCGAAGGCTACGAGATGGCGGCCTACATGGCCACGGACTGCCTGAAACAGGGCTTGTCGGTGATCTGCGATTCCTGCAACACGGTAGCGGCCTCCCGGGTTGGCTGGCAGCAGGCGGCAGACGCGGCTGGGGCCGCGTGCATCAATATCGAAGTCATCTGTTCCGATGCGCAAGAGCACCGTCGCCGAGTGGAAGCGCGGACATCCTCTCTGCCTGGCTTGATTGTGCCGACCTGGTCAGCGGTTCAGGCTCGGGAGTATGAGCCCTGGTCGGTGCCGGTCATTGGTATTGATACGGCGGGAAGGTCTGCACAGGCCTGCAGCGAAGCACTCTTCGCTAATCTGGGAGTGTGATACTAACAACGCATCCATAACGGCGGGGAAAACATGAAACGTTTGCTGCAATTGCTGGTATTGGCCGTACTCATTCTGCTCGCAGTCCTGCTCTATAACACCCTGACATTGCCGCAGGCAGATAACCGCGTTGCCAACCTGCCCGAATGGCACCAGACCATGGACGAGGACGCCATGGTGGAACGACTGGCCACCGCCCTGCGTTTTGCGACGCTCCCGGATCAGCCTGATGCCTTTGTGGGCTTCCATGACTTTCTGCGCACCAGCTTTCCGTTGACCCACCAGATCCTTTCCGTGAAAACCTTTGGCCATAGCCTGTTGTATCACTGGGATAGCAACAACGATTGCCCGCCACAGTTGCTGCTGGCCCATCAGGATGTGGTGCCGGTGTCATCCCCGGAACAATGGCAGCATCCGCCGTTCGCCGGGGTAGTGGATGACGACTTTGTCTGGGGGCGCGGCGCCCTGGATGACAAGGGCAGCCTGATGGCGATTCTGGAAGCCACCGAAACCTTGTTGCAAAACGGCCAGACTCCCGCCTGCGATGTGTATCTGGCATTCGGCCACGATGAGGAAATCGGTGGTCGCGAGGGCGCAGTGAAGATGGCTGCCTGGCTGGAACAGCAGGGCCTGCGGTTTGCCCTGATTCTGGACGAGGGCGGCATGATGTTGCCGGGCAGCACCCTGGGCCTTGATCGTCCGGTGGCGCTGATGGGCATTGCCGAGAAAGGTTACATGACGGTGGAGCTGCAGGCGGAGGCCGAGCCGGGGCATTCATCCCGCCCGCCGGCGAGAACTGCCATCGGTGATCTGGCCGCAGCCATCGACCATCTGCAGACTCACCCCCGCCCGGCATCACTAAGTGTGCCCACCCGGCAGATGCTGGAACAGGTGGCGCCCCACCAACCCTTCGCCAAGCGCCTGGTGTTCGCCAACCTGTGGTTGTTCGAGCCGCTGATCATTCGCCAACTGGAAGGCAAGCCGGAAACCAATGCCCTGCTGCGTACCACCATGGCGCCCACCTTGCTGGAAGCCGGGGTAAAGGAAAACGTGCTGCCGGCCACCGCCAACGCCAC
>JAZAJX010000159.1:0-28037 GCA_036230225.1 Pseudomonadota bacterium | reverse complement strand
CTGCGCGTCACCGAGGAAATGCAGATCTACGACAAGCTGCTGCGTAATTCCAGCCTGCGTGATGCCCATTGCGCCCCGGATACGCTGCACATGCTTGCCCAGTTCTCCACGCTGACCCGGCTCAAGGAGCCGGAGAACTCCAGCATTTATTCCAAAATGCGCGTGTATGACGGCGAGAACCTGAAAGATGTGGATCCCCATGCCAAATCCATTCAGGAATACCACGACATGGCCGGTGTGGACGAAGGCATGAACGGGCTCTCCACCCGGTTTGCGTTCAAGATCCTTTCCAAGGTCTTCAACTACGACCACACCGAGGTGGCCGCCAACCCGGTGCACCTTATCCATGTCCTGGAACAGCGGATCGACCAGGAACAGTTCCCCCAGGAGCGTCAGGAACAGTACCGCCGCTTCATCAAGGAATATCTGGTTCCCCGTTATGTGGAATTCATCGGCAAGGAAATCCAGACCGCTTACCTGGAGTCCTATTCCGAATACGGCCAGAACATTTTCGACCGTTACGTGACCTATGCGGACTTCTGGATTCAGGACCAGGAATTCCGCGATCCGGATACGGGTGAAATCTTCGATCGCCAGGCGCTTAACGAAGATCTGGAAAAGATCGAAAAACCCGCAGGCATTTCCAACCCGAAAGACTTCCGCAACGAAGTGGTCAATTTCGTTTTACGCGCCCGCGCCAACAACCACGGCAAGAACCCCAGCTGGCTCAGTTACCAGAAGCTGCGCGATGTGATCGAGAAGAAAATGTTCTCCAACACCGAGGATTTGCTGCCAGTCATTTCCTTCAATGCGAAAGGTAGCGAAGAAGACCAGCGCAAACACAATAACTTTGTGCAGCGCATGGTCTCCCGCGGCTACACCGAAAAACAGGTACGGCTGCTGTCGGAATGGTATCTGCGGGTGCGAAAGGCGCAATAAATTCAGTGGGAGGTCGCAAGTCTCAAGCTGCAAGTTTCAACGCGAAAATCGCCTATCCATTTTTATAGGCCCTGCCCGCGACCAAGCCAGAACCGCGGCGATAACGTAACAATCAACACCCTGCTCTGCCCCGCGTTGCAACTTGAATCTTGAAACTTGCAACTGCTTCCGGAGGAAGCCCATGAGCTACATCATTGATCGCCGCCTGAACGACAAGCGCAAGAGCACCGTCAATCGACAGCGCTTTCTGCGCCGTTACCGCAAGCATATTCGTGAAGCGGTCAACGATGCGGTGAATCGCCGCTCCATCCAGGACATGGAACAGGGGGAGCGTATCAATATCCCCCGCAAGGATCTGTCCGAGCCCATTTTTCATCACGGCCCCGGAGGCCAGCGCAGTATTGTGCATCCCGGCAACAAGGAGTTTCATCAGGGCGATCGGATTCTGCGCCCGGAAGGTGGGGGCGGACAGGGGAGTGGTGACGGCCAGGCCAGCAACCAGGGCGAAGGAGAAGACGCCTTTGCCTTTGAAATCGACAAACAGGAGTTTCTCAATTTCCTGTTCGAGGATCTGGAACTGCCCAATCTGGTCAAGCGACATCTGGAAGGGGCTCAGACGTTCCAGACCAAACACGGCGGCATCGTCAGCCAGGGGATGCCGGCCAAGATCAACATTGTCCGCTCCATGCGCCAGGCCTCCATGCGCCGGCGCGCCCTGACCGCCGCCACCCGACGTCGCATCCGGGATCTCAAGGCCGAGCGCGAGGCGCTGCTCAAACAGGACCAGTCCCCTCAGCGCCAGGCGCGTCTGCAAGCGCTGGAGGAACAACTGGCCCGACTGGAGCGTCGCCTTGAGCGCATTCCTTTTCTGGATACCGTGGACCTGCGCTTCAATCATCATGTCAAAGTACCGGTGCCAGTCAGCCGAGCAGTGATGTTCTGCATCATGGATGTGTCAGGCTCCATGAATCAGGACATGAAGGACCTGGCCAAGCGCTTCTTTCTGCTGCTGTATCTGTTCCTGCAGCGCAATTATGAAAAGATCGAGGTGGTCTTCATTCGCCACCACACCAGCGCCAAGGAAGTCTCCGAGGAAGAGTTTTTCTATTCCCGGGAAACCGGCGGAACCATCGTGTCCAGCGCCCTGAAACTGACCCGGGACATCATCAACGAGCGGTATCCGGTGGCTGAATGGAATATCTATGCGGCCCAGGCCTCCGACGGGGATAACTGGAATGATGATTCCCCGTCCTGCGCCAAACTGATCGAGGAAGAGCTGCTCCCGAAACTGCAGTACTTCTCCTATGTGGAAGTGATGCCCCGCGCTCACCAGGCACTGTGGGATCATTACCAGACCATCATGAAAAAGCACCCTGCCGCCTTTTCCATGGCCCAGATCGACGAGCCCGGCGAGATCTACCCGGTATTCCGGCGTCTTTTCAAAAAACGCATGGAGGACGCATGAACCGATACCTTTCCGAAGGGTCCGACTGGGATTTTGAACTGCTGGCTCGCTATGACGAAGCCATTGCGGATCTGGCCCATAACAAATATGGGCTGGACACCTATCCCAACCAGATCGAGGTCATTTCCTCAGAGCAGATGATGGATGCCTATTCCTCGGTGGGCATGCCAGTGGGTTACAACCACTGGTCCTTCGGCAAACAGTTCGTGGAGGTAGAAGGCCGCTACCGGCGCGGCCAGATGGGACTGGCCTATGAAATCGTGATTAACTCGGACCCCTGCATTGCCTACCTGAGGGAAGAAAACAGCATCACCATGCAGGCACTGGTCATTGCCCATGCCAGCTACGGGCACAATTCCTTCTTCAAGAACAATTACCTGTTCAAGACCTGGACCGATGCATCATCCATTATCGACTATCTGGTGTTTGCCCGTCATTACATCGCCGAGTGCGAGATGCGCCACGGGGTCACGGCGGTGGAAGAAACCCTGGATTCCTGTCATGCCCTGATGAACTATGGAGTCGATCGCTACAAACGCCCCTCTCCGATTTCTGCCATTGAGGAGAAGCGTCGTCAGCGCGAACGGGAAGCGTCATTACAAAAACAGGTATCGGAATTGTGGCGCACCTTTCCGCAGATGCAGCCAGCCATTCAACAGCGGCAGGAGGATGACACCTTCCCTTCCGAGCCCCAGGAAAACCTGCTCTATTTTCTCGAGAAGAATGCCCCCTTGTTGAAGCCCTGGCAGCGGGAAATCATCCGCATCGTTCGCAAGATGGCCCAGTACTTTTATCCGCAACGGCAAACCAAGGTCATGAACGAGGGCTGGGCCTGTCTGTGGCACTACACCCTGCTCAATGATCTTTATGATAACGGTCTGGTTACCGATGGTTTCATGTTGGAATTCCTGCAGAATCATAGCCAGGTGATTTATCAGCCCCCCTTCACGGCGCCCTACTACAGCGGCATGAACCCATACGCCCTTGGCTTCAACATGTTTCAGGACATTCGCCGAATCTGTGAACACCCTGATGACGAAGACCGGGAGTGGTTTCCCGACATTGCCGGCTCTGACTGGCTGAAAACCGTGAAGTTCGCCATGGAAAGCTTCAAGGATGAAAGCTTTATCCAGCAGTTCCTGTCGCCCCGCCTGATCCGCTATTTCAAGTTCTTCCAGATCGATGATGATGAACGCAATGACTATGTGGAAGTCGCGGCCATCCATAACGAGCAGGGTTACCGCCGAGTGCGGGACTCCCTTGCCGAACAGTACAATCTGAGCATTCAGGAACCGAACATCCAGATTGTGCGCGCCAATATTCATGGCGACCGCGCTCTGACTCTGCGTCACCAGCGCAGTAGCGGCCGCCCCCTGGATGACGACAGTGCCCGGGAAGTACTGCGTCACCTGCACCGCCTGTGGAAATTCGATGTTCATCTGGAAAGCGTGGAAAACGGCAGCGTCGTCAGTCACTACAGCATGCCACCGGCACCCGTGCCTACGTCTTCCTCGTAACGCCAACCGGCCTCATAACCTTCGCGATGCAAGCAGCGCTTCCCACAAAAGCGCCTTTGCGGCTCTGTGATAGCGGCAACCGCAAGTCCTGCTGCGGGAACAGCGCGAAGCGGCGCAACGCCTGCAAGGCGGCCCGGAGGGTGAGCGCGACGAATAACCAATGCTTGCTTGCATCGCGAATACCCTCATTGAATAAGACCAAGGCCCTTCCCGACGGGCAAACCCTGGACCGCATCTCCACTCTCAACGTTCCATTTGAAACTGCTGGATCTGCCGACGTACCTGATGGTCCCCCAACAGGAACAACGACAGGGCCAGCACGATCACCGCCGCCCCCACCAGCACCATGGCACCCAGGCTCTCGCCATTGAGCCAACTGCCCAGGGCCAGCGCCAGCACGGGAGTCATCAGGGTCACCAGGGCTACCGTGGCAGCAGGTAGCCGCGACAGAATCTGGAAGTAGCAGTAAAAGCCCAGCAGGGAGCCGAACACGGCCAGATAGAGGATTGCCGACAGCCCCCGCAGATCCCCACTGAATGCCAGAGATTGCCCGGCGAGCAACATGGCCACGCCATAACAGGGCAGCGAGAACAGCAAGCCGCCCACGGTCTGCTGCATGGGCTGAAGCCCTGCCCCCACCCGTTGCACGGCAATGCCACTGCCGGCGAAAAGCGTCACCGCCGACAACATCCACAGCAGACCGGTCCCCCGCTCCCCCAAAGCCGCACCACCCAGCAATGCCGCCAAGCTGTCATCAAACACCAGTGCCAAACCGAGCAGCCCCAGCAAACAGGCGCTCCAATGCCAACTGTTGAGACGGACACTGCCGGGCAGGCCCTGCAGCATCAGTCCGGAAATCAGCGGCGCCAACCCGAAAATCACCGAGATCAACCCTGAGGGCAAATGACGCGCTGCCATATAGCTACAGGCCATGGCACCGAAAATCCCCGGCAGGGCAGCTCCATAGCTGAACAAGGCACGACGATGCAGAGGCAGCACCTGACGCTTCCAACGCAACCACATCAACCCCAGCAGTGCAGCGATCGCCATACGCACACCGGCTGCCGCCAGCGGCGCCATGGCATCGCCACTCCATTTAATCCCCAACGGCGTGGTCGCCCACACCGCCACCACGATCAAATACGCTGCCAGGGTCGGCATGTCGTTCTCCTAGGTATGAGCTACAAGCTTCAAGCTACAAGCTACAACGCGGTTAGGGTTTGTCTTGAATTCCCTCGTGGGAGCCGCGCCTCAACGTTTGTGCGCGGCGCAAGAAAGAGCAAACCTGAAAACCTTTCCCGTGTAGTAGCTCGAAGCTAGAAGCTCGTAGCTGATTACGACCGGCCACCCCCAAAACACAAAAAGGCCGCAGGTCAGGGACACTGCGGCCTTTTTCGAAACTGAACCTTTCAGTCACACAGCCGCCGTCCCTGCGCACACCATTTGCGTGCACAGCGGTCGACGACCATCACAAGACTGTTGAGTTTCAGTACGATAGAAAGCATGCGACCATTCTGTCCAAGATAACGAGAGCGCACAAGATGAAAATTTACCTGGTCGGTGGTGCGGTGCGGGATGCGTTGCTGGGGCTGCCGGTGACAGAAAAGGACTGGGTCGTCGTGGGGGCTACCCCCGATGACATGCAGGCCAAAGGCTTCCGCCCGGTGGGGCAGGATTTTCCGGTGTTTCTGCACCCGAAGACCCAGGAGGAATATGCCCTTGCCCGCACCGAACGCAAGTCCGGCCACGGCTATGGCGGCTTCACTTTCCATGCGGCCCCGGATGTAAGCCTGGAAGACGATCTGGTGCGCCGCGACCTGACCATCAACGCCATGGCCAAGGCGGAAGACGGCCAGGTGATTGATCCCTTCAACGGTCGTATCGATCTGAAAGCCCGCCTGCTTCGCCATGTGTCCCCTGCCTTCGCGGAAGATCCCCTGCGGGTACTGCGGGTGGCGCGCTTTGCCGCCCGCTATCACTGGCTGGGTTTTCGGGTGGCCGATGACACCCTGGCGCTGATGCAGCAGCTGGCTGACAGCGGCGAACTGGATTATCTGGTGGCGGAACGGGTCTGGAAGGAAACCAGTCGGGCATTGATGGAACGAGACCCGCAGGTCTTCTTCCAGGTATTGCATGCCTGTGGGGCCCTGAAAGTGCTGTTACCGGAACTGGCCGCTCTGGACGGCGTGCCACAGCCTGAAAAGCATCACCCGGAAGTGGACACCCTGGTACATCAATGGCTGTGCCTGGAACAGGCCAGCCGGCTGAAGCTGCCGTTGACGGCCCGTTACGCCCTGCTCTGCCATGATCTGGGCAAGGCAAAGACGCCTGAAGCGGAATGGCCACGGCATATCGCCCACGAAATTCGCAGTGCCCGGCTGGCAAACAAGGTCTCGAAACGCTGGCGCGTCCCCAAGGATGCCGCCACGCTGGCGGCCCTGGTGGCGGAATACCACACTCACTGTCATCGGGCTCTGGAGTTGAAACCGGCCACGGTCTGGAAACTGCTGAAGACACTGGATGTGGTACGTCGCCCGGAACGTCTTGCCGATTACCTGCTGGCCTGCGAAGCCGATGCGCGAGGTCGCACCGGCCTGGAGGACCGTCCCTATCCGCAGGCCGAATACCTGCGCGGGGCGGCCGACGCCGCCCGGCAGATCGATGTGACAGCATTGCGCCAACAAGGCATCGAAGGGCCGGCACTGGGCGAGGCCATCGAACAGGCACGCATTGATGCCATCGCCAACTACAAGTCCGAATACACGCAGAGGAACGCCACACCATGACCACTCCCGTCGCGCTGGTTACCGGCAGCGCCCGCCGTATTGGCGCGGATATCGTGCGCACTCTCCATGACCATGGCATGCGGGTGATCATCCATTACCGCAATAGTGAAGACGAAGCCCGGGCCCTGGCCCGGCAGCTGAATGAGAAAAAGCAGGACAGTGTCGCCCTGTTGCAGGCGGACCTGGACCAGCCGGACGCCGTGAGGCAATTGGCCCGAAGCGCCCAGACCTGTTTCGGTCGGCTCGACCTGCTGGTCAACAATGCCTCCAGTTTTTATCCCACCCCCGTTGATCAGGCCGATGATGCCGACTGGGAAAGACTGATACACAGCAACCTGCGCGCCCCCTTTATCCTCAGTCAGCAACTGGCCGGCAGCCTGCGCCAGCACAAGGGCAGCATTATCAATATTGTGGATGTGTATGCGGAAAAGCCCCTGCACAACCACACCCTTTACTGCATGGCCAAAGCTGGCCTGGCCATGATGACCCGCAGCCTGGCCCGGGAACTGGGCCCGGATATCCGCGTCAACGGCGTGTCCCCCGGCCCCATCCTGTGGCCGGAGGCCGGGCAGATGAACCAGCAGGACATTGAAGATGCCACGGCCCTGAAACGCTGTGGTTCCCCTCAGGATATCGCCGGGGCAGTATGGTGGCTGGGAACCCAGGCCCCCTTTGTCACCGGCCAGATTCTGGCCGTTGACGGGGGGCGCTCACTGACACTGCAAGGAAGCTGAGGCACCTCGGACATCTCATGAAAGGACTCATTCTACTGCTGGCATCGTTATCGCTAGCCGTCAGTGCCGACGTGTACCGCTGGCAGGATGCTGACGGCACCTGGCATTTCGGCGACAAGGCCCCGCAGACAGACCACGAAAAGATGGAGATTCAAGCACCGGAAAAATTGGGCCAGGACGATCGTGTCAGAGAGATCCAGCAGCGAACGCTAAGACTGCTGGAGAGCGAAAATACACGACGCCAGGAGCAGGCAGCCCGGGAGCGCAAGCAACAGGATGCCCAGGACAGAAAATGTCAGGAAGCGCGACACAGACTCAAGCGCCTGCAGGGCCGTTTTGTGTATCGGGACGGCGACGGCAATGTCACCCACCCCACGATGGACAAGGTCAAGGCCGATCAGGATGACGTTCGCCAATGGCTCCAACGACACTGCGCCCCGTGATCCGCCCCTTCCTCGGTCTTGCTCTACTGTCGCTGGCGGCAACCGCCCAGAGCGACATCTTCCAGTGGCATGATGACAAGGGCAAAGTCCATTTTGGCGATCGCCCACCGGAGCAGTCAGACAGCGTCAGGCTGGAGCTCTCTCCCACCGCCGTCATGGAAGAGCTCACCGTCACGGTGCAACATCAGGACTTCGCCCTTCCCGACGCGCTTCACCAGCACACCCTGGCGGCCATTCGTCATATCTATCAGCGCTACCGCACCGATTTCGGCCTGGATCTGCGAGGCACCGCCGAGGTTAACCTCTACCTGTTCGAGCGACAGGATCACTTCCTGCAGTGGATGGAAGAACGGGTCGGTAGTAGCAACCCGGGTTATGCCGGCGTGTTTATTCCTGCCACCAATGAAGTGGCAGTATGGCGCTGGGGCAAAGACCCGGAAGTGGCAGAAACGATTCTGCATGAAAGCAGCCATGTGCTGCTCTATCAGCTGTCACCGGCCTCCCCGGTCTGGCTGCATGAGGGGTTGGCCCAGTATTTCCAGAAGCTGGATATCGAACCGGATGGTCGTCTGAAAGTCTCCGCCCTGCCGGAGGCTCAAGCACGCATTCGACATTGGCTGGACGAAGGAGAACTGATTACCCTGCGTCAGTATCTATCACTGGACGACAGTGAATGGCGACGCCTGGCCCACGAACTTAACGCCATTCCCTACACCGTCGCCTGGGCCACCACCGCCTTCCTGATGTCCCGGCCGGTTGGGCGCAGCACCCTGCGCCAGCTCCTCCAGGAACTGGAAAAGACTGACCGCCGCCCCACCCTGCAGCGTATCGACCAGATCTATCCGGGAGGCCTGACTCGGCTGGAATACGACTTTTTCCGTTGGGCGCAAAGCGATATGACGCCGCACAGGTATTGAAAACAGCGGCACACTTCAAGCCACAAGCGGCAACGCGGGAGAGGTGCAATAAAACGCTCCCTCCCCGCCGGCGAACACCCCATAGAACGGCCGACAAAACCGCCGTAGGCAGCTCCTCTTGAGGGACGAATCCGAGCACCTGGGCGAGGCGACAGAGATCCTGGTGCCAGCCATTCTTTCTGAAACCGGTCGAGGTCTCAGATTCCTGATCGTCCTGCGGGCCGCACGGAACGACGTGCGTTACGCCGCGACGCTCCGTCCCTGCAGCGACGCCGTAGACGTCGAGCGTAGCTGTTGGCTACGCCTCGAACTCCACCACCCACAATGCCTGCCCGGCAAAATCCGACTCTTCCAGCAACTGCCGGTAGGGCTTGCCGATTTCCGGGTGAATCGCATCGGGTGCCAGGTCCACCAGAGGCCTGAGAACAAAGGCATGCTTGAGAATTTCATCACGGGGTAATTGCACCCCATCGATCTCTCCGGTGAGATCGTTGTAGGTAAGGATGTCGATATCCAGCGTCCGGCTGGAGAACTTCTTCTCCCCGCGCACGCGGCCATGGTCCTTTTCGATCTGACGCAACACCGCAGCCAGCTCACCCACTGTCAGATCCGTGTCGACGCCAACCACCAGGTTATAAAACGCATCCCCGGAAAACCCCACCGCTTCACTTTCGTACACCGGGCTGACCATCAGCTCGCCGAAAGTGGCGGCCAGTGCCGTCAGCCCGGAACGGATATTGTGCTCCCGGTCGATATTGGAGCCCAGGCTAAGATACACCCGGGCGGACAATGCTGTGTTACCCATTGGGTTTCTCGCCACGTTCGATGATCACGCCCACATCCCGGGCCCCACGCAGGGCCCCCGGCTTGCTCAGTCGCAGTTTCAGCCAGGGCACGTTGAATTCGTTGATCACAAGCTGCGCCACCTTTTCCGCCAGGGTTTCCACCAGCTGAAACTCACTGCCTTCGATAAAGGCAATCACACGCTTGCCGATGGCTTTGTAATCCAGGGCATCGTCGATATGGTCCGACGCCGCGCCTTTGCGAATATCTGCCGCCATTTCCAGATCCAGACTGACGGTCTGGCGAATCCGTCGTTCCCAGTCAAAGATCCCGATAACGGTGTCTACTTTCAAATCATTGATATAAACGATGTCCATACTCGCCCTCTTGGCGCAGGTTTCACGGGAAAGCGACGCCGCCTTTGCCTGAATGCTTGCAAGCGATGACCATTGATTTCCACCTCGCCTTTGCGGTGTGATACGCAACGGCAAATGGGAAATGCACGTTCGTACGGGAGCCCCGGTTCGCAACGTGTCATCAGATGTTACGCTTGCATCGCAGGCAGGCTGTTCGCCTTGTGTACAATGAATGCCTGCCAAGCATGCAGAATTCGCCTCCCCGGCGATGTGAAGGGAGATTATAGCCGGTGCAAGCAGGGACATTACAGGACGTGTGGTTTTGGCTGCTGCCATTGTGTGCAGCCGGCTATCTGATGGGCTCCATTTCCAGCGCCATTCTGGTGTGTCGGCTGTTCGGTTACCCGGACCCGCGCACCGAGGGCTCCAACAACCCCGGCGCCACCAATGTGCTTCGTATCGGCGGCAAACCCGCTGCCGCATTGACTCTGCTGGGGGATGTGCTCAAGGGGGTCATTCCCGTGGTGCTGGCCCGCTATCTGGACATGGGCCCGTTTGTGGCGGCCCTGGTCGGCACCTTCGCCTTCCTGGGCCACCTGTTCCCGATCTTCTTCCACTTTCAGGGCGGCAAAGGCGTCGCCACCGCCTTCGGCCTGCTGTTTGCCCTTCACTGGCCCAGCGGCCTGGTGGCGGGCCTCACCTGGCTCGCCGTCTTTGCCCTCAACCGGATTTCCTCCCTGGCGTCACTCAGCGCCTTCGTGGTCGCCCCGGCCTGCATTTTCGCCTGGCTGCCCCCCGCCTTCTGGCCCATGCTGGCCCTGTCCCTGGTAATGATCCTGCGCCACCGCAGCAACCTGCAGAAGCTGTTGCGCGGGGAAGAACTGGGGTTCAGGAAGAAGGACTGAGTTGCCAGTTTCAAGTTGAAAGTGACAAGGCGCGAATTGTGGCAGCAGCCAACGATTAGCCGCTGTCGCCGCGCCTCAGGGGGAAGGAAAGGGTCCCTTCATATCTTTGAGCTTGTTTCCATAATGCCTGGCGGCGCGGCTCAGGAGTTGCCGAATAGCCCCCAGATTGGCTCGCGCTTTGCCACTTTCAACTTTCAACTTGCAACTTTTCCAATTCCGTCAGCGGCCAGCGCGCCCGCACCTGGATGGGCAGATCTGCCTGCTCACCGGCCTGAAGGCGCAAGGCGCCGGCAAAAGCGATCATGGCGCCGTTGTCGGTGCAGTACTGAGGCGCGGGGTAATACACCTGCACCCCCCGCTTTTTCATCTGCTCCGCCAGCTTGGCCCGCAACGACCGGTTGGCACTCACGCCTCCCGCCATCACCAGCCGCTTGTCACCGGTCTGCTCCACCGCACGGCGGCACTTGATCACCAGGGTATCCACCGCCGCCTCCTCAAAGGCCAGCGCAATATCCGCCCGATCCTGTTCACTGAGCGCATCCTTGCCGCCCAGGTCATTGATGGTATTGAGGGTAAAGGTCTTGAGCCCGGAAAAGCTCATATCCAGACCTGGCCGATCCGTCATCGGCCGGGGAAAGCGGAAACGCCCCGGCGTTCCCGTTTCTGCCAGCGCGGCAATACGCGGGCCGCCGGGATACCCCAGGCCCATCATCTTGGCCGCCTTGTCAAACGCTTCGCCGGCGGCGTCATCCACGGACTCACCGAGAATGTGGTAGTCCCCCAGGGAACGCGCCTCCAGTAGCAGGGTGTGACCACCGCTGACCAGCAAGGCCACGAACGGGAAATCCGGGGCATCCGGCTCCAGCAGGGGGGCCAGCAGATGGCCCTCCATGTGGTGCACTTCCACCGCGGGAATGCCCCAGCCGAAGGCCAGCGCCCGCGCCACCCCGGCCCCCACCAACAGGGCACCGGCCAGCCCGGGGCCGGCGGTGTAGGCCACCCCATCCAGTTGCTCCGGGGAGGTGTCGGCTTCCGCCATGACCTGTTTCAGCAGAGGCAACACCCGCTGAACATGATCCCGGCTGGCCAGTTCCGGCACCACACCACCAAAACGGGCGTGCATCTCCACCTGGCTATACAGGGCCTGCCCGAGCAGACCGGCATCGGTGTCGTAGATAGCCACCCCGGTCTCGTCACAGCTTGATTCAATACCCAATACACGCATGATGCCCACCCATTGAAATGCGGGCGCCATCATACCGCCACACCGGGCAATTTGCATTTCCCGCCGACTCAGGTAGAATCGCCGCCTCGCTGCAATGGGACCACCTGAGCCCGCAGCGAATCCATCAACTCAAATTTCTAGGAAGGTGATTCTTCATGCCTCAGGTGAAGGTGAAAGAAGGCGAACCGTTTGATGTGGCCCTGCGCCGTTTCAAGCGTGGCTGTGAAAAAGCGGGCATCCTGTCTGAAGTGCGTCGTCGCGAGCAGTATGAGAAGCCCACTCAAGAGCGTAAGCGCAAGCGTGCCGCAGCCGTCAAGCGTCACCTTAAGAAACTGCAGCGTGAGCAACTCGCACGCAAACGTCTCTACTAAGGTTCGGACGTTCTGATGAGTGCGCTCAAAGAGCAGCTCACTGCAGCCATGAAAGACGCCATGCGGGCCAAAGAAAAGGCTCGTCTTGGCGTTTTTCGTATGGCGCTGGCAGCGATCAAGCAGATTGAAGTGGACGAGCGCATCGAGCCCGATGACGCCCGTGTACTGGCCCTGCTCGACAAGCTGATCAAGCAGCGCAAGGACTCTGCCACACAATACCGTGACGCGGGCCGCCCGGAACTGGCGGAAACCGAAGAAGCGGAAATGGCGGTCCTCCAGGAATTCCTCCCTACCCCGCTAAGCGACGAGGAAGTTGACGCCCTGATTGACGAGGCCATCTCGCAAACCGGTGCCGCCGGCATGCAGGACATGGGCAAGGTCATGGGCATCCTCAAGCCGCAACTGCAGGGCCGCGCCGACATGGGCGCCACCAGCGGCAAAGTTCGCGCCAAACTTAACTGAATCCGCCTACCGGCGTCTCTTTCTTGAAGGCTTGCTGATGCTTGCCAGACAGCCTCGGCCAGTCTGTTGCTACGCCCCCTCTTGCCGTGACTGCTACCGCGACCTCCCGGTTTCTGTTTGAATAGCCCCCCAATCTGGCAAAATCAGACCCATGGCACGCATTCCGGAAAATTTCATACAGGATCTGCTGGCTCGCACCGATCTGGTGGAGCTGATTGATTCCCGCGTGCCGCTGAAAAAGACCGGTCGCAATTACAGCGCCTGCTGCCCCTTCCACCAGGAAAAGACCCCCTCTTTTACCGTGGCCCCGGACAAGCAGTTCTACTACTGCTTTGGCTGCGGCGCCTCCGGCAATGCCGTGGGGTTCCTGATGGAGTACGAGCACCAGAGCTTTCCCGAAGCGGTCAAGCAACTGGCCAGCCGAGCCGGCATGGAAGTCCCGGAAAGCCGCCCGGAGACAGCCGCCGACCGACAGAAGAAGGACCGCCTGCAATCCCTTTACGATCTGCTGAGCCGGGCAGAGAAATTCTACGGTCAGCAACTTCGCCAGGCCCCTGAACGCCAGAAAGCCGTGAATTACCTGAAAGGCCGCGGGCTGAGTGGAGAGATCGCCAAACGCTTTGGCATCGGCTTTGCCCCACCCGGTTACGACAACCTGATCAGCGGCCTCTCCCTCACCGAAGCCGGACTGGAGCAGGCACTTACCGCCGGCCTGCTGGTTCGTCGCGATGATACCGGTCGCACCTACGACAAATTCCGCGACCGCATCATTTTCCCGATTCGCGACAGCCGCGGCCGCACCATTGGTTTCGGTGGCCGCGTGCTAGGCGACGGCAAGCCCAAGTATCTGAATAGCCCGGAAACCCCGGTCTTCCACAAGGGGCAGGAACTTTATGGCCTGTGGGAATGGCGCCAGAGCCGTGATCGCAGCGACCGCCTTTATGTGGTGGAAGGCTACATGGATGTGATCGCGCTGGCCCAGCATGGCGTGCCCAATGTGGTGGCCACCCTCGGCACCGCCACCACCGAGGATCACGCCCGCAAACTGTTCCGCCAGGTCAACGAGGTGGTCCTCTGTTTTGATGGCGATCAGGCCGGCGTGCGTGCCGCCTGGCGGGCACTGGAATCCCTGCTGCCCGCCCTGGACGATGGCAAGCAGGTACGTTTTCTGTTCCTGCCCGACGGTGAGGACCCGGATACGCTGGTGCGCCAGCAGGGCCCGGAAGCCCTTCGCGCACTCACCGAAAAGGCCGATGCGCTGTCCACCTACCTGTTCCGGCACCTGTCCGACGGCCTGGATCTGAACACGGTGGACGGCCGGGCACGCCTCGCTCGCCTCGCGCTGCCCTACCTGGACAAGCCGGCCGGGCCGGTCTACCGGGCACTGCTTACCGAAGAACTGTCGCAACTCACCCGGCTCGACAAGGCATCACTGACGCAGCTCAAGCCTACCCAGAAGCCGGTGCCCGCCCCCGCTGCCCCCGCCCGCCACGCTCCCGGGCCAAGCGACAACGACATGCCCCTGGACGACGGCAGCGATATGCCGCCTCTGGATGATTACTACCCGGCAGACGACATGGACCCGCCGACCCCGGATGTGGACCAGCCGCCCCACAGACAGGGTGGCACTGGGCGCAGAGGGCCCATGAGCCTGTCGGAGCGCCTGGTGCTGGTATTGCTGGATTACCCGGATCTGGTGGAAAACCACCCGTTGCCAGAAGGGGTGGAACAATTGCCCATGCCCCATATTGATCTGCTGATTCAGGTCGCCGGCCTGTGCCGACAGAACCACAGCCCGGCCGCATTACTTGGCGCACTGATGGCACTGGAACAGGGTGAAACCCTGTCCCGCCTACTCAAGGCCAGCCTCAAGCCCCCCATGCACCAGGACATGGCCAAACGCTTGTGGCTGGATGCACTCTCTCAGCTGGACGTGGCTCGACTGGAAGCCGCCATTGAAGCTCAGTACCAGGCCGGCATTCCCGACGCCGCAGAGCTGCAGAAGCTGCTGCACGCGTTGTCCGAGGCCCGTCAGCACGCCCGCCAGCCGCTCCACTGAGCCTATCATTTCAAAGCTAACCCCTTGATTTCTCTGAACGCCATCACCAGATAGCACGCACACCAACCCGGTAGCAGAAAGGTTGCATTTACTGGCCGAAATCCCCATATACCGGTATAATACGCCGTTTTCCCACGCCACAATCCGCTAGTCAGCCACGGCGAGCTAGCACGACGTTACGGGCTTTATTGCATGACGACTCAAAAGCAGCAGCAACAATCTCAGCTGAAGCAGTTGATCGCACTCGGCAAGGAACAGGGCTACCTGACCTATGCTGAAGTGAATGACCATTTGCCGGAGTCCATTACCGACACCGACCAGGTGGAAGACATCATTCAGATGATCAACGACATGGGCATCACCGTGGTGGAAAAAGCCGCCGATGCCGATCAGTTGATGATCGATGAAAGTGCCGACAGCACCGACGAAGTTGCCGCCGAAGAAGCTGCCGCTGTGCTTGCCTCCGTAGAGAGCGAGCCGGGCCGCACCACCGACCCGGTGCGGATGTACATGCGTGAAATGGGCACCGTGGAACTGCTGACCCGTGAAGGCGAAATCGAAATCGCCAAGCGTATCGAGGAAGGCACCCGTGAAGTGCTGCACGCCCTGGCCTTCTGGCCCGGCGCCGTGGACATGCTGCTGGATGAATACGCCCGCGTGGAAAACGAGGAGCGCAAGCTCACCGATATCATCGCCGGTTACCTGGACCCGAATGATGACGGCGCCGCCGCCACCAACGCCAACAAGGAACCGACTTTCGCGGAAAAGGCCAAGAAGGCTGCCGAAGAGAAAGACGACGATGATGACGACGACTCGGACAACAAGGACAGTGACGACGACAGCGACGAGGACGAAGGTGGCCTGGACCCGGTGCTGGCCGCAGAGCGCTTCAATGAGCTGAAGAAACTGCACGAAAAAGCCGAGCGCGCCCTCAAGCGAAATGGTCGTGATCACGCCAGCACCGCCAAGGCATTGGAAGCCCTGGCCGAGCACTTCACCCTGTTCAAGCTGGTACCGCGCATCTATGACGAGATGCTGGTCGGCGCCCGCAATAATCTGGACCTGGTGCGTAAATTCGAGCGCCAGATCATGTCCTCTGCCATCCGCCGCGGCGGCATGGATCGCAAGGATTTCATCAAGCTGTTCCCCGGCAATGAAACCAATATGGACTGGGTCGAGCAGCAACTGAAAACCAAAAAAGGCAAAGCCATTGCCGACAAACTGAGTGTCGTGAAAGAAGACATTCAGCGCGCCCAGCGCAAGATCACCACCGTCGAGGAAATCATTGGCCTGCCGGTGGCTGACATCAAGGAAATCAACCGTCGCATTTCCATCGGCGAAGCCAAGGCCCGCCGCGCCAAGAAGGAAATGGTGGAAGCCAACCTGCGTCTGGTAATTTCCATCGCCAAGAAATACACCAACCGCGGCCTGCAATTCCTCGACCTGATCCAGGAAGGCAACATCGGCCTGATGAAAGCCGTGGACAAGTTCGAATACCGTCGTGGTTACAAGTTCTCCACCTACGCCACCTGGTGGATCCGTCAGGCCATCACCCGCTCCATCGCGGACCAGGCCCGTACCATCCGGATTCCGGTGCACATGATAGAGACCATCAACAAGATCAACCGGGTACAGCGCCAGATGCTTCAGGAGATGGGCCGTGAGCCGACCCCGGAAGAACTGGGCGTGCGTCTGGAAATGCCGGAAGACAAGGTCCGCAAGGTGCTGAAGATCGCTAAAGAACCGATCTCCATGGAAACCCCCATCGGTGACGATGAAGATTCCAGCCTGGGCGACTTTATCGAAGACGGTAACATGGAATCCCCGGTGGATTCCGCTACCTCACTGGGCCTGGAAGAAGCCACCCGCGAAGTGCTGGCCAACCTCACCGCTCGGGAGGCCAAGGTACTGCGCATGCGTTTCGGTATCGACATGAACACCGACCACACCCTTGAGGAAGTGGGCAAGCAATTCGACGTAACCCGTGAGCGTATCCGTCAGATAGAAGCCAAGGCGCTGCGCACGCTGCGCCACCCCAGCCGCAGCGAACACCTGCGCAGCTTCCTTGACGGCGACCTGTAACACTTGAAAAAAATTGCCGGCCACCGAATAATCGGCGGCCGGCATTTTATTGTCCTTCCGTTTTTCGGGCCTATAGCTCAGCTGGTTAGAGCAGTCGACTCATAATAGATTGGTCCCAGGTTCAAGTCCTGGTGGGCCCACCATTCCTTTCTAGCGCACTCTATATTTGCTCTCGTGGCGTCAGAGTGTCCCGTGTCCGATCACCCGCAGCGGTCGCCACACATCAGCGGGCCCATCATGGCGCAGTGTTCATGACCCGGTACTGGCGGATCGCAGCCGCCCTACCATCGTGACGACAGCCAGCACGATGGCGCCCGCCACCAGCCCGCCAATCAGGTTTACCAGTAACGGCATCAACCAGGACACTGAGCCAACCATTTCCTGCAGGTGATGCACCCAGTCGTGGGAACCCGGGATGCCGTGGACCAGGATGCCACCGCCCACCAGAAACATGGCAGCGGTGCCCACCACTGACAGGGTTTTCATCAACCAGGGGGCGAGAAACAGAATACCCTTACCCAGAGCAATCCGCGCCCCGGCTGCAGGGGCCTGGGAATCCGTCTTTGCCAGATACAGACCAGCGTCATCCAGTTTTACGATACCGGCAACCAGACCGTACACGCCGATGGTCATCAAGACGGCAATGGCGCAAATCGCCGCCACCTGAACCCCAAAGGTGGCCGACTGCACCGCGCCCAGAGAGATAACAATAATCTCTGCGGACAGAATAAAGTCGGTGCGAATGGCACCCTTGATCTTCTGTTTTTCAAAGGCCACCAGGTCCACCGCCGGATCGGCAACCGCCTTCAGGGTCTCCTGGTGCTCCCGCTCTTCTTCCTCCTTGTGGAAGAATTTATGCACCAGTTTTTCGCAACCTTCATAGCAAAGAAAGGCGCCACCGACCATCAACAGAGGCGTAATCAGCCAGGGCATGAAGGCGCTGATCAACAGGGCGGCCGGCACCAGTATCAGCTTGTTGAGCGCCGAGCCCTTGGCCACCGCCCACACCACCGGGATCTCCCTGTTTGCCTTCACCCCGGACACCTGCTCTGCATTCAGTGCCAGATCATCCCCCAGCACCCCCGCCGTTTTCTTTGCCGCCACCTTGGTCATGACCGACACGTCATCAAGTAGGGTGGCGATGTCATCAATCAGTGCCAGCAAGCTGGTCCCTGCCATGGAAATCTCCTTGGTTTCATGAGTACGGTTTTCACCGTGAATCAAGCGTTAGTCTAGGGCCTGTTAACACGACCAGAAGGCACCTGCTGAATGCATTTTTTCGTCCAGTAGTGTCAGCCGATGTGCTGTGTAGTCATTCTACATGAACAGCGGATGGCGCTGCTGGGCGGAACAAGGGAGCCGCCCTTCGTGCGCCCCCACACAAGCCTGCGCCGTGAACCGCCGAAGGCGAACCCGAAGGGCGGAGCGCTTGCGCGGAGTCTAACCCGTCACTCGTCGTTATTCGTCGCTCATTTGGAGAAACCAAACATCGCTCCTCATGCCTGGATTGACGGGCTTGGGTACGCAACAGGTGCCACTCTGGTCGTGTTAACAGATCCTGGCGGCCCGGGCAGGTCAACGCACCGCCCGCCTTGGGCAAGAGTTTGTTATAGTGCGGCAAAGCCATCGAGTCATCGCCCATCATGCCGGATTTTCAGCGTCCACAATGCCTTTCCAACCTCCATCGTGAGGAGCTTGCCGGGGGACTGTGTCGTGTCGGCTGTCACTACCACACCGACCGGTTACTGGATGACAGTTTTTCTCTCGCCGATATTCCCCTGCCCGCCTCGCTCCGCTCCGCCGTCCCGAAACGGAGAACCGAGTATCTGGCCGGGCGCTGGTGCGCTCGGGAAGCCTTGAGAATGCTGGATATTGAGGGACTACCGGCGATGGGCAAGGACAGGGCACCAGCCTGGCCGGCCGGGACCGTGGGCAGCATCACTCACAGCAAGGGGACCGCAGAAGTCATGGTGGCTGATGCCCGCTACTGGCTGGCGGTGGGGCTGGATACCGAGCAGTGGCTAACCGCCGAAAGAGCAGATCGTCTGTGCCGTGAATTGCTCACGGCAGAAGAACGCGACAGCCTTAGGGGCTTGACTCCCATGCAGCGGGCAAACCGCATTACCCTGATCTTTTCTGCCAAGGAGAGCCTGTTCAAGGCACTCTACCCTCTCACGGGAAAACGCTTTTATTTTCATGACGCGGCCCGCCGCAGCCCGCGCACCCTGACGCTGTTGACCACGCTCTCCGATCAATGGAAACGGGGCACAGAGATTCCCTTCCGCTGGCGGGAACGTCAGCAGGGTGTGCTGAGCTGGATTGCGCTGCCACGATAGCACCGCCCTCTCACCCGGCTTGCAGTGTCAGCCCTTTCTTGCACAGGCGCGGACAATCTTCACACAAGGCCATCCCCGCTAGTCGAAAACGAATACAGCAGGTGCGCCTCACTGTCATGGTGTCGCCCGTGTTCGGATTGAAACGTTGGCGATAAGCCCCCGCCAATGGATTGATCGTGCCATCGGCAAAATCAGGCTGTTCCAGCAAGGCCTGGCCCGGATGCCATAGCATGCCGGGCAACCCCGCGCGCTCCAGCTCACCAAGAAACCAGCGGATATAGCGAGCGGCATTGCTCCAAAGCACCCTCGGCGACAGACCCGACGCCGACTGCCACCCGGCAATCACCGTTGCCAGGTGCTCTCTCAACAGGGGCTCGAAACGCGCCAGAGGATGACCGCCAACAGACACAGAATCTCCCTCATGTTCCAGCACGAAACAGGACGGCACTCCTTCCCGGTTCATTTCGATCTGCATGGTCTGTGGAGCCAATGGCAGATCACGCTGCAAAATCAGATTGGCCCCCAGCACCGGCGGTAGCAGATAAAGGAAGTAATACTTGCTCCAGAGGGAAAGGAGAGCACGCTCATCCCCATCTTTGAGATCCGGCCGGAAACGATACAGCTGGCTGCGAAGCACAGCGGGATCAAACAGCTCAACAAGGGGCTGCGCCGGCTTCGCCGCCGTGGCCAACCGGAGCAGCGGGCCGTAGCCCGCAAATGCCCCCTGAAACAAGGGGGCCAGGGAGGGGATCATCAGCTCGCGCAGGCCGTCGCAGCAGGACGGGTTCGGCGTTGCATGAGCGCATCCACGACTTCCTGAGAGCGCACGGCAAGCACCGACAACAGGGTATCACTCAACCCATGGGTTTCCTCACAGCAACCCTGCAGGAATACATTCGCGTGGCAGCCCTCTGCCATGGGTAGACGATAGCAGCGTTCAACACTCCGGGTGGAGAGCCAGTCTGACATGGGGGCCAACAAACGCTCGTGCCCATCCCGGTTATAACCGGTTGCCAGTACCACACCATCGTACTCTTCCACCTGTTCCTCGCCGGTGTCCTTGTTACGCAGGGTCAGGCTAACGGTTTTTCCATCATTGTTAACCGCAACGATGTCCCGGTTGGACAGGAAACGATGCTGCTCGTTGCCGGTAATCTTCTGCAGATACAGGCGTTCGTAAATCTGCTCGATCTCAGCCAGATCCACCACCGCATAATTGGTCTGACTGAAGCGCCGCAGGAAGTCCTTGCGCTCCGCTTCGGGGCGAGCATAGATGGTATCGGTAAACGCCGGATCAAAGATCTCATTGACGAAGGCACTGTCATCCGCCGGATGCAGCGCCCGCCCACGGGTGATCATATCCATCTTCCCATGGGGATACTGATCCATCAGGTCGAGATAGATCTCCGCCGCACTCTGACCGGCACCAATCACAGCGATACGAGGGGATTCATGCCGCCCGAAGCGCTCGTACTCGTGTTTGTAACGGGAAGAATGGACCATGTTATCGCCCATCTTCCCGGCAAACACGGCGGGGATACGCGGGTAGCCCCCAATCCCGATCACCAGATTACGGGTATAGATTTCCTGTTCACTGCCATCGGCCTGGCGGGAACGGATACGCACCCACTCCACTTCTCCGCCTTGCTCTACGGGCTCAATCGCGACAACTTCCTGCCCATATTGCACCCGTTCACTGAACTGATCCGCCGCCCAACGCATGTAGTCGTTATATTCCACACGGGTCGGGAAGAAGGTTCCCATGTTGATGAAGGAATCCAGACGGTGCTGATCGTGCAGATAGTTGACGAAAGTGAAACGGCTGGCCGGGTTCCGCAACGTGGCCAGATCCTTCAGGAAAGATACCTGCATGCGGGTCCCTTCCAGAAGCATGCCACCATGCCATTCAAAACGGGGCTGCTTTTCCAGAAAGCAGTAGCGAAGATCTTGCAAGTCGGTCTGCTCTTCCAGAGCAATGGCAATGGCCAGGTTCGCCGGGCCAAAACCGATACCAACAACATCGAATTCCTGAGTGGGAGCGCTCATGAGTTCGTCCTCAATGTACAACCTGATCCGTAAACGTCAGGTCGGGTTATCAATCACCGGTATGACAGTCATACCAGCCACCTGCTGCCGGATAGTGGTGGGCAGCGCGCCATGGGATTTTCAGCTCAGCTCGCAGCGCTCAAAAAACGCCTCGCGATGCAGCACCATCAGGGCTGCGCGCTTGTGCGGAAAATCAAACTCCTTTGGCTTGGCAAAACGCCTGGCTTGAAGGTGTTGAATCATCCTGTCGTTATCCGAGCGAGGCTCGGACACGATCCGCCGGGTACGGCAGTCATCGAGAAACAGATAGTGGCAAAGCGCGTTGAGCCACGCTTTGACCTTGTGGGGACCACGGTGGCGTTCTTCCCCCACCAGCATGTGGATCCCACGATCAAAATCATCCGCATCGTAATAGGGAGCAATGCGGTCTTCCCTGGTCCAGTACGCCTCGAAATAGGCGAAGGGGTCATCATCAATGCAACCGATCAGGTTCAGCACCCGCGGGTCCTTTGCCTGGCTTTCCAGGTAGCGGCGATGCGCTTCCAGCGTACCGCTCTGTTCCCAGAATGCAGCAACTCGTTCGCTATTCTGCCAGCGCATAAAGCGCTCCAGATCGGTGTCGATATCCAGCATGCGCAATGACACCCAGGCCTGGATACCGTGATCGTAACGTCGGTAAACCTCGCCCGAGGGCTTGGCCGGACGCACTGGATGGCGACGTCCACTGGCATCCATCGTCATGGTGACCGGGTAAGGGCTGTCCAGACGCTTTGGCAGCCAGTCATCCGGCAACTGCCAGAGCATGTCCCGCTCCAGAACACAGGTGCCATCATTATCCTGAACCATGACCCCGGCATGAAAGTGACTGAAATGCCGCAGCGAATTCGATTCTGGATGTGTCACAAAAAAGGCGTAGGCGGCCCGGCGCAGGAGCACCGGGTCGTCGGTGGATTGCTGAACCGAGCCGTTGTTATCGTTCACACGAACGCTCAGCAGATCCTCATCATTGCACTGGCACAGCCAGTACTCAGACTGATCGAACACATCCAGCCGCTGCCCGTCGGGCAGCGGGATGGAGTGATGCTTGGAATCACCAGGCATAGGTCACGCTACCGATGACACTGGGACGGTCGCCATACCAGCACCAATAGTTACACGTCGCCACGTACTCCTTATCGAATACGTTCTTGGCGGCCACCTGGAATTTGAAGTCATCCCACTGATAACCCACAGTGGCATCCCAAACCGTGTAGGAAGGCACACGCATGCTTTCGGACTCTAGATCATCACCGTAAGTGCTACCGACATAACGGCCACCCGCGCCGACCGAGAGCCCCTTCAGCGGACCATTCAGGAATTGGTATTTGGTCCAGGCAGAGTACAGCTCCTTGGCGACCTGATTGGGCTGATTCCCCTCAACCGAATCACCCCGCGCATCCGAAACGATTTTCGGATCAACATACGTGGCATTGGCGACCAGGCTCCAGGCAGGGGTTATGTTGGCAACCGCCTCAAGCTCGACCCCTTCACTTTCCACTTCACCGATCTGCTGGAAAGTCGGCGAACCCGCAGTGCCAGAGGACAGGTTTTCGTGGTTAATCTTGAATGCAGCCAGGTTCACGTAACCGTCGAAACCATCAGGCTGGACTTTCAGCCCCACCTCAATCTGGTCGCCTTGCTCGGGCTTTGCAGGCTCGTTGTTGGCGTCCAGCTGAAGAATTGGCTGAAAGAACTGGGAATAACTGGTGTACGCCGTTACCCCGTTATCAAACAACCAGGCCAAGCCCGCATTTGCCGTCCATTCATCACCATCAAGATCCTGCTCCACTCCCGTGGCCTTGTTTTCAAACTCACTATCCACGCGATCATGACGAACACCCAGCGTAGCCACCAGATGATCCTGGATTTTTACCTGATCCTGCAGATAGAAACCGATCTGATAACTGTCGGTGGTCCGGCGCTGCAAATCGGCTTCCGTCAAAGGCATGAAGGTCGAGCTGTCCAGCAGCACAATATCGTTGGCGTTGGCGTATTCCGGGTTGTAAACGTTCAGGGTATTGGGAACCCCGGGAGCGTCACCCACAACCGGGTCGGCCGCATAATCTTTCCCATCGATCTTCAACAGTTGATAATCCGCCCCGGCGAGCAGCGTGTGCTCCATGCCGTTGAACTCCCATTTATGCGTCAAACGGTTGTCAGCATTAACGCTATCGGCATGGCCATCCTCTGTGGAAATAAAACGAACCACTTCAGTGCGATTCGTGGGGATACCGAAATCGTCGGCATAGGCCAGGGCATACATCTGGCGAAGATCAATGTCGATGCGACCATAGCGTACGTTCTGCTGGAATGACGTTTGCTCGCTGAACGCATGATCAAGCTGATAACCGAAGGTCAACTGGGTTCGATCAAAGCGCTCATAGTCGGGGTTACCGACGGCAACATCTTCATCAATAAAGCCGTTACCGGTAGAACTCGGGTTCAACGTCCCTTCCGCCAGATGGAACTGCAGGTAAGGATCGGAGTTATCTTCCTGATAGCTCGCCAGCAAGGTCAGGTCCGTGGCATCGCCCAGATTCAGCTTCAGGGAAGGCGCAAACAGTACCCGTTCCTGCTCCACATCATCGACCTGGGTGCCATTTTCGCGGGCCAGAGCCACCACACGAACGGCATGGCCATCGCCCAATGCCGTACCGGCGTCTACAGAGACCTGCTTGCGGTCATAGCTGCCGTAGGCCACACCGATAGAACCAAAGGAATAATCCTGCGGACGCTTGCTGATGACATTGATGACACCACCGGGGGGAGTCTGTCCGTAAAGCACGGAGGATGGGCCGCGCAGAATCTCGACGCGCTCAAGCAGGAAGGGATCAATTTGCCAGCTGTAGAAGCCGTTGGAATAGGTCCGGGTCCCATCACGGTACAGACCATTATTCGCCTGTTTGAAACCCCGTACGATGAACCAGTCCTGCTTGTTGTCTTCGCCATAAAAACCGGCTTGCATGCCTGGTGTGTACCGCAGTGCATCACTAATACTCACCGCAGCCCGATCATTCATCTGCTCACGGGTCACGATCGAAATGGAGCGAGGGGTTTCGCTAACCGGTGTATCGGTCTTGGTGGCGGTCATGCTGCGCTGGCCCACATAACCGAAATCGTCCGCGCCATACGCGTCTTCGTTCTGCTCCGCATTCACTTCGATGGTCTGCAGTTCTTCCTGCTGTGCCGCATCCTGCTCTTCCGCCCACGCCGGTGTGGCGGCCAGGGCAATGGTAATGGCCAGAGCCAGCGGATGACGGCGGGTCTGCAGTCCCCGGATCAGGCCGTTACGGGTCCGATTCCCCATGGTGTTTCTCCTAACGTTCGTAACGATCACAATAATAGGAATGATTCGCATCCGCATTATACAGATTACAACGCTGACAACTAGTGCACATTTTCAGGGATGATTTTTTGCGTTCGCGGTCAATACGCAGGGCGAGATGCCGCCATCAGCGCTGGCATCTCTGAAAGCACCTGCGGCGCCCTGACAATGCTCAGATGATCCGCCTGGACAGTGCGATCCAGCGCCAGGTCGGCGTAACCCCGTAGCCCCGCCCCCAAGGTCTCGGCCCGGCCTGCGGGGTCGCTCGCCCACCAGCTGTGCACCGGCGATGCCAGAGATGGCAACCGATAGCCCCAGCACAGTGAACGGAGATGCTGCTCCACGGCCCAGGCATGCAAGAGCTGCATGGCACTGTCGGCCAGAACCGCGTCTACATCGGCTTGCTCCAGCCAACGTTGAAAAGCCATCGGCCACTGCGCTGGCTGGTAATGACGTAACCGACCAAGGCACGCTTCAAGCTCGTCGTCAGGGACCGTCGGTAATAACATCTCCAGCTGCGCCTTCAGCTTTTGCTGTGCTGCGGGAGAGGTCCACTGATCGTCCGCGACCTCATGCCCCGGCACATAGGAATCCAGCAGGCCGATAAAGATCACCGTTTCGCCTTGCCGCTCCAACCGACTGGCCAACTCCATGGACAGGGCGCCGCCCAGGGACCAGCCCAGCAGAGCGTACGGCCCTTGCGGTTGTATCTGTCGCACCGTGCGGTAATAGCGCTCCGCCATTTCTTCCAGTGAAGGATCGAACCAGCCATCTTCCAGGAAGCTGCGGGACTGCAATCCCTTTACCTGCCACTCCCCTTCCAGGGCAGCCGCAATGGTCTGATAACCGGTGACACGGCCGGTGACCGGATGGGGGCACCACAGCACCGGGGCATCGGGGCTGTGATTCAAGTCAGCCACCAGCGCCGGGTCGGGGAGGGCGTCACGGGGGGCATCTGCCAGCGCGAGCAGCCCCTGTAATTCCTGTCGATAACGACCGCAAAGATGGCGAATCTGCGAATCCTCGTAATGACTGGCTGCATAGTCCCAGACCAGTTCCAACTCGCCCGCCATGACCTGACCATTGATGGCCAACGGAGCCGCCATGGGATTCGTGGCCGCCTGGGGCGTACCGCCCCCCTGCAAGGGGGTGAATCCACGAATCAACGCCTCATCGTGATACTGGCCGAGATAGTTGAAGGTGATCGGCGCATCGGAACTTCCATTGAGCGGGCTGTCCGCCAGGTATCGCAACGCACCATATCCCACGCCCCCATCCATCTCGATCTGTTTGAGCCGCTGAGCCACGGCAAACAGGTTCTGGCGCGGGTCGGCATCGACAGGCAGGGCCAGCGGGTAAAGGCTGGTGAACCAGCCCAGGGTGCGACTCAGGTCCAGCCCCGGGGCCAGGCGGGTTTCGCGACCATGACCTTCCAGGTTGATGGTCAGGCTGTCCGCGTCTGCCGACGTGGATTGCAGGGTGCGGACCAGGGCGGTCAGCAACAACGCGGGGACGGTGGCGCCCAGTTTGGTGGGAGCGTCCTGCAGCAGTCGACGCGTGTCGTGCTTGCCCAGCGACAGGGAAACGCTCAGCTTTTCTGCATACGTAGGCAGACGCCCTGTCATGGCTTGCGGCTGTTGCTGCTGCCAGAATTCCAGTCGCTGTTGGCCCTTTTCGCTTAACCATTGCTGCAATGCCTGATGCCAGTCGGCCAGATTGTGCGAGCGTTCCGGCAGGGAGATCGCCTTGCCGGCCAGGGCATCCCGATACGCCCTGATCAGGTCTTCCAGCAGAATACGCCAGGACACACCATCCACGGCCAGGTGATGGATCACCAGCAGCAGGCGGTCCGGTTGGCCCGGTGTCCGCACATAAAGCGCCCTCAGCAACTCCCCTGTTTCAATGTCCAGACTTTGCTGGGTCCGCTCACATAAGCTCGCCACGGCCTCTTCGTCCATGGCGTCATGCCACCACAGTAACTCACCCGGGTGACTATCCGCAGGCAGACAGGTTTGCTGCCACTGGTCGCCCGCTCTGTGGAAACGCAGGCGCAAGGCATCGTGCTGACGGTAAAGCGCCTGCAGGGTAGCTTCCAGGGCCTGACGGTCCATGGGCGTATCCAGCGCCAGCCAGAGGTGCTGGTTCCAGTGGCTGGGCTGCGTTGGGTTCAGGGAAAAATAGTGGTGTTGAATCGGCAGTAGCGGTACCGCCCCCTGCAAAGGTTGTTGGGAAATGGCCAGAGCCTTGGCGCTCGTAGCCACGGCTGCCAGGTCTTTCAACAGCGGCTGCTCAAAAAGCGCTTTGGGGCTCAGGGCCAGCCCCTGCTGGCGGGCGCGGCTGACCACTTGCAGTGCCAGAATGGAATCGCCCCCCAGGGCAAAGAAGTGATCGTCACGGCTGACATTTTTCACGCCCAACAATGGCTGCCAGATATCGGCGAGGATTGTTTCGTTGTCGGTTTGTGGGGCGTCCCCCTGGCTGGTGGTTTGCCATTGCGGTTGCGGCAGGGCCTTGCGGTCCACCTTTCCCGCCGGAGAAAGCGGCAAAGCGTCCAGGGTGATCAGCTGGCTGGGGACCATGTAGTCCGGCAGGGAAGCGCTCATGGCATCCAGCACGTCATCGGTGCACACCGGCCCACGCGGCACGATATACCCCACCAACCGATCGCCGGTGGGCGATGGCTGCGCCACCACCGCTGCGTCACGAATTTGTTCCTCCGCCAGCAGCCGACTTTCGATTTCGCCCAGCTCGATGCGGAAGCCGCGAATCTTCACCTGCTGGTCCACCCGACCCAGGTACTCCATGACGCCGTCGTCGCGGAATTTCACCAGGTCGCCGGTGCGGTACATTCTTTCTCCTGGCTCACCGAACGGGTCAGGTAAAAAGCGTTCGGCCGTCAGATCCGGGCGGTCATGGTAGCCACGGGCCAGGCCGACTTCGTTACCGATATAGAGTTCACCGGCCACGCCCACAGGCACACGATTCAGATCCTGATCCAGCACATAGAGTTTTCGTGGACCGACAGCGGTACCGATGGGCGCGTAGGCACTGGTCAGCGTATCCCCCGGATAAGCGGCCCACAGCATGGGCGTCACCACCGTTTCCGTGGGACCGTAACCGTTAATGATTCTTTGCGGCTTGAGCACCTGCTGCATGCGCTCGAAGGTTTCCCGGGTAAACGCTTCGCCCCCCAGGGTCCAGGAGCGCACCTTCAGGTCCGGCTTTGCCTGTTCGATCCAGTCCAGCA
>JAZAJX010000158.1:0-4273 GCA_036230225.1 Pseudomonadota bacterium | reverse complement strand
CCCCCCAAAACAGTTGGGGGGGGCTTTTTGCTTTTAAACGCGCCCCCCCGTCACCCGCCCAGGTGCCACGTGACCACTAAAACCGGTCAACTCTAGTAGTTTAACTCCTTGCCAGCATGGCCACCGCTGCCAGCGCCTCCGGGTCCCTTTCCTTCAATTTGTTGGCAATGCCGTGCTGGAAGAAGTAGCGGAAATCAGGCAATGCCTGGGCACGGATCAGGCATGTGGCCCCGGGTAACACCGGGGTCTCCATGTTGCCGGATTCATCGGCAACCATGGCGGCCAGAGTGCCGTCCGCCGTGAGTCGCCAGCTCACCACTTCCATCAGGCTGATGGTGTGGAAGTCATCCTCGGAAAACACTGCGTGAGTGCCAATGGTGTCGGGAATTTCCTGAATCGTCTGACTGCCTGGCTGGGGTTTGCCAAAAAAGCGGATAGCCGCATCCAGTTCCTGCACCTTATGCTCCGGGGCATCGATAAACAGGTAATCGCTACCGGGCAGCCGATACCCTTCCCAGCGTCCGTTCAGGGGGTCGGCCAGGGCCATGGCGGTGACCGGCTCCTTGAGCCAGGGCACCATGGCGACGGTGTCACCATTGGCCAGTCTCGCCCAGGCAAGGATCTTTAGAGAAAAGAGTTTGTCCGGGTGGTGATCATTGGCATAGAGCAATTCAATGCCATCGTATTCCGGGGAAAGACGCAAAATGGGGGGCTGTGCCGCTTTGCGGCGTGGAGAGAAGGGAAGCACATTGTTCCCGCCAGGGTGTTGCCGGTGAGCCTGAGTCATGGGCACCTCCCGGTACAAGTCCTTGGCGCCGCCAGCCCGATCACAGTGTTCGTTCTGCACGGCCCTTAGGAACCTCTGAGTAACTCCTTGCATACTGAGCGTGGCCTGAAGGGTGCAGCTGTTGTGTTTTGTTGCGACGGACAGGGTGGTTCCCTTTCCTAGCGACAAAGCGCAGCAGATGTGCCCTGCAGGTCTCGCCCTCCGGGTCTTACAGGCTGGCCTCGTCGTTGCAATTTCTCGACAGGCAACCAGCATGCCATCAAAATTGCGCCTAGATTACGAGCCAGCCTGAAAGACTGAGCATGCAAGGAGTTATTCATAGGCTCCTGAATTCACGTTAGCCTGTCCGAGCCGGCCATGCAACCCGGTGCAGATAACCAGCCTATCAACATCGTTGCCCAGGAGACGTGTGTGCAGTGTGAGTATTACTTTGCCTATGGTTCGAACATGAACCCGACACGTATGGCGGTCCGGGGGATGCGTTATCGGGCTTCCATGGCGGCGAGGCTGGGTGGCTGGCAGCTGGCGTTCAATAAACGGGCCCACGGCAAGCAAGGCATTGCCTATGCCAATATCGTCCCGATGGATGGTGAGGTGGAGGGGGTGCTGTACCGCTTGCGCGATCATCGGGAAATCGAACGAATGGACCCTTTCGAGGGGCATCCGATCCGTTACCGGCGTGAATGCCTGCCAGTGGTCACCGCTGCTGGCGAGATACCAACCTGGGTGTATATTGCCAACCCGGAATGGCAGGCCGACAATCTCAGACCCGAGCGCTGGTATCTCAACCACCTGTTGAGCGGGCGTCCCTGGTTGACCGACCGCTACTACCGGAAGCTGTTAACCGTGCCGGTGTTCGAGCGGTAATCGCAACCGCCAGCGCAGCCGTGCGCCAAGCAGAATGGCAGCCACGGTCAGGCCAGCCACCAGGCCTATCCAGAAACCCGCCGGCCCCATGGGCTCGCCAAACCAGTGGCTCAGGCCCAGGCCATAGCCCAGAGGCAGACCCACCCCCCAGTAAGCAAACAGGGTCATCAGCATGGGCCAGCCGGTATCTTCAAAACCCCGCAGGCAGCCATTGGCACAGACCTGCAGGGCATCGGAGACCTGATACAGGGCGGCAAACAGCAACAGGTAACTGGCCAGTTCAATCACGTCCCGGTTGTCCGTATAGATGTGAGGAATGGCATGGCGAGCCAGCACCAGGGCCAGCGCGGCCGTCACGCCCACCACCGTGGTGATGGCCAGGGCCACCTGGACTGCATGGTGGAGGGCAACGTCATCATCTCGCCCGCGTGCATGGCCGACCCGCACCGTGGCCGCCAGGGCAAAGCTGAGCGGTACCATGAAGATCAGAGAGGTAAAGTTCAGGGCGATTTGGTGACTGGCCACGATCTGGGCGCCAAGACTACCGATCAGCAGCGCGATGACGGCAAAGATGCTCACCTCGAAAAAGATCGACAGCCCTACGGGTAGGCCCAATCGCAGCATGTAGCCCAGGCTTGCCATTTCCACGTGACGTTTGCGCAGATTGAGCGGCGCATGCTGGTATACGGGATGACGGTGGGTGTAGATCAGCATCATCAGCGCCATGGACCACATCACCAGGGAGGTGGCCCAGCCACAGCCCACGCCTCCCATGGCGGGGAAGCCGAGTTTTCCGTAGATCAGCACATAATTGCTCGGGATATTGATCATCAGACCGAGCACACTGAATAACAGCACTGGGCGGGTATGGTTCATGGACTCGGTATAGCTACGCATGGCCAGCATCAGGGCCGCGCCGGGCATCCCCCAGCTGAGTGCATCCAGGTAACCGCTGACCAGAGGTCGGATGGCCGGGTCCACTTCCATCCAGACCAATACGGGCGCGATACTGCGCAGGATCAGGGCGCACAGGATGCCCAGCCCCAGCCCCAGCCAGATGCCCTGCTGGGCGAGGGGGTTGATGCGATGGTAAGCTTCGCCGCCAAGATGGCGGGACAGGATCGGCGTGGCACTCATCAGCACGCCGGTCATGAACAGGAACAGAGGCACCCAGATACTGGCACCCACGGCCACTGCCGCCAGATCATTGGCACTGACCCGGCCGGCCATCATGGTATCCACGAAGCCATTGGCCGTCTGGGCCAATTGGCCACCGAGAATGGGCAGGGCAAGGGTGAGCTGGGCGAGGAGCTCCTGGCGACGGGATGACATAGGCGCGACGAATCTTATGGCTGAGACAGAGGGCCGAACGAAGGCGGCTACCATACCGCAAAGCGCGGTTCAGGGGCACCGTAGCGATGACCTGGACAGACTGTTTAGGGCCACTTTTTTTCACTCCTACGGCACGGTGTTGGAAGGGGGGAGTGACGAGCCGTTATATCTCCCCGGCCAGCCTCACCGGATTTGCTACACCCGGGATTACTTCCGCAGTGCCCTGCACGAGATTGCCCACTGGTGCGTGGCCGGCCCCGCCCGACGTGAGCAGGAAGACTATGGCTACTGGTATGCACCGGATGGCCGCAATGCCGAGCAGCAGGCAGAGTTCACCCGGGTAGAAGTTTTGCCCCAGGCCTATGAAGCGCTTTTCTGCGCCGCTTGCGGCCATCCGTTCCGGGTGTCACTGGATAACCTGAATGGGGAGGCGGGGGATGAAAGGGGCTTTGCCATGACAGTCCGTGACAAGGCGCTTTCCTTAGTGGAGAAGGGGCTTCCCGAACGACCCCGCCACTGGTGTCAGGCCCTGGCAGATTTCTACGGTCGCACGTCTGTTTCTCTGGATGAGGGGCTTGCTGAGGTTTTTGGTTGCCCTTGATCATTGTGCTGAAGCGTTTCCGTTAACACTGATCAGCGACGTGACCGGGGTTTTCTGGTGTGAAGCGAAAGAGGCCGCGCTCAAATGCTGGGCGCGGCCTGTTTCGTTGCAGATCGTGCTGACCCTTGGCGCGAGCTATTAACGGGTCCCTGTTAATGAATCACTGCTCTTCCTAAAGGCGGCCGCTGCGTTTCAGCGCCAAGTAAAGATTATTGAGTTGCACCGGCATGTGTTGTGGTGTGGTCGCGGTGACCAGTGCCCCGGCATGACGCAGGCGAGTGTGAAGTTCATGACGGGCCTCTTGCTCCTGAGCATCGGCACAGACTTGCAGGGCGCGATCGAAATCATTGCCCACGGGGTGATGTGACAATGCCTCCTGTTCCGGGAGCAACATGTCGGCAATCAGGACCAGATGATGGCGGCGTAGCAGGGATACCGCGCTCATCAGGTCATCCAGATCTTCCTGTTGAAGACGGGTTACCAGCACCACCAGTGCACGGCGACGGCTACGGCGGATCAGTTGCCGCGCGGCCAGGCTGAAGTCGCTGGCATGCTGGCTGGGGTGAAGATCGTAGAGCCCATTGAGCAAATGATTGATGCCCTGCTGGCCCTGGACGGGTGGCAGCCAGCGCGGCTGGTCACCGGAAAAGAGCAGGGCTCCTGCCTTGTCTTTTTGCTTGAGCGCA
>JAZAJX010000157.1:0-12884 GCA_036230225.1 Pseudomonadota bacterium | reverse complement strand
ATGGTGACGGCCCGGCTGGCATGGCCCTGGAGCCTGCACCCACGGATTTTACCGAGGTGGCTCGCTACGACGGTCGCTCGCTGCTGGGGCTTCATACCACCATCACCCAGGGCGTTGATGGCACCGGCATGGCCGCCTATGGCGATACCCTGAGTGAAGAAGATCGCTGGTCACTGGCGTTTTATGTTGGTGGCCTTGCCGTCACGGAGACGGTGGCGAACGCGGGGGAGGAGGCCTTTCATTCTCCCGGCATGAAGCGTTCCCTGACGCTTGACACACTGGTTGCCCAGGCGCCGGAAGATGTCCGCAAGGCTCAGGGCGAACCGGGATACCATGCACTGGGATTTTTACGTACCCATCCACAAGCCCTGTTCAACAAGAACCGTTTTATCTCTCTGAGTCATGACAAGCTGACCGAGGCTGCCGCCGCCTATCAGTCCGGGGACCGGGCTGCGGCCAAGGCGGCGGCGCTGTCGGCGTATCTGGATGGTTTCGAGATGATCGAGCAGCAGCTTGCGGCGGTAAACGGCGAGCTGATGCGCCGTGCTGAGGCGAGTTTCATGGCCGTTCGTGAAGCCATTGATCGCCGACGCGATGCGGAGGAGGTCAGTGCCCGGATCGCCACCGCCCAGGCAGAGCTGGACAATGCGGCGCAAGCCCTTGACGGCGACGGCTTGAGTCCGGCGGCAACCTTGTCCGCCAGTTTCTTTATTCTTTTCCGTGAAGGGCTGGAAGCCCTGCTGGTGGTGGCTGCCCTGTTGACGTTTACCCGCAAGGCCAATGCCACCAGCGCCAGTCGACATATTCATTTCGGCTGGGTGGCTGCTCTGGTTGCCGGTGGGCTGACCTGGTATGCGGCCAACACCCTGATTACCTTCAGTGGTGCTTCCCGAGAAATGACCGAAGGTGTGGCCGGTGTGGTGGCGGCCCTGATCCTGTTCTATGTCGGCTTTTGGATGCACAGTAACAGCAATAGCCAGAAGTGGCTGGGCTATATCCGCAACAAGGTCGACAGTGCACTGGGTAGCGGCACGATCTGGGTGCTTACGGCCGTGTCTTTCATTTCCGTCTACCGGGAAATCTTTGAAACCATCCTGTTCTATCAGGCCTTGTGGAGCCAGGTAACACCGGCTACACAGCCTTATCTGTTTTACGGGGTAGGGGCCGCTGTTGCCGCATTGGCGGTGGTGTGCGTTCTGTTTTTCCGCATCGGCATGCGATTACCGTTGAGTCTGTTTTTCCGGGTCACCAGTCTGGTGTTGCTGGTATTGTCCGTGGTGCTGCTGGGCCGGGGCATTGCCGCCCTGCAGGAGGCTGGCGCGATCAGCGCCTTCCACTTGGGGGTTCCGACTATCGAATGGCTGGGGCTGTTTCCCACGGTACAGGGTGTCGTAGCGCAGTTGGTGGCGGTGGTGCTGGGAGTGCTGCTGTGGTTCCGCGGGAGCCGCCACACTTCCTAGGGTGAGTCCCGGGTAGGAATAAGCAATAATGCCCGCTCCCGGCGTGGTGGCCTGGCTGCCACGGTTTCTGCAACCCGCCACGGGCGGCGGGTTGCTGACAGGATGAAAGGGATAATGCCATGTCTCTCCCCAGAATCAGTTTTCTCGGCATTGGTCTGATGGGCGCGCCCATGGTGGCGCGACTGCTTGATGCCGGGTTCCCTCTGACGCTATGGAACCGCACGCCAACCAAGGCTCAGGTTTTCGCGGATCGTGCCCGTATGGCAAACAGCCCGGCGCAGGCGGTGGCGGAGGCAGACGTGATCATCACCATGCTGGAAAATGGCGGGGTGGTGGATCAGGTGCTGTATCAAAACGGTGCTATCGGGCAATTGCGCCAGGGGGCGCTGGTGATCGATATGAGTTCCATCGAGCCTGGGATGGCCCGACGGCATGCTGGCCTGGTGGAAAAGCAGGGGGGCGACTATCTGGACGCACCGGTTTCCGGGGGGACCCGGGGCGCGGAAGCGGGCGCTCTGTCCATCATGGTCGGCGGGGGCGACGAGACCTTCGTGCGAGCGGCGGATGTCTTCCTGCCCATGGGCACGGTCACGCATATTGGTCCGGTGGGTAGTGGGCAACTGGCCAAGCTGGCCAATCAGGCCATTGTCGGGATTACCATCGGGGCGGTGTCTGAGGCGCTGTTACTGGCAGCCAAAGGGGGCGCCCGGCCGGAAAAAGTGAGGGAGGCATTGCTGGGTGGTTTTGCCGGCAGCAAGATTCTCGAGCAGCACGGCGAGCGCATGCTGCAACGCCATTTCGAGCCCGGCGCGCCAGCACGGATTCAGCTCAAGGACTTGCGTATGATTCTCGACGAGGCTCGGCAAGAAGGGCTGAGCTTGCCGTTGAGCCAGCGGGTTTTCGAACAATACCGGTCTCTGTTGGCCAGCGGTCATGGCGAGGTGGACCACAGCGGCTTGCTGCTGGAACTGGAACGACTCAATGGCGTCCGACTCAGCAACACCGATGAGGACCGTTAATGCCGAGATTTGCCGCCAACCTGTCCATGCTCTTTACCGAGTCTCCCTTTCTAGAGCGCTTTGCTGCGGCCGCCAATGCTGGTTTTCACGGGGTCGAATACCTGTTCCCCTATGAATGGTCGGCACACACGCTGGCGGAACAATTGCAGGCGCACTCACTCACCCAAGTGCTTTTCAATCTGCCTCCCGGTGACTGGGACGCCGGAGAGAGGGGGATTGCCTGCTTGCCAGATCGGGTGGAGGAGTTTCGCGAGGGCGTGTTCGAGGCTCTGGAGTACGCGCTGATACTGGACTGCAAGCAACTGAATTGCCTTGCCGGCCTTCGTGTCGACGATTTGCCTGCGGATGTGGCGTTCGAGACGCTGGTGACGAATCTGCGTTTTGCGGCGGACCTACTGGCGCCCAGGGGGATGACCCTGATGGTGGAAGCGATCAACTCCAGGGTGGATATGCCCGGCTTTTTCCTGGATAACTCGCATATCGCTATGGCGGCCATCGAGGCTGCCGGGCGCGATAATATCCGTCTGCAATACGACCTGTACCATATGCAGATCATGGAAGGGGACCTGTGCCGTTCCCTTTCCCGACTGGGTCCCCATATAGGACATGTGCAGTTTGCCGATAATCCGGGCCGGCATGAGCCGGGAACCGGGGAAATTCATTTTGAAACGGTGTTTGCCCACCTGGATGCGCTGGGCTATGAGGGCTGGGTGAGTGCAGAGTATCGCCCGAAAACCGACACCACCAGCAGTCTAGGCTGGTTCCACGCAACGAGATAATGGATACATGATGCAATTCAACTGGGGCGGCAAGATCATTCTCGGTCTGCTCGGCATGCTGGTGGGCGGGCCGGTTGGCTTGGGCATCGGTCTTTTTGTGGGTCACATGCTCGACAAGGGGGCCGCGCAGGTGCAGAACATCCGGCCTCAACAGGCGGAAGTCCAGAAAGCGCTGTTCGATACGGTCTTTTCCATCATGGGCCACCTGGCCAAGGCCGATGGCCGCGTCAGTGAGGACGAAATCGCCCAGGCCCGGGCGGTGATGGATCGTATGCAACTCAATGAGGCGCAGCGGCGCGAGGCCATTGCGCTTTTCAATCGTGGCAAGGATACGGACTTTCCTCTGGACGCGACCGTCGCCGATTTTGCGACCACGGTGAAGCATCGCAAACAGCTGATTCTGGTGTTGCTGGAAATTCTTCTGCAGGTAGCGCTGGCCGATGGACAGCTGCATGAGGCAGAGGAAGCCGTGCTGGTTCGGGTGGCGGAAGGACTCGGTGTGCCCCGTGCCCAATTCCAGCAGATTCTCAACATGCTGCTGGCGCAGGCTCAGTTTGCCGGTGCGGGTGGCGGTTACCGTGGCGGGGCGGGGCCGTCGAGGCCCTCACTGGCGCAGGCCTACCAGGTTCTGGGCGTCAGCGAGTCAGCCTCCAATCCGGAGATCAAGAAGGCTTATCGCAAACTGATGAGTGAGCACCACCCGGACAAACTGGCTGCGCGTGGGGTGCCGGAGGAAATGATCCGAATGGCAACGGAAAAGACGGCAGAGATCAGCAAGGCCTATGAGATGATCAAGGAAAACCGTGGCTTCAAGTAACCATTGGTGCCGGTGAGCCGCCGGAATGAAAAAAAGCCGCCCATCAAGGCGGCTTTTTTGGTGGTGCGGCAAGACACGGTCTCAGTAGCTGACACTGGGCAATCGGTCCACTTTGGGAATCGACCAGCCACTGTTCACCAGATCACTTTCCCCGGTCCACCAGCGATTGAGTAGACGGGTAGCCAGGTCAGCCCTTGCCCGACCACTGAGACGCTGGCTGGCTTCATGATAAGCCGGCTGGTAGCGCAGCCGGGCGGGCAGCTTGCGGGTCAATTCCATTAAGCGGTTCAGATGCCTCTGGTAGGCACGGTGGCTATCAAGCCCGGTTTGCGGCAAACGAAAGGTCTGTCTCAGATGCTCGGGAAGCTGGAAGGAGGCCAGAGGCAGATAGGCGCCATAGGGAAGGCGGCCGGGATAGCCTTCTTCACGAATCATCTGGTTCCCCAGGCGACGGCGCCGGTCGCTGATCGGCCCGTGGTGCTGAAGTCGGCGATTCCACCAGCGGCGGTGAGCGTGCCAGTGGGCGGGTAGCCGGTCTTCCGGAATACCCAGTACCCGTGCCAGCAACATGGTCTCCTCGAACAGGCGCTCCTGGTGTGCGCTGTTGAGGGGCTCAATGACTTCCTGGTAGACCATCAGGCAGGAATCCATCCAGGCGGTAAGTGCATAGAGCAGGGCTTCACTATCATCTACGTCGAACAGGGTTTTTCGGCGCATCCTTGGGCTGTCCAGGGTCAATAATGCTTGATCCAGATTGCCGAAGATCAGCTTCAACAGGAAAACCTGAGTGTGATGAAAACGTTGCACCACATCATTGGAGTCGCCCAGTAATTGCGAGAGTCGGCTGTCAGACAGCGCTAGCAGCAAGCTTCGCCCCTGTGCCAGGGAAGAGAGATTTTCACGCATCAATTGCCAGCAGATGGACCCTGGGCCGAAAAGGCCGGCATCGGGCTGGTGGCATTGCTCGCTGGCGTGAATCAGGCCGGACTGAATGTCGTCTCGGGTCAGTAATTGCGGTAACGCCATGTGCACGCCTCCTTTGTGCAGTAAGGGTTCCGACTACCTACCGTGCAGCGCGGTGACAACGTAGTGCTCTGGGGAGCCTCTGAATAACTCCTTGCGTACTCAGCGTGGCCTGAAGGGTGCAGCTGTTGTGTTTTGTCGCGACGGACAGGGTGGCTCCCTTTCCTAGCGACAAAGCGCAGCAGATGGGCCCTTCAGGCCGCGCCCTCCGGGTCTTTCAGGCTGGCCCACACTCGTTGTTGCAATTTTTCGATGGATGGACATACACCTTCAAAATCGCGCCTAGATTGTGAACCAGCCTGAAAGACTGAGCATGCAAGGAGCTATTCAGAGGCTCCCTTTCATCTTACGGACCTGCCTGATTGAATCTAATCAGTAAATGTGGTGATTTAATGTCGTATGGGAACAGTGACGCAGTTTTTTGTGTCTGAAGGTAAGGTGCTAGGGCTTAGTTGCCCACCTTGCTGCCCCGGGTTACTCAACGTTACCGCAAAGGAGAGATGTCCATGTTGGGAGAGAATCACAGCATTCATCACGAATTCCCTGATCATCACCAGAAAATTGACGAGCTGGTAAGCAGTGACCCCGGTTTCAGGGCTCTGGTGCTGGAGCATGACAAACTGGACAAGCAGATTCGCGGCCTGGAAATGCGTGAAAGTCCGATTGCGGATCTGGACATGGAACGTTTGAAACGGGAACGGATTCGCCTGAAAGATCAGGTGTATCACCGTCTCAATAATGGCCAGGCGGAATAGTGCCTGGCTGGTGCCGTAAAGGTAATGGGAAGCGGGTAGCGAGGCGGCATTCCCGACGGTTCATGGCTCGCTTCTCGTGTCCCTAGAAATCCACTCTTCCCGACACGATGAATTGAACATCGTCCACTTTATCCTGATCCACCAGCGGCGCTGCCACATCCAGATGTAGCACCCGATCAACACGGAATTTGCTGGGGCTTAGACGCAGGCCCAGCCCCACGTTAGCCAGTGTATCGGGGCGGGGTTGATCGTTTTCCCAGGCTTGACCGGCATCCACATAGACGGCGCCACCCACATAGGCCAGATTGAAAATCTGCCAGTTGGTGAAGCGGCGGCGTTCCACCGAAAAGACCCAGCGGCGGTCGCCCCGTTGATAATTGGTGGGATAGCCTCGCAGATTGTCGTTACCGCCGATGGTGAGCTGTTCGTCCTGGCGAAGGTTGGAACCGGCATTGAGATTGAGGCGGGCAAACCAGCGATTATTCTGGTTGAGAAAATAATAATAGCTCAGGCTGCCGCCATAGATAGTGCTGATAAATTCGTCATCCTGATAGCGTCCTGCGGCTGACAGACCACTACGAAACAGATGGTGCTGGCGGATGAAGCGTGTATCGCTGGTACTCAGACTGAAGATCACGGATTCGCCATCACTGCCCAGCGCCTCGCTGGCATGGCCGACACGTACATAGTGATACCAGCCGAGCCGGATATCCTCCTGTCGCTGTGCGCGGTTCAGGTTGGAGGCCACCAAGTGCCGGTTTTCCTGATATTCCCAGGATAGCCACGGATACACCCGGCGTTCGTCCTCGGGAAGAGAGGTGGTTTCGCCGGGTACCAGGCTAAAACGTTCCTCCTCATCCGTGATACCCAGGCGCCAACGGGTAATGGCCTCATCCTTGACACCGGGGGACCAGCCTAAAAAGGCCTCATAGCGGTTGTCTTCAAGCCGGTAGCGATTCACGGTCTGGTCATTGACCTCAATCCGTTCCAGCAGATTCTCCCGTTGCACATCAAGGCCGGCGGACCAGCGACTGTCCAGCTCATAGAAAGGCCGTAGAATGCCGCCAGACAGGGACTGACCGTCGCTGGCATTGGTGTAGCTGAGGTTGAGTTGCACACGGGCGGGAAGGAGAGGGTTTCGGTAGCTGAAAAAGTGACCGCTGCGATCCGCGTCGTCGAAATAGCCGGTTGAAATGCGCTGCCCACTGCCTAGCAGGTTGGTTTCGGTAATACCGGCACTGCTGCTGTCATCACCCCCGGATCGCGAGGCGGAAGCAGACGGCGAAAAAGTCCAGACATCACGTACCACCACCAGTAGATCAACACGGTTGTCGCAGACGCGATGGGGCACGATCATGGCATCGACAAGGTACTCGTTGCGGCGGAGCAGGCGTTCGTTTTCTCTGATCTGATCCCGGTCCAGCCTGTCTTCGCTAGCCAGGATCATCTGTTTCTTGAGGGTGTCGTTGCGGGTTTCTATATGAAGCCAGTTGGCCAGCCGATAGAGCCAGTTATTCTCCGCCGGATCGTCCTCGTTAAAGATGGGAAGGACGGTGTAGTGAATGTCACCGATGGGGAGCCCCTGATAGCGGCTGAAGTCTACCTGCTGGCGTGTTTCGACGAATTCAAACAGGGCAGGGTCGCCGGGCGCATAAACGATTTCGCAAGCCGCATCCGGGGTCGATGCCCACAGTAAAGACGGCCAGAAAAGCAGCAAAAGCACAATACGGAGAAAGGCCGGCCCGGTTCGGGAGCGATACGCTTGTTGAGGTCCGGAACACTGTGACTGCATGGACAAAGACCTGACCGGAGGAACATTCACTCTACAAATCCCGTGATGGTAATGACAAGTTTTCCTCCTGCCAGGCAGAGGGTTGCTTAACGAGGTATCAGGCTGGCTTGTGGCTGGCCCAGAAGTTGGTCAGCATACTGGGCAGGCGAAAGCCCCTGGCTGTCCTTGTCATAGAACAATCGGGTGACGAAATAGAACTCCTGCCCAAAAGGGATATCGGTGAGTGAAAAGCCCACGTTGGGAAGTTGGCCGGTAAAACGTTCCGGCTCGTTGCGTAGCGAGGCATCGTCCTGATAGAGAAGGCGGGCAGGGGTGTTGAACCCTTTCAGGAAAGCCAGTTGGGCGAGTAGATCAAAGCCGCGCCCGGTGCTGAACCAGATCCAGTTATCTCCTGCCAACGGTTTTTCCAGCATGGCTTTTTCCGCCCTGGAAAGCGTGCCATCAGTGATGGCAATGAGATTACCGGTCCAGCTTGTCATCAGCTGGCTGTCATAGAGCCCGTTACCATCCAGAGAAATATCCAGCGCCGGGCGTTCCAGTATCGTGTCGGCAATGCCGGGTAGCGTGAAGCGGCTATGGATCTCCACCTGTTTTGGCATCACCAGAAAATAATTGTTGATCTTGAGCACTGGCACTTTGGCCACCGTCACCGAGGTGGAGGCATATACCAGTGCGGCCAGAGGCCCATTGATGACCTGTTTTACCTTGGGATTCAGGTTGTTGTTGTTCAGGGTGACGCGATTGTTTTCTCCAAATACGCCTGCGCTGAGACGTAATTTGAGGGTATCGAGAATACTCTGGCGTTCGCCGTTCTCACCTTCGAATCCGCGAAAGTAGAAATCATTCCATTTGAACAAGTTGCCATCGGCCATGCTCAGGGCATAGTCCGTACTTTTGATGGTCATGGACTGCGGATCAAATTGCACATAACGATCCGTATTCTGCAGATAAGCATTTTTAACCAGATAGAAATAGCGTCTGTCGTCGGCCAGTTCCACGACAAGCTCGGCGGCCACCTGTTCCGTGGCAGGGCCATCCAGCGCCGGGCCTCCATCCTCAAAGCGGAGAAGCAGCCGGTCCTGTGCGTTGATACGGCGAGGATCCCCTAGCGGATCTGTGCTGTCGTCCTGTTCGAAATAGGGGTAGCCCTGTTCCGACCACTGGACCCATTGATGGGGGACGGGGGCCAGCCGTCCCTCCTGCATAGTGAAAAAGGAATAGAGGCCGCGTTGTTTTCCGTGCACTGCTTGGAAAGTCTCGCCGGTGAGCGTAATGATCTGCGCATACAAGGGGCTGGACAGCGCCGAAAAAAGAAACAGCAGGGCCGCAGGGAGTAGCGGCAAGCATTTATTATTGTTCATTTTTTACATCACTGAGTCGGTACAGACTCCCATGATGCGCCTTTAAAGCGGGCCGTCAATGGCCCGCCAACTGGACGGTCAATCGGTAAGCTCTTCGCGGTCCGCGAAATATGCCAGTGCCTGAGGGTTGGCCAGGGCATTGCGGTTGGTCACCTCGCGGCCGTGGATCACCTCGCGTACCGCCAGCTCCACGATCTTGCCACTGACCGTGCGCGGAATTTCCGGTACGGAGGCAATCACCGCTGGCACGTGACGGGGGCTGGCGCCGTCACGGATGGCCTTGCGGATTCGGGCCTGCAGTGCGTCGGTAAGGGCTTCACCGTCCGCCAGCACCACGAACAGCACCACACGCACATCTCCCTGCCACTCCTGACCGACCACAATGGCCTCACGGATCTCGTCCAGGGTTTCCACCTGACGGTAGATTTCTGCGGTGCCGATGCGAACGCCGCCGGGGTTGAGCACAGCATCGGAGCGACCATGGATGATCAGCCCGTCATGGTGGTCATGGGGAACCCGTTCCGCATAGTCCCCGTGGGCCCAGATGTCCGTGAAGCGGGCAAAGTACGCCTTGTGAAAACGGCTGCCATCCGGGTCGTTCCAGAACTGCACCGGACAGGAGGGGAAGGGCTGACGGCATACCAGCTCCCCCTTGCTGTTCGCCAACGGGTTGCCGCTGTCATCAAACACGGCCACGTCCATGCCCAGACCCAGGCACTGCAGTTCGCCGCGGTAAACTGGCAGCAGAGGATTGCCCAGGGCAAAGCAGGAAATGATATCCGTGCCGCCGGAGATGGAGCTGACCAGCAGATCCGGTTTGACCTGCTGGTAGAGGAAATCATAGCTCTCGTGAAGTAGTGGGGAGCCGGTGGAAAACAGGGTGCGCAGGCGATCCATCCGGTGGCTCTGGGCCGGCACCAGCCCGGATTTTTCCACCGCCTGGATGAACTTGGCGCTGGTGCCGAAGTGGGTAATGCCCTCGGCATCGATCAGGTCGAACAGGCGGGCGGTACTCGGATAGCCAGGGTTGCCGTCGTAAAGCACCAGGGTGGCACCGGTGTGCAGGCCGCAGATCAGCCAGTTCCACATCATCCAGCCGCAGGTGGTGAAATAGAACAGGGTATCGTCCGGGCCCACGTCACCGTGTAGCTGCAGTTCCTTGGCCTGCTGAAGCAGGGTCCCGCCAGCGCCATGGACAATGCACTTGGGCTGCCCGGTGGTACCGGAGGAATAAAGGATAAACAGTGGGTGATTGAACGGCAGGCGGGTAAAGGCCGGGGCCGGGCCCGCTGCCTCCAGCCAGGTCTGCCAGATCAGGGCTTTCTGCACCCGGCTGCTGTCTCCCTTGCCGGGCACCACCACCAGTAATTCCGGCTTGAGTGCGTCATGGAGGGCATTGATGCGCGGCTCCAGGTCGATCCATTTGCCGTTGTAGTGGTAACCGTCACAGGCGACCAGCACCCGGGGTTCGATCTGGCCGAAACGGTCCAGCACGCCGGAGACGCCGAAGTCGGGGGAGCAGGATGACCAGACCGCCCCGACCCAGGCGGCCCCCAGGGCGGCGATCACGGTTTCGATGCGGTTGGGCATGTAGCCGGCCACCCGGTCGCCGGGCTGGATGCCGGCGCTGGTGAGCTGGGCGGCTACCTGACCGGCCGCCACGCGCAGCTGGGCGTAACTGATAACCTCACGGCTGCCATCTTCCAGCACACTGATCAGGGCAGGGTGGGTATCGTTGCGCTGCAACAGGTTTTCCGCATAGTTGAGCTGGCCATCCGGGAACCAGCGGGTGTCCTGGAAGCGGTCTCCACGGGTCAGCACGGTAGGGCCAGGCTCTCCCTGGATATCACAGAAATCCCACACCTGTTGCCAAAAGGCCTCTGGCGATGCCACGGACCAGGCATGCAGGGCGTTGTAGTCTGGCAGAGGCTGGCCGCTGGTATGGCGGGCCTGATCCCAGAAACGGGCAAGCTGGCAGTGTTGCTGTGACTCTCCCGGTTGCCAAAGCGGTGTGGACATTACGGTCTCCAAAGGGTTCGGTGTTTGGTGGTCAGGGCCGGTGACAGCAATCAGAGGGTGATCGCGGCGGGACGGCCGCAACCATCAGTCTGCGGCTTCCTCGAATTCCACCAGCAAGGTGCCTTCACTGACGCTGTCTCCGGCGGCCACATGAAAGTCGTGGACGGTGCCGGGCACGGTAGCGCGCAGGGTATGTTCCATCTTCATGGCTTCCAGTGTAATTACCGCATCCCCGGGGGCAACGGTGTCTCCGGGGCTCACATGCAGGGCCACGATGGTGCCGCTCATGGGGGCCACAAACCCGGCCTGCTCATCCTGTCCGGCGGTATCGCGGCTGGGATTGGTTATCACCGTGTGGGCCTGGCCTGCCACAAACACCAGCAGGGTATTGTCATCCTGCCGGGCGTAGCGGGCCCGCAATCCGTGCTGGCCCCAGTGCAGGTGGACCTCATGGTCGGTGAGGGTGGTGGTGAGGGGCGCGGTCTGATCGCCCACGGTGACCTGCCCATCCTGTTCCCGCACGGTGAATACCTCGCCCTGGATCTGAACCGGGGTCTGGCGGAAACGCCGGCCCAGGGGGCGCCAGGCGGGGAGTGACTGCCAGGGCCCGTCGCCATGGCTGGCGGCGGCATGGATCTGACTGGCGGCGATGGCGAGCAGGGCGTTGTCCACCACGGTGGGTTCCATCAGCTGGGGGCGATGCTCGAGCAGACGGGTATCCAGTGCCTCGCCGGCAAAGGCCTCATCGTTCAGGACCCGCAGCAGGAAGGCGGTATTGTGGTGGATGCCATGGAGCTCCAGGGTCTCCAGGGCAGTAACCAGTTTCTGGCGTGCCTCGTTACGGCTGGTGCCATAGCAGATCAGCTTGGCGATCATGGGGTCATAGTGATCATCTACCCGGTCGCCCTGTTCATAGCCGGCATCCACCCGGGCCACCTCATGGGGCCAGCGCAAATGGCTTAGCAGGCCGGAAGAGGGCAGGAATCCCTGTTCCGGATTTTCCGCATACAGGCGCACTTCCATGGCGTGTCCCTGGCGCTGGATCTGGTCCTGGGTCCTGGGCAGTGGCTCACCGGCAGCGACGGCCAGCTGCCAGGCCACCAGGTCCTCGCCGGTGATCATTTCGGTGACCGGATGCTCCACCTGCAGGCGGGTGTTCATTTCCATGAAGTAGAATTGACCATCCGGCGCGTAGAGAAATTCCACCGTGCCGGCACCCCGGTAATCAATAGCCAGAGCCGCCTGCACCGCCGCGTTACCAAACGCCTGGCGGGTGGCGTCATCCAGGCCCGGGGCCGGGGCTTCCTCGATGATCTTCTGGTGACGGCGCTGCACGGAGCAATCCCGTTCGAACAAGTGCACCGCATTGCCATGGTTGTCGGCAAACACTTGCACTTCCACATGGCGGGCGGTGGGCAGGTAACGTTCCAGGAGCACGCGGTCATCGCCGAACGCACTGCTGGCTTCACGACGGGCCGCGGCCAGGGCGTCATTGAAATCTCCTGCCGCGTTAACCACCCGCATCCCCTTGCCGCCGCCACCGGCCACGGCCTTGATCAGCAGTGGAAAGCCCACCTGTTCGCTGGCACGGATCAGATCATCATCGCTGGCGCCTTCCTCATCAAAGCCGGGCAGCACCGGTACGCCGCTGTCTGCCATTAACTGGCGGGCGGCGGCCTTGTCGCCCATCACCTCAATGGCGCGGGCATTGGGGCCCACAAAGAGGATGCCGGCCTGCTCACAGGCGGCTGCCAGCTCGGTATTCTCGGACAGGAAACCATAGCCCGGATGAATGGCGTCAGCGTCAGTGTCCTGCGCCGCGGCGATGATCTTGTCGATCACCAGATAACTGTCCCGTG
>JAZAJX010000156.1:0-4690 GCA_036230225.1 Pseudomonadota bacterium | reverse complement strand
TGTTTCTTGGCCTCAGATCGGCAGGCGGGTCGCGTTAGCCAGGGCGGTGATGGCGGCGTCCAGGCTAGTCGTGTCGGTGGCCTGGGAGCCCAGGGTCCGGATGGCCACCAGTTGCTCGTCCGCTTCTTTCTCACCGATGACCCAGATCTGCGGCACCTTGGCGCGGGAATGCTCGCGCACCTTGAAGCCGATCTTTTCGTTGCGCAGGTCCAGTTCCACAGGGATACCGGCGGCTTCCAGCTTTTCCTTCACACTGCGGGCGTAGTCATCTGCCGCATTGGTAATGGTGCAGATTGCTACCGGTACCGGCGCCAGCCACAGAGGCAGGTGCCCGGCGGTGGATTCGATCAGGATGCCCAGGAAGCGTTCCAGGGACCCCAGCACCGCACGGTGCAGCATTACCGGGCGCTGACGGGAGCCGTCTTCGGCCACGTATTCCGCGTCCAGGCGCTCGGGGAGCACGAAATCCACCTGCAGGGTGCCGCACTGCCAGTCACGGCCAATGGCGTCGCGCAGGACAAATTCCAGTTTCGGGCCGTAGAAGGCGCCTTCACCCGGATTCAGTTCGCATTCCAGCCCCAGGGATTCCACCGCGTCGCGCAAGGCGCCTTCGGCCTTGTCCCAGGTCTCATCGCTACCGGCCCGCTTGTCCGGGCGGTCGGAAAACTTGATGCGGAAGCTCTCGAAGCCGAAGTCCTGATAGACCTCGCGCAGCATGCGGATGAAACCGGCGGTTTCCTCGTTGATCTGCCCTTCGGTGCAGAAAATGTGGGCATCGTCCTGGCTGAAGGAGCGGGCCCGCATCAGACCGTGCAAGGCACCATGGGCCTCGTTGCGAAACAGGGTGGTGAACTCGCCGAGACGAATGGGCAGGTCCCGATAGCTCTTGATGCCCTGGTTGAAGATCTGCACGTGGCCCGGGCAGTTCATGGGCTTGACCGCCATTTCCCGGTGATCGTGGGTACAGACGGTGAACATGTCATCGCCGTACTTGTCCCAGTGACCGGACTTTTCCCAGAGGATGCGGTCCATCATCTGCGGGGTAGCCACTTCCTGGTAGCCGCCTTTTTCCATCTTGCCGCGGATATAGTTTTCCAGGTTCTTTCGCATGCGCCAGCCTTTCGGGTGCCAGAACATGCTGCCCACCGCTTCCTGCTGGATATGGAACAGGCCCATTTCCTTGGCCAGTTTGCGGTGGTCGCGTTTTTCCGCTTCCTCAAGCTGCTTGAGGTAGACGTTCAATTCTTTCTTGTCGCGCCAGGCGGTGCCGTAGATGCGCTGCAGCTGAGCCTTGGTGGCGTCGCCGCGCCAGTAGGCGCCGGCCACCTTGGTCAGCTTGAAGCCGTCACCCAGCTTGCTGGTGCTGGGCAGGTGAGGGCCGCGGCACAAGTCGATGAAATCGCCCTGGCGGTACAGACTCACTTCCTGGTCGGCGGGCAGGTCGCGGATGATTTCCGCCTTGAACTCTTCGCCGGCTTTCAGGAAGAAGTCGATGGCGTCGTCACGGTCCCAGACTTCACGCCGGATGTCCTCGTTGCGACGTACAATCTCTTGCATCCGCTTTTCGATGGCCTTGAGGTCGTCCGGGGTAAAGGAGTCTTCCCGGTAGAAGTCATAGTAGAAGCCGTTGTAGATGGTCGGGCCAATGGTGACCTGGGTTCCCGGGAACAGCTCCTGCACGGCCTCGGCCATCACGTGGGCGGCATCGTGGCGGATCAGCTCCAGACCGTCTTCCGTGTCGCGGGTGATGATTTCCACCGTGGCGCCATCATCGATGGGCAGGTAAACGTCGATGAGCTTGCCGTCCACTTTGGCGGCAAGGGCCTGTTTGGCGAGTTTTTTGCTGATGCGCTCGGCGATGTCCAGGGCGGACGCCGGCTGATCAAACGCCATGGTTGCCCCGTCGGGCAGTTGATAGCTGACACTCATGAGAGGTAGGAATCCAGATTGGCTCGGAACCGGCAGATGGTAGGGGCTGTTGATCTTTCATTCAAGTCGCTACGGGGCGGATTGCCCGGCCCGTCAAGGGGAGCGTGAGACGCTATTCCGGCAATGGATGGCGGAGTGGAACGAAAAAACAGGGCTGTGCATGAAATTGTACCTTGTCGCTCAGCTGGAACCGCTGGTCTGTGCGCCTGTCGGAAGGAAGGCGGCGTATGGCAGGCGGTTTTGCCTGAAACGCTGGCCCGGCCTATGCTTGCTGGGTTATTGATTACGGATGATGACCGGGAGCCGGATTGCTCATGAACTCCTCCTTGCCCGACACCGCTGCGGTGGCGGATGACAACCTGATGCCACGGCTGTTGCGAGTGGCACAGCACCTGAGCGAGCAGCGCGATGTGCCGCGACTGCTGCAGGTATTGCTGGATGAAGCCCTCTATCTGTGTGAGGCGGACACCGGCTGGGTGTGGTTGTATGCCGATGGCAAGCCGCAACCCGGGCTCAGCTGTCTGCGTCGACGCGCAGGTGATGCGGCTCTTCACGAAGAGGCCGGGCTGTTTTGCCCGATCTCCCGGGAAACCAGCCTCGCAGAGCAGTGCTATGCGCAGGGCAGTGCCCAGGCAGTGGATCTGGCAGACACTGCACTGAGCCAGGATGACCGCGACTTGCTGGATGTACTGGCGCCGGATGCCAAGGGGCTGAGGTTGTGGCCGTTGCGCAATCATGAGGGGCAGGTCATCGGCGTGCTGCAACTGGCGTATTGCCGGCCCTTGCCCGCGCGGCTGCATCGGTTGGGCAAGCACAGTGATTTGATTTTCCAGTCCCTGCTCACCTATGCCGGGATTGCCCTGAGCAACCTGAGCCAGGTGCAGGAGCTCAAGGAATTGCTGGATGCCTTCATCAAGGTGCTGGCCCAGGCCATCGATGCCAAGAGCCCGCACACCAGTGCCCATTGTCAGCGGGTGCCGGTGATTACCGAGATGCTGGCCCAAGCGGCCTGCGAGGACCGCAGTGACTTTGCGGACTTCAGCCTGGACGAGGATGGCTGGTACGAACTGCACGTGGCGGCCTGGCTGCACGATTGCGGCAAACTGGCCACGCCGGACTCGGTGCTGGACAAGTCTACCAAGCTGCATACCTTGCATGACCGCATTGATGAGGTGGCCAGTCGCTTTGCCGCCCTGCGGGCAGAAATCCAGTTCCGCTATGAAAAGGCCTGTTTGCAGGATCCGGCCGATGAACCTGCCAGCCGGGCACGGATGGAGCAGGACATCGGCGCCCTCAAGGAGGATCTGGCGTTTCTGGAACGGATCAACCGGGGCGGGGAAGCCATGGCCAAAGTGGATCAGCAGCGTGTCCGGGATATTGCCGCGCGACGCTGGACCGATGCCTGGGGGCAACGAAAACCCCTGCTGACCGATGATGAAGTCTACAACCTGTGCATTCCCCGGGGCACTCTGACCCCGGAAGAGCGACAGATCATCAACGGGCACATGGATGTGACCCTGGACATGCTCGGCTCGCTGCCATTCCCGCCCAAGTTGCGTCAGGTGCCGGAATACGCCGGTGGCCACCATGAGAAAATGGATGGCACCGGGTTCCCCCTCGGCCTGACCCGGGAGCAGATGTCGATTCCGGCACGGATCATGGCCATTGCCGACGTGTTTGAGGCTCTCACCGCCAAGGAACGTCCTTACAAAACACCGCTGAAGCTCAGTGAGGCACTGGGGATCATGCAGCGCATGCGGGATAATGATCACCTGGACCCGGATCTTTACCGGCTGTTTATCCGTTCCGGGGTGTGGCGCCAATACGGCGAAAAACATCTGGATCCGGTACAACTCGATGTTGAGGACGGCAGTGCGTTTTTGTAAGGCGCCTGCCAAGGAATCCCCATGAGGTTACCCGTGAGAATCTTTGTTTGTGCCGTGCTCTGCGCGCTGTCGTCTTTCACTCTCGCCAGTGACTGGCTGTTGTCCCTGGAGGGGCAACGGACCCAGGGGGCGTTGTTGCGTGGCCAGGTGGCCACGGGAGTGACCGTGAAGCTCGGGGATCGCGTGGTGCGAACCTCACCGGACGGGTTCTTTGCGGTTGGCTTCGGCCGGGATGATGCCCTGGAGCAGAAGTTGGTACTGGAAAAGCAGGGGGAGATCCAGCGGGTGCCGGTGGTTCTCCGCCAACGGGACTATGACATCCAGCGCATTGAGGGGGTGCCGCAGCGAACCGTGGACCCGCCGCCGCCGGAGGTGCTGGAACGGATTCGTCACGAAGTGGCACAGATCAAGCGTGCCCGCGATACCAACTCCGATCTGTCTGCGTTTCTCGGTGATTTCCGCTGGCCTCTTACCGGTCGCATCAGTGGTGTCTACGGTAGCCAGCGTGTCTATAACGGCAAGCCCGGTCGTCCCCATTACGGCGTGGATGTGGCTCGCCCCACGGGGACGGTGGTGGTGGCGCCGGCAGACGCGGTGATCACCCTGGTCCAGGACGATAACTATTACTCTGGCGGCACCCTGATCATGGACCATGGCTATGGCGTGTCCTCCACCATGATTCACCTCAGTGAGGTGCTGGTGGAAGAAGGGCAAGTCGTCAAGCAGGGGGAACCGGTGGCAAAAGTCGGCGCCACCGGACGCGCTACCGGCCCACACCTGGATTGGCGCTTGAACTGGTTCGAGGTGAAGCTGGATCCGGTGACGGTGGTGGGGGAGATGGAGCAATAGTTGACCGTTGATAGTGGACAGTTGAC
>JAZAJX010000155.1:0-18754 GCA_036230225.1 Pseudomonadota bacterium | reverse complement strand
CGAGATGAAGTCCCTGATCGAGCGCGAGGTGTACCGCAAGGGCTTGCCGGCGGATGTGAAGCTGGGCGCTGGCGGCATCCGCGAAGTGGAATTTATCGTACAGGCATTCCAGTTGATCCGCGGGGGGCAGCTACCGGCCCTGCGCGAGCCGACGTTGACCCGCGTGTTGCCGCAGCTGGTTGAGCAGGAGCTGTTGCCGGAAGATGTGGCTGACGAGCTCACCGATGCGTACCTGTTTTTGCGCGATGTGGAGCACCGCCTGCAAGCGGTGGCCGACAAGCAGACCCAGCGTTTGCCCGATGATGAACTGGGTTGGCAGCGTCTGACCTTTGCCATGGGCTTTTCCGCCCGGGCGGCCTTCGAGCGCAAATTGCGCCGTTACCGGGAAAATGTGCGCCATCATTTCAGTCAGGTGATTGCCGACCCGGAGCAGGAAACCGATGCCGCCCAGGGGGCGGATCAGGAGTTGCTGGATCTGTGGTTGGGCGAGCTGGATGACGACCAGGCGGTGGCGCAGCTGGAAGGCATTGGCGTGCAAGAGGCGGCGCAGGTTTATGCCCATCTGGGCACGTTCCGCGAAAGCCGTTCGGTGCAGAACATGCAGGCCATCAGCCGTGAGCGTCTGGACCGGCTGATGCCGCTGTTGCTGGAGGCCCTGGGGTATCAGGGGCACGGCGACACCACGGTGGTGCGGCTGATTGCCTTTGTGGAAGCGGTATTGCGTCGCAGTGCCTATATTGCCCTGCTGGTGGAAAACCCCAGTGCGCTGACTCAGCTGGTGAAGCTGTCCGGGGCCAGTCCCTGGATAGCCGAGCGACTCACCCTGCACCCGGTGTTGCTGGATGAGTTGCTGGATGTGCGCACGCTCTATTCTCCGCCGGAGCGGGCAGAGCTGGATGATGAGCTGCGCCAGCAGTTGCTGCGGGTGGCCGAGGATGATCTGGAACAGCAGATGGAGGTGCTGCGTAACTTCAAGCAGGCCCACCTGCTGCGGGTGGCGGCTTCTGAGGTCACCGAGGTGTTGCCGCTGATGAAGGTCAGCGATTATCTCACCTGGCTGGCGGAAAGCATCCTCAACCAGGTGGTGATGCTGGCTTGGGAGCCGCTGGTGGAGCGCCATGGTCGCCCCTCCCGCGTGGACGGCCAGCCCTGTAATCCGGATTTCGTGGTAGCGGGCTACGGCAAGCTCGGCGGTATCGAACTGGGCCACAACTCCGACCTGGACCTGGTGTTCCTGCACGATGCCGCCAGTGGCGGCACGACCGATGGCGACAAGCCGGTATCCAACGAACAGTTCTACGCGCGCCTGGGGCAGCGGATCATTCATATCCTGTCTACCCGCACCATGAGTGGCCAGCTGTACGAAGTGGACACAAGGCTGCGGCCCTCTGGCAGCGCCGGCCTGCTGGTCACGTCCATGGATGCGTTCGAGAAATATCAGCTCAATGATGCCTGGACCTGGGAGCATCAGGCACTGGTGCGTGCCCGGGTCGTGGCTGGCTGTAATCGTGCCCGTGCCCGTTTCGAGGCGATTCGCCATCAGGTGCTGTGCGCCGAGCGACCCCAGGATAAGCTGCGCGACGATGTGCTCGCCATGCGTGACAAGATGGTGGGTCACCTGGGCGAGAAAGGGGAAGGGCGTTTCCATCTCAAGCAGGACCCGGGTGGTATCGTTGATATCGAATTTATGGTGCAATACGGGGTTCTGAGATGGGCCTCCTCCCACGGTGAACTGACCCGCTTCACCGATAATGTGCGGCTGCTCGAAACACTGGCTGCACTGGATATTATGTCGGCACAGGATGCCGGCCTGCTGCGGGAAGCGTACCTCGCTTACCGATCCGCGGCTCATCGCGCCTCGTTGCGCAAAGAGAAATCCATCGTCGACGACACTCAATTCCGCGATTTGCGTGAAGGCGTGCGAGCGATCTGGAAGCACTGGTTCGACCTGTAGACGACGCTGCAGGTCCTTAGTTCTGGGAGTATCACTGCCATGTCGATGGCTGTAAGAGACGGTTTTATCTGGTTGGATGGCGAACTGGTTCCCTGGCAGGAGGCCAAGGTGCATGTGCTGACCCACACCCTGCATTACGGCATGGGCGTGTTCGAAGGGGTGCGTGCCTATGAAACGGACAAGGGCCCGGCCATCTTCCGCATCAAGGAGCACACGGACCGGCTGTTCAACAGTGCCCACATCATGAACATGAAGATCCCGTTCACCAAGGACGAGGTCAATGCGGCACAAATCGCTGCGGTAAAAGAGAACAATCTGCCCCACGCCTACCTGCGCCCCATGGCGTTCTATGGTAGCGAAGGCATGGGCCTGCGTGCCCATAACCTGAAGGTGCACCTCATGGTCGCCGCCTGGGAATGGCCCGCCTACATGTCCCCGGAAGCCCTGGAGCTGGGTATCAAGGTGCGCACCTCCAGCTACACCCGCCACCACGTGAACATCACCATGTGCAAGGCGAAGGCCAACGGCAATTACATCAACTCCATGCTGGCCCTGAACGAGGCGCTGTCCGGGGGTGCCGATGAAGCCCTGCTGCTGGACAACGAAGGCTATGTGGCAGAAGGCTCCGGCGAGAACATTTTCGTCATCAAGGACAAGGTGCTCTATACCCCCGAGCTGACCTCCTGCCTGGACGGGATCACCCGCAAGACCATTATCCAGCTGGCCGAAGAGCGCGGTTATGCGGTGCGCGAGAAGCGCATCACCCGGGATGAAATCTACGTGGCGGACGAAGCGTTCTTCACCGGCACGGCTGCCGAGGTGACCCCGATCCGCGAGCTGGATGGCCGCATCATCGGCGAAGGCAAGCGTGGCCCGATCACCGAGCAACTGCAGGCGGTGTACTTCGATCTGGTGCGCGGCAAGCTGGATGATACCTATGGAGACTGGCTCACCTACGTGAGCTGAGCAGGCGTATGCCGGCCATGATGTCCGACTCGCCTTCCGCCATCCTTGTCGTCGGCCCTTCCTGGGTCGGCGACATGGTGATGGCCCAGACCCTGTTTTCCGAACTGCGTCGCCAATACCCCGATTGCGCCATTGATGTACTGGCACCGGCCTGGTGCCGGCCATTGTTATCGCGCATGCCGGAAGTGCGTGAGGCGTTGTCGTTGCCCTTCGATCATGGTGATCTGAAGCTGGGTGAGCGGCATGCGCTGGGCAAGTCCCTGCGTGGCAACTATCAGCAAAGTTATGTGCTGCCCAATTCCCTGAAGTCCGCTCTGGTGCCTTGGTCGGCGAACATTCCCCGGCGCATCGGCTGGCGTGGGGAAATGCGTTACGGCTTGCTCAACGATGTGCGCAAACTCGACAAGGACGCCCACCCGCTGATGGTGCAGCGTTTCGTGGCGCTGGCATTGCCCCCCGAGGCCCCGGCGCCCAGACTGGATGCGATCACCGCGCCGCATCTGGAAGTCAGCGACGAGTCGCTGCAGCAGGCCATGCAGGCACATGGCCTTGATACGCAGCGGCCGGTGCTGGGGTTGTGTCCCGGCGCCGAATTCGGTCCTGCCAAGCGCTGGCCGGAGCATCATTACGCGGCGGTGGCACAGCACTGGATCGACCACGGTGGTCAGGTGTGGATCTTCGGTTCCGGCAAGGATCAGCCGGTGGCGAATGCCATTGTCGAGATGCTGGAAAACGGGGCCGCCGACCAGGCGGTGGTGCTGGCGGGGAATACCTCTCTGGAGCAGGCGGTGGACCTGCTCTCGGCGACGACGGCGGTGGTCAGCAATGATTCCGGCCTGATGCATATTGCTGCGGCGCTCAAGCGGCCGCTGGTGGCGGTGTACGGTTCCACTTCCCCGGGTTTTACCCCGCCACTGGGTGATAGAGTGGCAGTGGTAAGACTGGGGCTGGAGTGCAGCCCCTGTTTCGAACGGGAATGCCCACTGGGGCATTTGAACTGTCTGCGCCAGTTGCCCCCCTCGCAGGTAATCGATGCCCTGCAGCAGCTGGAAAGCGCGGATGCCTGAGTTGACGGCGAGTGGGTTCTGACATGCGTGTGTTGTTGATCAAGACCTCCTCCATGGGGGATGTGATCCACACCCTGCCGGCACTGACCGATGCCCTGGCGGCCATCCCCGATCTGCAGGTGGATTGGGTGGTGGAGGAAGCCTTCGCCGACCTGGCCCGCCGTCACCCGGCGGTGCATCAGGTGTTTCCCTGTGCCCTGCGTCGCTGGCGCAAGCATCCTTTCAAGGCGCGCCGCTCCGGTGAATGGGCGGCCTTCAAATCCGCTGTTCAGGCCAGTGACTACGATGCGGTCATTGACGCCCAGGGGCTCATCAAGAGTGCCTTCGTGACCCGGCTGGGGCGGGGGCCGAGATTCGGTCTGGATAAACATTCCGCCCGTGAGGGGCTGTCCGCTCGGGTGCTGGATCATCCCGTGCCGGTCGCGAAGGGGCAGCACGCCATTGATCGGGTGAGGCAATTGTTTGCGCAGGCCCTGTCCTACGACTTGCCCAATGGGGCCCCGGATTACGGTCTGCCGCGCAGCCATGTGCCCACGCCGCTAAACCAGCCGGCGCAGCTGGTGTTCTGTCATGGCACCACCTGGCCCACCAAGCATTACCCGGAAGCCTTCTGGCGTCAGCTGGTCGAGCTGGCAAGCGCCGAGGGGCACCGCGTGTTTCTTCCCTGGGGCAATGAGGCGGAAAAGGCTCGCGCCGACCGCCTTGCCGATGGCGTGAGCGGCGCCCAAGTGTTGCCGCAAATGGGGCTGGATGCCCTGACCGACAAGCTGCTTTCCTGGGATGCCTTTATCGCCGTGGATACCGGCCTGGCCCATCTGGCGGCGGCCGCTGGACTGCCGGGTGTGGCACTGTATGGTCCCACCGATCCGGTGCTGACCGGCGTGCAGGGTGTCCATGCGCATTCGCTGGCGGCGGATTTCCCCTGTGCGCCCTGCGTGCAGGAAAAATGCACCTACCGGGGGGAGCTGGGTAAAGGCGTCGAGCCGCCCTGTTTCAGCAGCCTGAAACCCAAACAGGTATGGCGGGAATTGCGGAGGCGCACAGCATGAAGCTGGCCATGGCGCTTTATCACTATTTTCCCTACGGTGGCCTGCAGCGGGATTTTGCACGCATTGCCCGGGAAGCGGTGCGCCGGGGGCACGAGGTGGTGGCGCTGGTCAGTGACTGGCAAGGGGCTGCCATTGAGGGCGTTACCGTGCAGCCGATTGCCGTGTCGGGGCGCAGCAATCATGGCCGCATGCGTTCGTTTGCCAGGGGGGTCTTGAGCGCCATCGACCAGGGTAATGTCGACCGGGTGCTGGGCTTCAATCGTTTGCCCGGGCTGGATGTGTATTTTGCCGCGGACAGCTGTTTTGCCGAGCATGTTGGCAGCAAACCGGCACCGGTGCGCTGGTTGCCTCGTTACGCGACCTACCTGAAGCTGGAGCAGGCCGTAACGGCCGCGGATGGGCCGCTCATCCTGTTTCTCAATGACGATCAGCGGGACCAGTACCTGAAACATTATGCGCTGGCGGAAACTCGTTATGCCCTGCTGCCTCCGGGGATCGAGAGAGAGCGACAGCGCCCTGCCAATCACCTGGCCATACGCCGCCAGAGCCGGGCGGAACTTGGCGTGGAAGAGCAGGATACCCTGCTGCTGTTTCTCGGTTCCGGATTCAAGGTCAAGGGCCTGGATCGGGCACTCAAGGCATTTTCCGGGTTGCCCGGTAACGTGAAGCTGATGATTGTCGGCAATGATCAGGCGGATCCCTATCTGTCCGGTCTGCCAGCGTCCCTGCGTCGCCGTATTCTGGTGCTGGGCCCCCGTGATGATGTGACCGCCCTGATGCAGGCAGCCGACCTGCTGCTGCATCCGGCTTACCGGGAGTCGGCGGGGATGGTGCTACTGGAAGCGACGGTGGCAGGACTGCCGGTGCTCACCACGGATACCTGCGGTTACGCCCGCTACGTGCAAGAGGCAGGCTCCGGAGAAGTGATTGGCTCCCCGTTTCGTCAGGAGGCCCTGAACGCCACACTGAAAAGCATGGTGGATCGTTTGCCGGGGCCCTGGGAAGAAAACGGGGTCGCCTACGGTCGCAATCCCGCACTGTATTGTCTGGCTCAGACGGTGGTGGATCAGGTGGAGGGCTGGCAGCCATGAAGCTGTTTCTGCGCGATGACATCGTGGCTCTGTGGGGTGAGCGGGACCCGTTCGAGCAGGCTGCCGAACAGGAGGGCGAGATCTTCCGGGCCCGGGAAGGGCGTCGCACTCTGCGCTTTTCCGGCAATGGCCGCAGCTATTTTCTCAAATACCATGGCGGTATTGGCTGGAAGGAAATCGTCAAGAACCTGACTCAGGGAAAGCTGCCGGTACTGGGGGCCATGGATGAGGTAAACGCCATTGACGCGGTGCGCGGGGCGGGCCTGGACACCATGACCATTGCCGCCTATGGCTCACGGGGCAATAACCCGGCCACGGTGGAGTCTTTCATCATCACTGATGATCTGGTGGGGACCCTGAGCCTCGAAGATCTGGGCGAACGCTGGGTCCGCAATCGCCAGTCCGTACCGCCTGCGTTCAAGCGAGCCCTGATCAAGCGTGTTGCCACCATGGCCCGGACCATGCATGGGGCGGGGATCAACCATCGTGATTTTTATCTGGCCCACTTCCTGATGCGCGAGTCGGATGCGGCGGCCCATCATGCCGATGGCCCGCTTTACCTGATTGATCTGCATCGCTCCCAGGTGCGTCGGCAGGTTCCCCGTCGCTGGCGCAACAAGGATCTGGGAGGGCTGTACTTTTCCACGGCCCGTTTCGGTATGACCCGCCGTGATCTGTTGCGCTTCATTCGTACCTACAGTGGTGTGCCGCTCAGACAGGCACTGGAAGAGGCGGGCACCTGGGCGGCCGCTCGTCGCGAGGCGGAGAAGATCTACCGTCGTTATTTCGACGTCGAACCCGAGTTGCCGCTGCAGTTCAATGAACACCCGGGAAAGGATATCTGATGCCGGCGTCATCACCGCACATCACCGAGGTATTACTGGGTAGCCGGGAGACACCGCTGCCGGTGACCTGCCCGGTGGGCGATCAGGTGCTGGAGATACAGACGCTGCTGCGTTTCATGCCGGAACGCCGTGCTGTCTATGCCGGACGGCTGGATGGCAACCCCGTCATCGTCAAGCTGTTCTCTGCCCATCCGCGTTCCCGCCGTGAGATCGAAACGGAATACCAGAGATTGACCGCGCTGGCCGATAAACAGGTGCCCGCCCCCGGGATTGTGCTGCGTGACTACCCGGGGGATAGCGCCTTGCTGGTGTTGCAGCATCTGGGATCGATTTCCGCGAAAACCCGGCTGCGTGAAGCCGGGCCGCAGCAGATGACGGACCTGGTGCTGGAGCTGGTTGCGATGACAAGCCGGATGCATCGGCGCGGCGTGATTCAGAACGATATCCATCTGGACAATTTCATCCACGCGGATGGCCAGTGGCACGTCATTGATGCGGGGGATGTGGACGTGGCCGACTCGCCGGTGGATGCAGGCAAGGCGCTGTCCAATCTGGCGTTGCTGTTGGCGCAGTTTCCGCCCCTGTCCGTGCCATCCGCGGAACGCATTGTGGACGCCTATGGCGAACCCTTCTCGGTCCAGCAGGTATCGCGGGCCCTGAAAAAGACCCGTCAGTCCCGGTTGCGCAAGCTGGTGAAGAAATCACTGCGCAACTGCACCGAGTTCGTGGAGCTGGATGCTCGTGGCTACAGCGGCATGGGACGGCGTCAGGACCAGTCATTGATTTCGGCCCTGCTGGACGTGGGGCTGGATACCCTGCTGGACCAGGGTGAATGCCTGAAGGATGGTAATAGCGCCACGGTGGGGCGTGTGCAGGTCGCCGGTGAAACCCTGGTGATCAAACGCTATAACGTGAAAAATGCCTGGAAAAAACTGGCCCGTCAGTTCAAGAGCCGGGCAAGAAATTCCTGGCTGAATGCCGCTTACCTGGGCCTGGTTCATGTGGAAACGCCACAAGCCGTCTGCTATCTGTCCTGCAAGCAGGCCGGGCTCACCGATCGGGAGTATCTGGTTTGCCGCAATGCACAGGGAAAGATGCTGCCGGAGCTCTGTGAAGAGGGCGGGAGATTGCGACATCGTGCGTTGAGTCAGATGGCAGATTTTTTTGCGGTGATGCGCTTGATGGCATTCAGTCACGGTGACAGCAAGTACACAAACTTTCTTTTCCGTGATGGGGATCTTCAGGTGCTGGATCTGGATGGCATGAGCCGGGAGCCGGGCCGCGGTCTGGAACTGGATCTGGCGGCGCAGCGCGAACGGTTGTTCGAAAGCTGGCGCCCTCGCGAGGCTCTGGCACCGCAGGCGCGTCAGGAATTTCAGGCGTTGTACGACGCGCGAATCAAATCCATTGAGAGTTGGCTATGAAAACCCTGGTTGTGTCCACTGACGGCAAGCTGATGGTGACGCGCCCGTTATGGGAAGCGGCCAGGCAGTATTTCGATTTTGATCACGTGGAAGTGACCCGTGAACACGGTCTTGAAGCGTACTTCAATGAGGCGGACTTCAGGGGTTACGACCGCGTCATCGCCGATACCAATCTGCGTCGGCTGGGAAAACGCTATCAATGCCTGAAGCGTGCGCCGGGGTTGGTCATCTTCGACCATGATGTGTGCCAGAACAACGTGCCCACCAGTGAGTGGTATCGCCGTTACCCGGCAGTGCTCCGGGATCTGCACCAGGCCAGAATCATCGTGTCCGGCGCGAGCCTGGCGCAGCAGCTGCGTGATGAAGGCATTGATGCCTGCTTTCTGCCCAAGGGGTATGACGCGACCCTGATCCGGGATCTGGGCCTGGAACGAGGCGTCGACAGTGCCTTTGTGGGCCGGGTAAAAAACAAGGTCTACAAAAAGCGCAAACGCTTTCTGCTCAGACAGGAAAAACTTGGCAAGGTCCAGCTGCTGAGGGCGGAACCGGGTGAGCCCTACAATCGTCTGCTTAACGATATCCGGGTGTTCGTCAGTGCCGATATCGGCTTCAACGAGTACATGATCAAGAATTTCGAGGCCATGGCGGCCGGCTGCGTGTTACTGGCGTGGAGACAGCCGGAACGGGAGCAGCAGGCGTTGGGTTTCGTTGAGGGCGAGAACGTGGTGCTCTATGACAGCGAAGCCGAACTGCATGAAAAGCTGCAGTGGCTGAACGACAACAGGGACAAGGCGGCGGCACTGGCCCGGGCCGGTCAGCACCTGGTCACAGAGACACATACCTGGGCAAATCGCGCGGCCGCTTTTCCTGAATTGTTGGCGGCAGACATCCAGGCCGCGCCGCCGACGAACTGGCGGGACAGACTACGATTACTGGGAGCCGGAAAATGAGCGCGACGCATCTGCATGTGGTCGGTTGTCCGCGTAGCGGTACTACGCTGATGGCGGAGATGCTGGTGGCCTGTTATCCCCATGATGGCCATTCCGATCATGAGGAAACCATTTTCAAGGTGGCGCCACAGAATAGCGGGCTGCGGCTCTCCAAGAAGCCCAATGATGCATTGTGGATGGCGCCGCTGCTGGCCCGTGACCCGAACCTCCACGTCATCGCCATGATGCGCGACCCGCGCTCGGTGATTTGCAGTATGCACAAGGCGTGGCCGGGGATGTATTTCTGTAATTATCCGGTCTGGAAGCGGGCGGAAAAGGCGATTCGCAAGATTGAGGCGCATCCCAGAGTCATGGTGCTGCGCTATGAAGACCTGGTCAGTGACCCTGCCGGCGTTCAAGAGCGGATGGAACAGGTGTTCCCTTTCCTGGAAAGGGGGCATGATTTTGACCGTTTCCACGAAGTGGCACAGGCTGGAGAGGATGCCCAGAATGCGCTGGGCGGCGTGCGCCAGGTCGATCTGTCTCGTATTGCCGGTTGGCGGGATCATCTGTCTCGTCTTCAGCAGCAGATACAGCGTTATCCTCAGCTCGCCGAGGATCTGAAGACCCATGGCTATGAAGCCAGCGATGACTGGATGACGGTGCTGGATGGTGTGGTGGCGGAAGCGTTTCCTTGTCGCTATTCCGATTCGTCGGAGTTCTGGAAGCATCTGGAACAGAAGCTGCGTTTTGTCGGCAAGCGTCGCCGTTACTTTCGCGAAAGGGGATTGTAAGTATGCAGGCGTTGCGTGAATTCGTGTTCCTGGGGATCGCCAATCATCTGCCGCGTCTGCGAATCAGTGACAAGTGGCGCTGGCTGCTGTTGAAGGCGGCGGGGTTTGACATGCAGGGCCGTTCCACCGTTTACGGCCCGGTGGTACTGCGACCCATTGGCGGTGCCGGGAAAGTGCATATCGGCAAGGGGTGTTTTATCAATACCGAGGTGCGTTTTGCCTGCCCCAAAGCACCGATTACGCTCGGCGCGCGCTGCCGAATTGGACCGCGGGTCTGTTTTGAGGGCGCGCAACATAGTCTCTATCTCAATGAGAAAGGGCGACGCGGCACCACGGGGGCTCCCATCGTGATCGGCGATGATGCCTGGATTGGTGCCGGCGCCATTATCACCGCCGGAGCGACCGTGGGAGAAGGCGCCGTGGTAGCGGCCGGGGCCGTGGTAACAACGTCTGTAGCGCCCTATACCCTGGTGGGGGGCGTGCCTGCCAAAGTGATCAAGGATTTATCCGGCGGAGCGCCAGCCTAGAGGCTTTTTTTCGGTATCCGGTAACGTTGGTACAGTTCGCGCAGAAAAAGCTCGATGCGCCGCAATACCCGGGTATTGTCCTTGCGCTTGTGCTTGCGCTGCTTGCGTTGCTGTCGGCCCTCTTCCAGATTGGAGTTGCCGGACTGGATATGGCAAAGGCCAGCCGCCTTGGGAATCACGGCATACATGTCCAGGTCTTTGCGCACCCATCCCCCTGACACAAAATCATCAGCGGTGAGATAGAAATGCTCGCTGAGCTCTGCCAGCTTGGCCGCACCCTGCGGAGTGACCATATAGGCGGCCAGACAGTAGGCGCGGCGATTGGCAAATTTGGCGAGGCGAAAGGTGTCGGTGATGCGTTTCTGGAACCACACTGAGGGCACGCATTTCGAGTAGTACAGCATGGCCAGTTCCCACTGGTCGCTGCGTTGCGACAGCCTCTCGCAGATATCCCGGGAATCGTCGTTCAGTACCGCATCACCTTCCAGAATCAGTGTGGGCTTGTCCGACCGGGCGGCTGCCCGCCAGGCATTGCGGTGGCTGACAAAACAGCCCAGTTCGCCGGGACTCAGATCCCTGCCCAGCACGTCCAGCGATTTAGCGTGATCAAAACCCACCTGCTGCCATTGTGCCTCATGGACCGGGGGGCAGGTCTCAACCAGGGAGTAGTCCATGCCCAGTGCCGGAAGCATCTCTGCAAGGTGCTTGCGACGGCCCACTTCCGAGGGTTGTGCAATCGCTAGGACATTGTAGGCCTGATCAGGCATTGTCATCGGTTTTCTCTAATGGTCGGTGGTGCAGCAGTAATATGAGCAAAGGCAGCCAGGTATAAAGCCAGAAGCTGTTCGGGCGCCGTATCGGGTAGACCCCTTCAAATCCTTGTGTGACCAGGCCGAATATCAGCAGATAGAGCCATACGCTGTTGATACCGGGCCGGCTACCGTGCCGCCGAACTGCGAACAGCACCAGTAACCCGAAGGTTGCCAGAGCCAGCAGCCCGCCTCGCAGACCCAGTGCAAAAAACAGGCCGTGTGGTTCCAGTTTCTGTGAAAGGGTCTGGGAATACACCGTCACGCTCTCGCTCATGCCGGCGCCCCAGAGCCAGTGGAACCCGGGATTGTGGGCGAAAAAGTCCATCCACAGGGCCGGACGTCGGCTCAGCAGGGCGTTGGCGTCCAGGGTGCCGCTGGCCATCAGGGCAATCAGCACCAGGCTCCCCGCCAGACAGGCTCCCAGAAAAACCAGTGCGAGCCGGTATCTGGCAAAGGCGAAGAGTACCGCAAACGGCAAGGCAACAGCGAGCCCCAGCATGGCAGAGCGGCTGTAAGCCAGATAAATGGCTGCCAGCAGGGGGGCGATCAGCAGCCATGCCTGCCACCGGGGCTGCGGGAGTATCAAGGCTGTCAGGCACACCAGTCCGGCAGACAGGGCGAGCCCGGTTTCATTGGGGTTATCGGCCAGGTTGCCCCAGGCCATATTGCCGATGGGATTGATGCCGTGGCGGGCCAGCTCCGCATAAAAGAGCACCAGGCTGGCCGCCGAACAGCCAACAATCAGCCAGGGCAAGCCGGTGATCAATCGGGGGTAGTGCAATGAGGCGTGCTTGATCGCCACGGCCAGGCTGAGGACAAAGAGCACACCTTTCAGATTTTTTCTCAGCGTATTCAGGGTGCTTTCACTGTCCGCCCAGAGGGAAGGCAGATAGAGGATGAAAAGGGCCAACAGAATCCACAGCAGGATACGGTTGTCGCTCAGGTAATAGGCCCGGAAATGGCGAAAGGAAAAATACAATGCAGGCAGAATCAGACCGATATAAAGCGTCAGGTACTGGGCCTTGCTGGAGGGAGCCAGATAGAAGCCGGCCACATAAAGCCAGAGCCCGCACAGGAGCCAGACCGAAAAGACAGTGTCCGATTTGCTGAAGGAGAACGTCGTCATCAATAACGCTTTGGCTGGCCGGGGGGCTGGTGTTTGAACCGCTTGTGCACCCACAGGTACTGCTCGGGATGTTTGCGGACATAATGCTCGATGGTCTGATTGATGCGTGCCGTATCCGCTTCATCATCCCCGCACGGGAAGTTGTCCAGAGCCGGGCCGAATTCGATCTCGTAGCGCCCTCCGGGTAAACGATAGTGGGCAGTGGGGATGACGGCGGCCTTGCCCATTTTCGCGATGCGGCTGGTGGCGGTGATCGTGGCGGCAGGAATACCAAAGAACGGCACGAACACCGCATGGGCGGTCCCGTAGTCTTGATCCGGCGCATACCAGAGTATGTCCCCCTGGCGCAGCAGTCGGATCATTTGCCGGATATCGCTGCGTGGCACATTGCCTTTCAGGTAGTTGCCGCGCCCCTGGTTGATCAGCCGATCAATCACCAGGTTGTCGTTGGGTCGGTAGACGGCATGAAAGTCGAGCACATATCCCAGCAGGCGCGAGCCCACATCAATACTGTTGAAGTGCATGCCGAGCAGCAGTACGCCCTGACCGGCAGCCTGGGCCCGCTCGATATGCTCCATGCCCTTGATAACCAGACGCTTGTCCAGATCGATGCGGTGGTTGCTGAAGCTGCCGGCCATTTCCAGGATGGCTTCGCCGGTACTGATGACACTGCGTTTTGCCAGATCCTCTTGCTCACTGGCGGAGAGTTCAGGAAAGCACAGGCGGATATTGGTGCGGGCGATATGGCTACGCCGCTTGGCGAGCCGCCAAGCCAGGTGCCCAATGCCGCGCCCGGTGGCGAGCAGGACATTCCAGGGCAGTTGCCCGATCAGCCAGAACAGGCCAACACCGATCCAGCTGGGGTACAGCCTGGGGTCGGACAGTCGGGTGGGGCGGTTATGACGTTTTCCCATGCATTTCTCGCGATGGACTAGCGGCTGGCCGGGCGGGTCGAGGGACGTTCACTCAGCCGGGCAAGCAGCAGTGCCAGCGGCAGCCAGATGCACAGCCAGCTGGCGTGAAATGGCACCAGCAGGAAGGCGCCGGCGGCGAACACCATAAAAAGGCCCGGGAGTGCAGCGATGGTGTAAGCCGCGTCTTCGTGCCAGTTGATCTGTCGCTGCAGCAGGGCGGTGAACGGGCTGATCCAGCTGGCCAGGAACAGCACCAGGCCGACCAGCCCCACACTGTGGATCAGCAGGAGGAAAAGATTTCGCGGATGGGCCAGCTCCATCAGCCGGTCCTTGTCCAGGGCGAGAACACTGTTGAGCGTTTCCTGATTCAGGCCGTTGCCGATCAGCGGATGCAGGAAATAGTTGCTCAGCGTGTAGTCACTGCTGCCTTCCAGCATCAGATAGACCGCTGCCAGCATCGGCACCAGGGCCAACCAGGCACGCCGTTGCCGGCTGGCCAGCCAGCTCAGTCCCAGCATCACTGCCATCAGGCCCAGTGGCAGAGAGGTCAGGCACAGGAAGGCAAACCCTACCAGTGCGCCCACAAGGCGGCGGCCTCCCTTGCCGCTGACCCCTTCCTCCATGCCCTGGGCAAGGAGGATGAATGTCGGGGCGACCATGGCCATCAGAGCCACGCTTGGATCCAGAGAGGGCAGGTGGAAAATCAGGTTCGCGGGTTCGCTGAATAATGGGCTGCTAAGGGGCTGGGTCGTGTAGTAACTGATCATCACCATGGTCGCAACGACCATGCAGCAGAGGGCGCCATTGGCCAGCGCCTGTTTGAAGGTGTTACGGAAATACAGGTGGAGCCAGCGGAAAATGCCAACCATGACAACCAGTTGCACCATGCCGCGCACGGCCCGGGAGGTGTTGGGCTCCTGGGCCCAGGCAAAACTCAGCGCCGCCCAGCCAACAAACAGATACAGGGGAACCAGCAAGGGGGAAGTCATCAGTCGGTAATCGCCACTGACCACAGCGCGGGTCAGCAGGGTCAGCGCTGGCAGGAAAAACAGCACATCCAGCACATTGAGAAAGCCGATACGGGAGTTGAACAGGAAGGTGCCGCTGAACATCACCGCGAAGGACAGGGTCAGCCACCAGCGCAGCCAGCGACCTTGCATGATGTTGGGGGGTAATGGCGGCATAGTAGTCCGGTAACTCCTGTCGTTCTGTGTGGCGTCATGATACCCGCCTGGCCGAAGGATGCGTAGCGGCGGCAGAGTGTACTGCCCGTCGCGGCCGGCATCCACTGTCCCTGTTGCCGTCGGGGGGCCGTCTTTGCAGCCATTTCCTCAAGCGCTTTCAGCAGGTTAGCTGAGTATCCGGCTATGCTACACTGCGTTGAATTCCGACTCTGTTGTGTTTTGGAGAACCCATGAATCCCCATATTCCCGCTCTTGCCAAGGCCCGTGTTCTGGTGGCTGGCGACGTCATGCTCGACCGTTACTGGCATGGTCCCACCGGCCGTATTTCGCCGGAAGCACCGGTGCCGGTGGTGCGGGTCACCGAGTTGGAAGATCGTCCCGGCGGGGCGGCCAACGTGGCCCTGAACATGGCCGCTCTGGGGGCCCGAGCCGAGCTGGTGGGGATTACCGGTGATGATGAGGCCGCCAACATTCTGGAAGAACGTCTGGGCGCTGCTGAAGTGGGCTGTCATTTCCAGAAAATCAGCGGCTTGCCCACCATCACCAAGCTGCGCGTTATCAGCCGTCAGCAGCAGTTGCTGCGCCTGGATTTTGAGGAAGCCTTCCATGATCAGGACCCGGCGCCCTTTGCCGGCAAGGTCAAGGAACAGTTGGCGCACTGTGGCGCGCTGGTGCTCTCTGATTACGCCAAGGGGGCCCTGCGCGATTGTCCCGGGCTGATTACCCTGGCCCGGGAGGCCGGTGTGCCGGTGCTGGTGGATCCCAAGGGCACCGATTTCAGCCGCTACCGGGGTGCCACCCTGCTTACGCCGAACCTCAGTGAATTCGAAGCCGTGGCCGGGCCGGTGAGCGACGAGCAGGACCTGATCGACAAGGGGCAGCAGTTGATCCGGGATCTGGACCTGCAGGCATTGTTGGTCACGCGGAGCGAAAAGGGGATGACCCTGCTGCGCGACGGCCAGCCTGAACTGCATCTGCCCGCTCGTGCCCGTGAGGTGTTTGATGTGACCGGTGCCGGTGATACCGTGATTTCGGTGCTGGCGGTGGCGCTGGCGGCCGGGGCGGAAATGGCGGATGCGGTGGCGCTGGCGAATATTGCCGCCGGTATCGTGGTTGGCAAGCTGGGCACGGCGGTGGTGTCCGCACCGGAGTTGCGTCGCGCCGTGCATCAGGAGGGCGGGCTGGGTCGCGGGGTGATGAGCGAAGAGCAGCTGCTTATTGCCATTGCCGATGCCCGTGCTCAGGGGGAACGCATTGTCTTCACCAATGGTTGTTTCGACATTATCCATGCGGGGCACGTGGGCTATCTGGATTCTGCCCGGCGCCAGGGAGACCGGCTGGTGCTGGCGGTCAACGGCGATGACTCCATCCGCCGTCTGAAAGGCCCCGGCCGCCCGATCAATCCGCTCGAGCGGCGCATGGCCGTGCTGGCTGCGTTGGAGGCCGTGGATTGGGTGGTTTCCTTCGACACCGATACCCCGGAGCCACTACTGGAATCCATCAAGCCGGATGTGTTGGTCAAAGGGGGGGATTACAGTGTGGACCAGGTCGTCGGCCATGAATTTGTCCAGGGCTACGGTGGCGAGGTAAAGGTGCTCGACTTTATTGATGATATCTCGACGACGAAGATCGTGGAGCGAATCAAAAAAGACAATGAATAGTTAATAGTTACGCGGAAAAGGTTTTCTGCATTGAAACGCAAGAGGCCGCGCCCATGGTTTGGGCGCGGCCTCTTGCGTTTGAGACAATAAAACCAGCTGCTCGCGCAGCTATTAATTATTAATTGCCTTCCTGAGTTTGGCCGGCGTCACCCCCGTCCACCGTTCAAATGCCCTGACAAAGGCCGCTGATTCACTGTAGCCGAGCAGTTCGGCGATCTCGGCCACGCTGCGGCTGGAGTCGGCCAGGTAGCGCCTGGCTTTTTCTTCCCTGACCTGGTCCATCAATCCCTGAAAGGGGCGATTCTCCTTGTTGAGCTGGCGGCGGAAGGTGCGTTCGGGAATGCCGAAGGCCCGTGCCACCTGTTCGCCAGTGGGAAAGGTGCGGGCAAACAGGCTCAGGTAGGCGATGACCCGGTCTGCCAGGTGCTCGGTGGGGGTGTCCCGGCGGGCCAGCATGGCCTCGCATTGCTCCCGGTACATGTCCTGGGCCATCTTGTTGTAGCCAGGCATGCGTATGGCCATGTCCTGATTGCGAATCACAGCCTTGCAATAGGGCTGGTCGTAACGCACCGGACAGCCGAAATAATCCTCGAATATCTGGGCATGATCCGGCCTGGGGTAGGGCATCCACACTTCTAGTGGTTTCAGGTTCAGGTTCAGTTGGGTCTGGATATCGTTGACCAGCTTGAACGTGCCCACCATGTCCCGGTCGATCAGGATGCGACTCACTTCCGGGGGCAAGGGGATGGGGTACAGCTCCAGCGAGGTGGTGGTGTCACCGGGAATCAGGGCGATTTCCCCGTACAGGTAGGTCAGCGCCTGATACTTCACCCCGAACTGGAAGCCCTGAAAGGCCGTTTCGCTGGTCATCAGTAACATGGCCAGCTGCCCGTAGCCGGCAAAGCCGAAGCGGCTGCCCATCTCGAAGCCCAGCAGCGGGTCGTCCACCCGGGGAAGCAATTCGGTAAAGATCAGCAGCTCCCGGTCCCGGCCGATCTCGCTGTTCGGGTCCAGCTTGTTGCGGTCCAGGCCATGCTTGGCCAGTACGGGCGCACAGTCGATGCCCTTTTCGTCTTCGAGCAGGTCGATGGTATAGATGAGGGCGAGTATCGAGCGTTCAGACATGGCCGGAATTATCAATTTTTAGTCAGGTTAACACGTATTCACTGGCGGTTGGCAAGGCTAGAGTGTTGCCATCAAGGAGCCCACGAGCATCCCAGGAGAATACCAATGACAAGTCAGGCCAAGATCAATGTGAAAACCCGCCGCGTCAAAGTGGCCATCGTCGGTGGTGGCTTTGGTGGCATGTGCATGGCCATTAAATTGCGTGAGGCCGGTATTGAGGACTTCCTGCTGCTGGAGAAAGGCAGCGGTATGGGGGGAACCTGGTACCACAATAGCTACCCCGGTGCGGCCTGTGACGTGCAGTCACACATGTATTCCTTCTCGTTCGAGGGCAATCCGGACTGGAGCCATCGCTACAGTGGCCAGCAGGAAATCCACAATTACATCCAGGGCGTGAGTGACAAACACGCGTTGCGCCAGTACACCCGTTTCAATGCGGAAGTGACCGGGGCCCGTTTTGATGACAAGGCAGCCCTGTGGACTTTGGACCTGGCCGATGGCTCCCAGGTAGTCTGTCAGCACTGGGTGCTGGCCAGCGGTCCCTTGCATGTGCCGTCCTTCCCCAACTTCAAGGGCATGGATTCCTTCAAGGGCAAGATCATTCACTCGGCCCAGTGGGACCATGACTATGACATGGCCGGCAAGAAGGTGGTGTCCATCGGTACCGGGGCCAGTGCTATCCAGTATGTGCCCCACGTGGCCAAGGAGGCGGGCCACCTGACGGTGGTGCAGCGTACACCGCCCTGGATCATTCCCCGGGACGAGTGCGCCTACTCCGGTTTGAGCAAATGGATGTTTCGCCGCTTCCCGGCCCTGCGCAAGCTGCACCGCCTGCGTCTCTACCTGAGCAACGAAGCCCGGGTGCTGCCGATTTTCAACCCGCGCCTGGCCAAACTGGCCGAGCCGGCGCTCAAGGCGTTTATTCATCATCAGGTGAAGGACACGGAGACCGCCCGCAAGCTGGTGCCGAACTACACCCTGGGCTGCAAGCGCATCCTGATTTCCAACAACTACTACCCCACCTTTAACCGCGACAACGTGGAACTGGTGACGGAAGGCGTGAAGGAAATTCGCGAGAACAGCGTCGTGTTCAGCGATGGCACCGAGCAGCAGGCCGATTGCATTGTGCTGGGTACCGGTTTCATCGTGGATCCGCGTATCTACATGAAGGACTTCGAGATCACGGGCCTGCCGGGACGTCGCCTGCAGGATGACTGGAAGGATGCCGCCGAAGCCTATTTGGGTACCACCGTGAGTGGTTACCCGAACATGTTCCAGCTGGTGGG
>JAZAJX010000154.1:0-3774 GCA_036230225.1 Pseudomonadota bacterium | reverse complement strand
TCACCGACCTGCTGGCCAACATCCCGGTCCTCGGTGACGTGGTCAACCAGCTGCTGGGTGCCGTGTCCTGTGACGCGGCCAACCCGCTGGACTGCCTGACAGACTCTGCGGGCCAGCTGGAACAGTTCACCGGTCTGCTGGCGCAAATTCCGGTGCTGGGTGACGTTCTCAACGAACTGCTGGCCGCCCTCACCGGCGCTGGCACCGGTGGCGAGCTGCTGCCCGGCACCGACATGCTCAACGAGATTCCGGTACTGGGTGACTTGCTCAACCAGATCCTCACCACCCTGCAGGGCGGTGCCGGTGGCGACATCCTCACCCCGGATCTGGCTATGCTGGAACAGATTCCGGTCCTCGGCGACCTGCTGAGCAGCCTGCTGGGCGGCCTGCTGAGCGGTGATCCCTCCGGTCTGCTGGACGGCATCCTGGACCAGGACGGCAACCTGCTGGATACCGTCTCCGCGCTGGTGGAACAGCTGCCACTGGTAGGGGATCTGATCGGTAACCTGCTGGTAGCCCTGCTGGGCGAAAGCGAAGCCAGCAGCCTGCTGGCCCCGCTGAGCGACGCCCTGACCACCATTCCGGTGCTGGGCCCGGTACTGGACGGCCTGCTGGGTCTGCTCGGCTAATCCGTCATCGGTAACCCCAAAAAGCGCCCCACCAACGGGGCGCTTTTTGTTTCTGCTTCCCGCCCACTCCCCCTTTCCTGTCACCGCGTCTTTGTTACAGTGGACCTCCACTTCAGAAAGGATGCGAATCATGACCATTGCTGTCGGCGACACCCTTCCCGCACTGACGATCAAGACCAACGGTGCCAATGGCCCGGAAGACCTGAACACCGGGGATTTCTTCAAGGGGCGCAAAGTGGTGCTGTTCGCCGTACCCGGCGCCTTCACGCCCGGCTGTTCCAACACCCATATGCCCGGCTTCGTGGTTAACGCCGATGCCATTCTGGAAAAGGCCGATGCCATTGCCTGCATGGCGGTGAACGATGCCTTCGTCATGGATGCCTGGCAGAAAGACCAGAATGCAGAACACATCACCATGCTGGCCGACGGCAACGCGGAATTCGCCAAGGCGTTGGGACTGGAGCTGGATGCCAGTGGCGGCGGCATGGGCATGCGCAGCAAACGCTTTGCCCTGATCGCCAACGACGGGGTCGTGGAATATCTGGGTGTCGATCAGAAAGGCGTGGACAAGAGCAGCGCAGAAACCGTACTCGGCGAACTCTGACTGAGCCACACGAGAACCTCTGCCAGGTGCACGGCACCTGGCATGAAGGGAAAATCGAGAATGGCGAATGGTTAACGCGATCCGGGTTAGGGAACCTCTGAAAAACTCCTTGCATGCTCAGCGTGGCCTGAAGCGTGCAGTTGTTGCGCTTTTTCGATGGATGGACATACACCTTCAAAAGCGCGCCTAGATTGCGAACCAGCCTGAAAGACTGAGTACGCAAGGAGTTTTTCAGAGGTTCCTTAGCCAGGATTCATGGCGTCTCGTCTTTGGTTAGACGCAATGCCCTCCCTTGCATTGTCCATTCCCCATGGCGGTTATCTGGCTACCGCTGATACGGCACCACCTCATAGGGGTTCCCCGCCAGAGCCGCCGAGATATCTGCAATCGCTTTCTGTGCGCGCACGCTGTTGCCCGCCGCATCCAGCGGCGGCGAAATCGCCGCTATCCCGAACTTGCCCGGGGATACCGCGATCAAGCCCCCTCCCACCCCACTCTTGGCCGGCAGGCCGGTGGCATAAAGCCATTGCCCGGCGTCGTCGTACAACCCGGCCGTCGCCATCACCGCCAGCACCTCGGGTACATTATCCTTTCGCATCACCGTCTTGCCGGTCACCGGATTCACGCCACCATTGGCAAGGCCAGCGGCCATGATAGCCAGGTCCCGGGCGGTCACGCCCACCGAGCACTGACGGGTGTACAAGTCTGTGGCCTGCACCGGGTCGCCCTGCAACTGCCCGTAGGCATGCATCAAGTGCGCGATCGCCTGATTACGCTGATTGGTGGCAGCCTCCGAGGCATAAATCTCTTTCTGCACCGCCAGCTCGCGGCCGGCAAAATCGTTGTAAAAACCGAGAATCTTTTTCCATACCGCCTTGGCATGCTTGCCACTCACCATACTGGTAGCCGTGATTGCCCCGGCGTTCACCAATGGGTTCATCTCTGCACCGCGATCCTGCTCGATGGCATGGATGGAATTGAAAGGCTGGCCGGTGGCATCCACACCGATGGATGTCGGAAACGCCGCCACGCCATGCTCCTCCATCACCAGCGCCATGGTGAACACCTTGGAAATGGACTGGATCGACACCGCTGACTGCACATCACCGATGCTGAACACCTGCCCGTCCACAGTGACCAGCACGATGCCGAAAATGTCCGGATCCACCTTGGCCAGAGCCGGGATGTAATCCGCATTGGCCCCTTCATCCAGCCCCTGATAGCGCGCATGGGCCTGTTCCAGTGCCGAGCGGATTGCGTCCGCGGATGGCAACCCACTGGCCAGCGTCAGCCCCGACAACAACAGCGCTGCCAGCATCACCATGCCCCTCAGCACGTGCTTCCCTGCAACCCATCCCATGCTCTCTCCCTTGCATATCGCCACCTTGTGTAGGGATGCTATACGGGTGGCCAGCAATCTGACCAGCGCCCATTTGCCACGGGTTCACAACCACGCCACAGGTTTTGTGCTAAACAGACATTGTCGACGTCAAGGACAGAGCACCATGAGCATCCTGCAACTGCCCCATGCGAAACCCGAGGCCATCCTGATCGACTGGCACGCCACCTTGGTGGACACCCACGATGCCATGTACCACGCCGTGGACGACGTGCTGCCCCACCTGAAGGAGCTGGACCTGTGGGACCGATTGCTCGACCCGGACGACTCCAAGACCATCGAGGATGCCAAGCTGCTCATCTATGTGAAGGACAACCAGCGACTGCATCCCAAGATCGTTGCGCAGCGCAAAATTTCCCGCACCGATATTTTCGAGGTGCTGTTCGGCAGCGACCAGGACGCCAAGGGGCGAGCCCATCAGGCGTTTGACGAGGCCTACAAGAAGTACGTGGACGAAGTCTTCCCGCTGGAAGATGACATCCGCGAGCAGCTGGAACATCTCCGCCACATCGGCATCAAGGTGGGCCTGATTTCCAATCGCAAACGGGATTTTCTGGAACACGAGCTGGCCCTGGTGGATGGCACCGGCTGGGAAGACCTGTTCGATGTGGTGGTCTGCGGCAGCGATGTGAGCAAACGCAAGCCGTCCCCGGAAATGCTGCTGCTCGCCATGGAAAAACTCGGCATGCGCCCTTCCGAGAACTGCTGGTACGTGGGCGACAGCACCACCGATGTGATCGCCGCCAAGGAAGCAGGCGTCACCTCCATCTTCTACAACGGTGCCGGCTGGGATCAGGCCTGGCTGGACAAGATCTTTCCGAACACCGTCAAACACCCCCACCGCCCGGACGCCGTGGTCGGCAGCATTGCCGAACTCACCAGCCTGGCCCGGCACCTGCTGGCTCAGCACAAACGGGTCGAGCGCGCACGGTGATGGGAGGAGCAAGTTTTAAGTTGCAAGTTTCAAGGCGCGGTAAAGGGCGTCGCGAATGACATGGCAGTGCCCGCGTACCACTCCAGTGAGAGCGCGAGTGACAACGCTGTTGGCTGGCACCACCCTGACACACGTTGAAACTTGAAACTTGCTCCTCCCATCACCGTGCGCGCTCGACCCGTTTGTGCTGAGCCAGCAGGTGCCGGGC
>JAZAJX010000153.1:0-9818 GCA_036230225.1 Pseudomonadota bacterium | reverse complement strand
TACAACAGCACGACACTCCAACCGCGTCGTTATTAACTACTAATTATTCACTACTCTGCTTCCCCTTACCGCTGAATGACGGCAATAATGAACGCACCCAACCCAAGGAGAGTCCGATGAAGAAAATTCTCGCCAGTGCATCTGCTGCCGCTCTGCTGACCGGTTGTCTTGGTCAGAACGCCCTTTTCGATACAGTCCAGGACTGGAATGCCACCGCCACCAACAACAAATTCGTCAACCAGGGCATTTCCTTTGTGTTCTGGTGGGTCCCGGTTTACGGCCTGTCTCTCCTGGGCGACATCATCATTTTCAACTCCATCGAGTTCTGGACCGGCACCAACCCGATCAGCAAGGAAGGCGCCAAGGTCGCCGGCACAACGGAGACTGTGACTGACGGGCTGGGCAATGAAGCCAAACTGACCTACCACGCAGACGGCTCCATCACCGTGGTGGCCGCTCAAGAAAGCTACACCCTGATCAAGCAAGGCGATCAGGTCATCAAAGTGCAGAACGACAAGCGCGAAGTGCTTGGCTCGGTGATGATGTAACCCAAGCCCAAGCGACATTGCCGAGGGCATAAAAACCTTGGTTGCGAGTTGCGAGTTGCGAGTTGCGAGTTGAAAAAGCGAAATGCAAAATCCGTTTTAGCTTCACGTAGCTCGTAGCTCGTAGCTCGTAGCTCGTAGCTCGTAGCTCGTAGCTCGTAGCTAAAAGTAACCTTCCATTCCGCCGCTACAACAACCGCGACAAGGTCACCAGCGCCTGCTCCACCCGGTTGTCCCACTTCACGGCGCAATTCAGCCGCAGACAGTTGGCGAATTTTCCAGAGGCGGAAAACAGCGAGCCGGGAGCAAAACTCACCCCGGCTTCCAGGGCTTTTTCCATCAGTTCGGTGGTATCCACCTCCCCCGGCAACTCCACCCACAACACAAATCCACCAGCAGGCCGACTTACCCGGGTCTGTTGCGGAAAAAGCTGTGTTACCCGCTCGGTCATTCTTGCTACGCCCCGGGCATGCTCGCCGCACAGCTGGCGCAGGAACCGGTCGTAATGACCCCGTTCCAGATAACGGGCCAATACCAGCTGCGATGGCGTGGCTACCGATACCGTATTGATGAATTGCAGATACTGGGCCTTTTCACGATGGTGCTCCGGCGTCACCAGCCACCCCACTCGCAACCCCGCAGAGAGGGTTTTCGAGGAGGACGAGCAGTAATACACTAAACCGTCACGGTCCCAGCTTTTCACTGGCCGCGGCCGTGGCCCGCTCAGTGGCAGATCCCCGTAGATGTCATCTTCCACCAGCGGTACCTTGTGCTTCGACAACAATGCCAATAACGCCTGTTTGCGCGTATCGGAAAGCTGCACCCCGAGCGGATTGGAAAAATTCGACACCACCACACAGGCCGATACGTTCCAGCGATCCAGCGCCAGGGTCAGAGCCTCCAGGGAAATTCCCTCCTCGGGATCGGTGGGGATTTCCAATGCCTTCAGGCCCAGCGAATCGATCACCTGCAACAGGCCATAATAGGTGGGCGACTCAATCGCCACGGTGTCGCCCGGTTTGGTGGTCAGCTTGAGTGCAATGGCCACGGATTCCTGGCAGCTATTGGTAATCAGCACATCTTCCGGGCTGACCTCGCACTGCAACCCCGCCAGCCGCCGGGCAATCTGGGTACACAGTTCCGGAGCGCCAGGCGGAAAGGCATAACCCACACAGCGACGTCGCTCCTCACGCAGCACGCTGTGAAACATCCTCTCCATGGTTGCCACTGGCATATATTCTGGCGCTGGCACCGCCGCCCCCAGGTTCACTACCGAAGGGTTATTCACATTCTGCAGTACCTGCAGCACCCGCTCCTGACCGGTAATCCGGCGCGGTCGCCGGCTTGCCGTCGTCACCCGGGGAGCCTCGCGCACAACTGGCGGCTGGCGTACGTAATATCCGGATCGAGGGCGAGCTTCCAGCACACCGCGCTGCTCCAGCTCCCGGCAGGCATTCACCGCCGTGGACACGCTGACCTGCTGCTGTTCCGCCAGCACCCGCACGCCGGGAAGACGGCTACCTACCGGGTAAACCTGATCACGAATCAGGGTCTGTAGGCGATCCGCTAAGCTTTGATACAAGGTCATGGGAGGGAGTCCGGTACAGTTTTTAGCATAACAAGCAGTACAGATTACAATCCTTACCATCTGTACCGCTTCAATATAGTTTTTTTATATCTGTAATGCCTTGCGCTGTCTACCTACTCTGTCGGTATCACCACAGGGAGAGATCACATGTCCAAAAAATGGCTACTTGTGTTGCTGTTGTTACCCCTGCTTGTTCAGGTGCTGTTCAGTGACAACAACAGCGATGAAAACGGCGCACGCACCGTGCATCAGAACCCGGCACCGGAGAAGGTGTCGCAACGGCCGCAATGGTGGTTGAGTGTGATGTAAAAAGCGACGTCTGACGTCTTAACCCTTCCTCCATCTGCCCGACTCCCTTAGGCTTACTCCTTGGCAATTATCCCCAAGGAATGTCCATGCAAAACGGGCTGATGGTGCTGCATAGCAACCGTCTGGAAACCCTCACCGAACTGGTGGCCGACTGGCTGCAACGCCAGCCGCTGGCCCCACTGGAAACCGAAACCTTTCTGGTGCAATCCAACGGCATGGCCCAGTGGCTGAAACTGCAACTGGCCGACGCCCTGGGCATCAGTGCCGGGTACCAGTTCCAGATGCCGGCCCGCTTTCTGTGGGGGGCCTACCGCACGGTACTCGGCGAGAACCGGGTGCCGCGCACCTCCCCGTTTGATAAATCCCGTTTGCTCTGGCGTCTCTATCGGCTCCTGCCCGCGTTGCTGGACGACGATCACTTCGGCCCGCTTCGTCACTTTCTCGCCGACGACAGGGATTGCCGCAAACGCCACCAGCTGGCGGAACGGCTGGCAGACCTTTATGACGCCTACCAGATGTATCGGGCGGACTGGTTGCGCGACTGGGAACAGGGAAATGACCGGCTGCGCAAGGCCCACGACCGGAATGCCTTTGACGACTTTCCTGACAGCCAGCGCTGGCAGGCCCACCTGTGGCGGGCCCTGCTCGCAGACATGGATAGCAACAAACGTGGCCTGAGCCGCAGTGCCATCCACGATGCCTTTATCGACACCCTGAATCAGGGTGCCACGCCCAACGGTTTGCCCCGTCGCCTGATCATTTTCGGCATCAGCGCCCTGCCCCAGCAGGCCCTGGAAGCCCTGGCGGCACTGAGTCAGCACTGTCAGATACTGATGCTGGTACAGAACCCTTGCCAGCATTACTGGGCCGACATCGTGGAAGACAAGCAGCTGTTGCGACGCCAGCTCGATAACCGTAAACGCCACCTCACGGCCCTGCCGGACAACCGGGTGAATCCGCTACTGGCGGCCTGGGGCAAACAGGGTCGTGACTTTATCGGCCTGCTCTATGATCACGATGACCCGGACAGCTATCGCAGCGCCTTCCAGAACCAGATAGACCTGTTCGACAACCGCGAGCCACACACCCTGCTGGAACACCTGCAACAGGACATTCTCGACCTGGAACCGTTGCCCTCCCCGGACCAACGCCCCCGGTTACACGCCGATGCCTCGTTGCGTTTTCGCATCGGCCACAGTGCCCAGCGGGAAGTGGAAATTCTCCAGGACGAATTGCTGGCCCGTTTCAGCGACGACCCGAGCCTGCAACCCCGGGACGTGATCGTTATGGTCCCGGACATCGAAACCTATGCCCCGCACATTGATGCGGTATTCGGTCGCCTGGAACGTGACGATCCCCGTTACCTGCCCTATACCCTCAGTGACCGCAGCGCCGGTGCCGCTTCCCCCCTGGCCCAGGCGGTGGAAACCCTGCTGCATCTGCCCCAATGGCGTTTCACCGCCACGGATATTCTGGATCTGCTCGACGTGCCCGCCGTGCGCGACCGCTTTGGTATTCACGAGACCGACCTGCCGCAACTGGCCCGCTGGATTGACCAGGCCCGAATCCGCTGGGGTCTCAACCACCAGCAACGCCAGACGCTGGATGTGCCGGGCTTCGAACAGAACAGCTGGGCCTTTGGCCTGAAACGCATGCTCGCCGGTTACCTGATCGGCGATGGCCCCGCCTGGATGGGCATCGAGCCGCTCGACGAAGTGGCAGGGCTGGGAGCCGAGTTGGCCGGTCGCCTCTCACGGCTGCTGGATAGTCTGGAACGGCACTGGCAAGCCTTTCGCCAGGACGGTACCGCCAGCGAATGGCAACAACGCTTCACCCGCCTGCTCGATGACCTGTTCGCGCCTGTCAGTGAGGAAGACCAGAACCTGGATGCGGGCCTGCGCGATGCCCTCAACGACTGGCTCGCCGCCTGCCAGGAAGCGGATTTTGGCAGTGCCCTGCCCCTCACCGTGGCCCGTCGCCCGCTGCTGGATGCCCTCAACGCAGAAAGCCTCTCGCAACGCTTCATGGCCGGGCGCATCAACTTCTGTACCCTGATGCCCATGCGCGCCATCCCGTTCCGGCATGTGTGTCTGCTGGGCATGAAGGACGGCGACTACCCCCGCCAGCAGCAGCCCATGGACTTCGACCTGATGCGGCAATGGGGCAACTACCGGCCGGGTGATCGTTCCCGGCGTGACGACGACCGCTACCTGTTTCTGGAAGCCATGCTCAGTGCCCGCGACAGCCTTTACATCAGCTGGACCGGCCGCAACGTCCGCGACAACAGTGAACGCCCGCCGTCAGTGCTGGTGGCACAGCTGCGAGACCACATCGATCAACGCTGGCACGCCGACACCGGCAAGCCGGTGGATGCGCTGACCCTGGCCCACCCGCTTCAGCCGTTCAGTCACCGCTACTTCCTGTCTGCCAACGACGACGCGCCGGCATTGCGTACCTATGCCAATGAATGGCGGGCCCTTCACGACGGGCAGGCCCCCGTGGTGACCGACAATCGTCCGCTGCCACCGCTGGAGATCCATGAGCCGGTGACCTGTGCCGCCCTGGGCCGTTTTCTCAAACAACCCGTGGCCCACTTTTTCGAGCAGCGCCTCAAGGCCCGCCTGAAACAGGATCGCCAGGTCCTGGACGACAGTGAACCCTTTGCCTTCGATGGCCTGCAACGGTTTCAACTACAGGACCAACTGCTCGAAGAGGCCCTGCGCGCCGGCCCGGCCCAGGCCGACGAGGCCATGCAGGCCACCCTGGACCGTCTGGCCGGCAGTGGCGACCTGCCCCTGGCCCCCTTCGTCGAAGGCAGTCGTGAGAGCCTGCTGATGCCCCTGGCCCAACCGCTGGAACACTACTTTGCCCTGCTCGCAGACAGTGGCGCCCCGCAACCGCAACAGGAAATCCACCTGAATGCCGGGCCGTTGCAGATTGAAGACTGGCTCACGGATCTGCGTGGGCACGCCGCCAACCGCCAGCGGCTGGTACTGCACACGGGCAAGCTCAAGGAACGCCATGACAAGCTCACCCGTGACTGGGTGCTGCACCTGGCCGCCTGCGCCGCTGGTCGCCCGCTAACCACTCAGGTGCAGGGGCAGGATGGTCGCTTTACGCTGAACGCCATCAACCGCAACGATGCCCAGTCACTGCTGGACCAGATTGGCCACGCCTGGCAACAGGCCCTGTGCGAGCCCTTGCCCATCGCCTGCGCCACCGCATTCGCCTGGCTGAAAGGGGAAGAAAAAGACCGCGGTGACAGCGAGGCTCGCAAGGCCTTTGAATCCGGCTTCATGCATACCGGCGAACAGGACAAGGAACCGACCCTTGCCCGGGCCTGGCCCGACTTCGACACCCTGATGGCGGCACGTCTTGACAAGAAAGGCCACGGTGACGACAGCGCCTTCGCCTACTGGACCGAACAACTCTATGCCCCGCTCTACCAACAGGCAGACTGGATCGAACCGGGAGACGACGCATGACCGTTGAACGTCCGCTCCCGATCACCTTCCCACTGCATGGCACCCGGCTGATCGAAGCCAGCGCCGGCACCGGCAAGACCTTTACCCTGGCGGCACTGTACCTTCGCCTGGTGTTGGGACACGGGGGGGAGAATGCCTTCTCGCGTCCGCTACTGCCGCCGGACATTCTGGTGGTGACCTTCACCGAAGCGGCCACAGAAGAACTGCGCGAACGTATTCGCGATCGTCTCGCCGGCGCGGCACGTATCTTTGCCGATAGCCACGCCCAGGCAGAGGATCCGGTACTGGCCGAACTGCTCAACGACTATGGGGATCCACAAGAGCGCGCCCAGTGCGCCCAGCGTCTGGATGCCGCCGCCCAGTGGATGGACGAAGCCGCCATCTACACCATCCACGGCTTCTGCAACCGCATGCTCAAGCAGCACGCCTTCGACTCCGGCAGCCTGTTCAGCCTGGAACTGCAGGAAGACGCCAGCGAAGAACGCCAGCAGGCCGTACGCGATTACTGGCGCACCATCATTGCCGATTTTCCGGTCAGTGCCGCCAATGCCCTCTACGCGGAAAACCTGGGTCACCCGGACGCCTTGCTCGACGCTGCCCGCCCCTTGCTGGGCCTGCGGGAAGCGGACCCCGATCACCTGCCGCAAAGCGTCAAACACTGGCTGACACAGACCGGTCCACAGGAGGGCATAGAACAGGCAGCACGGCAGACCCTGGCCGCAGAACTGCCCGCTTTTCTGGAATGGGTTCGCGCCGCTCTCGACAACAAATGGCTCAACGGCAACCGTTACCGGGCCACCAGCGTGCCCGGCATGCTGCAAACCCTGCAGCGTTTCGCCAACGGCGAACGACTGCCCCCCAAGGGCTACGAGACCCTGGCGAAGTTTTCCCGCGACGGCATGACGTTCACCAAAAGCGGCGAAGCCCACCGGCCGGACTTCGCCTTCTGCGCCTTGCTCGACACGGTCATGGAAGGGCGCGCTGCCACCGCCCTGCCCCGCACCGATCTGCTCGCCCATACCGCCGCCTGGATCGACCGACGCGTGGACCAGATGCGTCGTCAATCCGCCACCATGGGCTTCGACGACATGCTCAGCCGTCTCAATGACGCGCTACAGGGCAGCAATGGCGAGCGGCTGGCACAGGTGATCCGCGACCAGTTTCCGGTGGCGCTGATCGACGAGTTTCAGGATACCGACCCCACCCAGTACGGGATCTTCTCTGCGCTTTATGAAAACCAACCGGATACCGGCTGGTTCATGATCGGTGACCCCAAGCAGGCCATCTATGCCTTCCGGGGCGCCGATGTCTTTACCTACCTGAAAGCCCGTCGCGCCACCGAAGGGCATCACTACACGCTGGACACCAACTTCCGCAGTGCCGCGGCCATGGTCGATGCCGTGAACCACCTGTTCGCGTACAGCCAGCGCACCTTCGGTGATGTGTTCATGATGGACAACGCCATCCCGTTTGAAGCGGTCAAGGCCAACGGCCGCAAAGACGTGCTGCTGGTCGATCACCAGGAACGATCCGGCGTCACCCTGTGGGTGGATGAGCAGGACAAACCGGTCAGTGCCGGCCAGTATCGGGAAGCGCAAGCCGCACGTTGCGCCAGTGAGATCGCCCACCTTCTCAATGGCGCGGACGCTGGCACCACCGGCTTTCGAAAAGGCGATGCCTTCCGCCCCCTGCAGCCCAACGATATTGCCATCCTGGTGCGCGACCGCACGGAAGCCAAGGCTATACGTGATGCGCTCATGGTCCGCCAGGTGCGCAGCGTCTATCTGTCCGATCAGGATTCCGTGTTCGCCCAGCCGGAAGCCCTGGACCTGCTGTTGATCCTCCACGCGGTGGCCAGCCCCGACTCTGACACCCGGGTGCGCAGCGCCCTGGCCTGCGCGGTGCTTGATCAGTCCTACGCGGAACTGGATGCGCTCAATCAGGACGAGGTGCGCTGGGAAGCCACCGTAGAACAGTTCCATGGGTACCGGCATCAGTGGCAACGGCAGGGGGTTCTACCCATGCTGCGCAGCCTGCTGATGGATTTCCATGTCCCCGCGCGGCTCAGTCAGAGCCTGGACGGGGAGCGGGCCCTCACCAATCTGTTGCATCTGGCGGAGCTGCTGCAGCAGGCGGCCACGCAACTGGACGGCGAGCAGTCATTGATTCGCTATCTGGAAGATCGCATCGACGACGGCGGGGGCAGTAGCAAGGACAGCATCCTGCGACTGGAAAGCGACGACGACCGGGTGAAGGTAATCACCATCCATAAATCCAAGGGCCTGGAATACCCGCTGGTGTATCTGCCCTTCATTTGCAGCTTCCGCCCGGCGGACAAGAGCAAGCCGCCACTGCGCTATCACGAAAACGACCACCTGAACGTGTCCCTGGAACCGGACGAACAGGCGGAACGCAAGGCGGATCACGAACGGCTGGCCGAAGACCTGCGTTTGCTCTACGTGGCTCTGACCCGCGCCTGCCATACCTGCACCCTGGGCCTGGCCCCTTACATCAAAGGGCGCGGCAAACAGAATCAGCTGGAAAAAAGCGCCATCGGCCGGTTGCTGTTTGGCAGCGGCGTGGCGAACGACGGGCTGATGCAGGCACTCAACCCGGTGACCAGCCACAGTGTCACGGTCATCGCCGCCCCGGACAGCAGCGATGAGCGTTACCAACCTCGGGTCCGCACCCGGACCCTGCGTGAACCCCACATCCCGCCCGCCCGGCAGCGGCAACCCTGGTGGATTGCCAGCTACAGCGCCCTGAAACACGTGCAGGAAACCCTGGCCCCCGCCGACCCCCGCGGCGATCAACTGGCGGAACATCGGGATGATACCGTCAGCAACGACGTGACGCCGTTACCCGGCACCATTCATGCGTTTCCCCGTGGCGCCGCGCCGGGCACCCTGCTTCATGATTTTCTCGAACAGGCGGCCAATGACGGCTTTGCGCAAACCCTGGCCGAACCCGACGCACTTGAAAAAAACCTGGAAGAAAACCTGCAAGCCCGAAACTGGCAGGATCATCTGCCCGTGATTCGCCAGTGGTGGAAACAGACGCTCACCACGCCCCTGCCTGTGGGCGGGGATCCAATCTCCCTGAGCGCCATGCACACCTGTGTGCCGGAAATGGAATTCGTCTTCCCCGCCCATCAGGTGAGTGTGGGCGCCATGGACACCCTGATCCGGCAACACATCCACCCGGACCTCTCCCGCCCGACACTGGAAGCCGACACCCTCAACGGCATGCTCAAAGGCTTTATCGATCTGGTGTTCGAACACGACGGCAAATACTACGTGCTGGACTACAAATCCAACTGGCTGGGCGTGGACGACACGGCCTACACCGACGACGCCATGACCCGCGCCGTGCTGGAGAAACGTTACGAGGTGCAATACGTCCTGTACCTGCTCGCCCTGCACCGCCTGCTGAAAACCCGCTTGCCGGATTATGATCCTGACCAACACCTGGGCGGCGCCGTGTATGTGTTTTTACGTGGTTTGCAGGGACCGGCGGCAGGCACCGTGTTTGATCGACCAGCGACCGGGTTGATTGAAACGCTGGATGAGATGTTTGGAGGAGAAAGATGAGCCACGAGCTACGAGCTGTGAGCTGCGAGGCGCGAGATGGGAAATCGTTTCCGGAGACGCCATGCTCGCGTTCAAACTTCGATGACGAGAAACAATATACTTTGCCGAGAATCCATTGTTTTCACTGGTTTTCATCTCGCAGCTCGAAGCTCGTAACTCGTGACTGCTCTTTCCCGGGGGGCTTCAATGCAATCTGATCTCTTCTCCGCCCTCACCTGGGAAGACGCCCTGATTCTGCTGCGCGACAACAATTTGCTGCGCGATCTGGACGTGGCCATTGCCCGTTTTCTCAAGCAGCAAT
>JAZAJX010000152.1:0-12804 GCA_036230225.1 Pseudomonadota bacterium | reverse complement strand
TGAGCAGTTAGCGAGTGCTCACGCCGTGTTGACTGAAGACGAGCGTGAACTGGGTGTCTGCATCGTGGATATCGGTGGCGGCACCACGGATATTGCCATCTTCACCGAAGGCGCGATTCGTCACACCGCCAACATTCCCATTGCCGGGGATCAGGTGACCAACGATATCGCCATGGCCCTGCGGACCCCCAAGCAGCACGCGGACGAAATCAAGATCAAGTACGCCTGCGCCCTGACCCAGCTTGCCGGGGCCGACGAAACTATCAAGGTCCCCAGTGTTGGCGACCGGCCGCCCCGCACCCTCAGCCGCCAGAATCTGGCGGAGGTGGTGGAGCCTCGCTATGACGAGCTGTTCACCCTGGTGCAGGCGGAAATCCGTCGCTCCGGTTTCGAGGACCTGATTCCCGGCGGCATCGTGCTCACTGGCGGCTCCTCCAAGATTGAGGGTGCCGTGGAGCTGGCCGAGGAAATCTTCCACATGCCGGTACGTCTGGGGGCCCCGCAGGGCATTTCCGGACTGACCGATGTGGTCAAGAACCCGATTTATTCCACCGCCGTAGGTTTGCTCCTCTACGGACAGCGGATGGAAAAGGAGGGCACCAGCGCCCGCGCCCTGGCTGGCGGCGGGGAAGTGAATTGGCTGGAGCGCTTCAAGAACTGGTTCAAGGGCAATCTCTAGCCCGGAGCCGACCACAGTTTTGCGGAAGCGGCAGTTCCGGGCCGCGGCAACACCACCGGGACAATTCGACGTTAAGTAACTTTATGCAGTAACAGGGAAGCAATAAACGGGAGATCAACCATGCAATTCAAACTGGAAGACAGCGTACCGCATGGCGCGGTCATTAAAGTGGTAGGTGTCGGTGGCGGCGGCGGTAACGCCGTGGATCACATGGTGCGTTCCGGTGTGGAAGGGGTGGATTTCATCTGCGCCAACACCGACGCCCAGGCACTGCGAAATGCCTCCTCCAAAACCGTGATTCAGCTGGGCAGCCAGGTGACCAAGGGGTTGGGTGCGGGTGCCAACCCGGAAATCGGCCGTCAGTCCGCCATTGAGGACCGTGACCGCATCGCCGAATTGCTGGACGGCGCCGACATGGTGTTCGTGACAGCAGGCATGGGCGGTGGTACCGGTACCGGCGCAGCGCCAGTGGTGGCCGAAATCGCCAAGGAGCTGGGTATCCTGACCGTGGCGGTGGTCACCAAGCCGTTCCCCTTCGAAGGCAAGAAGCGCATGCGCTCTGCCCAGGAAGGTATCGAGGAGCTGAAAGAGCACGTTCACTCCCTGATCACCATCCCCAACGAGAAGCTGCAAGCGGTTCTGGGTGGCTCCACCAGCTTGCTGGATGCCTTCAAGGCGGCCAACGAGGTGCTGCAGGGTGCTGTGAAAGGGATTGCCGATCTGATCGTTCGCCCGGGCATGATCAACGTGGATTTCGCTGACGTGCGCACCGTGATGAGCGAAATGGGCACTGCCATGATGGGTACCGGTACTGCCAGCGGCGACGGCCGGGCCGCAGAAGCGGCACAGGCCGCCATTTCCAGCCCGCTGCTGGAAGACGTGGACTTGCGCGGCGCCCGTGGCATCCTGATCAACATTACCGCCAACGAATCCATCGCTCTGGATGAATTCTCCGAGGTAGGCGATATTGTCAGCGAACTGGCCAGTGAAGACGCCAACGTGATCATCGGTACCGCCATCGACCCGGATATGGGCGATAACATCAGCGTCACCGTGGTCGCCACCGGTCTGGGCGCGGCCCAGCAGGAACTAAAAGTGGTGCGTGGTCGTCAGACCCCCGTTACCGCGGACGGTCGGGTGGACTACAGCGATCTGGATCGGCCCGCTGTGGAGCGCAAGCGCGCTGCCCAGCAGGCGGCCAGCGGCCGTGGTCAGCAGGCGGTGAACACCGCGGAAGATCTGGATTTCATTGATATCCCGACCTTCCTCCGTCGCCAGGCCGACTAACGGTCTGGCGGCCGTGTGGCCGTAAAGGTGCAAAATCTGGGCGTTGCAGTATAATTCGGCCCTAATTTTGTGTTGAGGAAAGCGGTATCCTGCAGGATACCCGCAGCTGTGTGACAGACTGATGATCAGACAACGAACGCTGAAAAACGTGATCCGCGCTACCGGCGTGGGGCTTCACACCGGCGAGAAGGTCTACATGACCGTGCGCCCGGCACCGGTGGATACCGGTATTGTGTTCCGGCGTGTGGACCTGGAGCCGGTGGTGGAGATCAAGGCGTCTGCCGACGCCGTCCGCGAGACCACGCTGTCGTCGACCCTGGTCCAGGATGGCGTCAAGGTAGGCACCGTTGAGCACTTCCTGTCCGCCATGGCCGGATTGGGCATCGACAACGCCTTTGTGGAGTTGTCCGCGCCGGAAATGCCGATCATGGATGGCAGTGCCGGTCCGTTTGTGTTCCTGCTGCAGTCTGCGGGCATCAAGGAGCAGGACGCGGCCAAGAAGTTCATCCGCATCAAGAAGGAAGTGACGGTGCGTGAGGGCGACAAGTCGGCGACTTTCGTTCCTTTTGATGGCTTCAAGGTGACCTTCTCCATCGAATTCGATCACCCGGTGTTTGAAGAGCGCAACCAGGTGTCCAGCATCGATTTCTCCACGACCTCGTTCGTGAAGGAAGTGGCGCGGGCGCGGACGTTCGGTTTCATGCGTGATATCGAATTTCTGCGCAGCCAGAATCTGGCGCTGGGCGGCAGCGTCGATAATGCCATCGTGGTGGACGAGTACCGCATCCTCAATGAGGACGGACTGCGTTACGAGGACGAATTCGTCAAGCACAAGATGCTGGATGCCATTGGCGATCTGTATTTGCTGGGTCACAGCCTGATCGGCGAATTTATCGGCCACAAGTCCGGTCACGCCCTCAACAATGCCTTGCTGCGCGAGATTCTTCGCCAAGAGGACTCGTACGAGGTGGTAACGTTCGAAGATGCCACCGATGCACCGGTCTCCTACATGCTGCCAGTTCTGGCGGCAGCGGAGTAGGTCTCGCAGCACCGTTGATACGTCGAAAACCCTGTTGCCACCCGGCGGTTCTCCCGCCGCCGGGTGGCTTTTCGTTTCAGGGAAGGGGCGAACGGCCCTGTCAGTTCATTGGGGGAGGCGCCGGATTTGTGATCAGCGCCTGTCTTTCAGGACGTTTACGTCTTCATCGCACGGCAGTGTGAAACTTTCTTGTCTGCGTTTACTCTGATTCACCGCGGCTGGCCAGCCGTCGTAATGAGGCTTTGAGGCCTTCATCGTCAATGCTCTCGGCCAAGTCGGCGATTTGTCTGGCACTTTCTCTGGCCAGGCGGGGTGCATTTTGAAGGTTGGCACGGACGTTGCCTGCTTGTCTCTGGCGTTTCCCGCCCACCACGATCTTGACCTGCTGGCCGGGTAGGGCGCGCTGGAGCTTGGGTAGATGGAAGCGTAATAGCTGGGCTGTCGCACTGGTTTCGGCGATGGCCAGCCAGCGTTGCTGATCCTCCACCAGCATAACGCGTTCGCGCAGTGCCGGCGGCAGGCAGTCAAGCGGGTCCGCAGACGCCGTGTCTGTGCCGCTGGGAGCCACCTTTTTGGCTTCCCTGGCCAGCCCGGAGAGGGTCGGATGACCACTCAGCAGAGCGAGCAGGGCTTTGGGCGAAGTTGTCTTGCTCATAGGTTTTACTTAGACTAGCCTGCAAATTGTAAAAAATAATCAAGAAAACCAGTGCAACTATTTGAATTCATTGTTCTTTATCTGGTGCGTTACACGAATCTATGAATATCTTAGTCATTAACAGCAAGCGTGGCCATTCGCGCACGCTCCCGGTACCGCGTCACTGGCCCTTGTTGCTGGCAACCGTGTTATTGGTGGTGCCGATGCTGATGGGTGTGGGCGGTTATTGGCTGGTGTCACAGCTCAACGATCAGCCTGAGTATACGCCGGTAATGACCGAACGCTTCTCCACTCATCTCAAAGAGCAGCAAAAGGCCCTTGAGTCTCTGGATCAGCTTAGCCAGGAACAGTTTCGGGCACTGACGCTGAAACTGGCCCAGGCCCAAGCCCTGCTGGTGCGGATGGATGCCCTGGGTGAGCGCTTGGTGGAAGTGGCGGACATTGATGGCGAAGAGTTTGATTTCAGCACCGTGCCTGGTCTGGGTGGCCCAGAAGGGGCGGAAGAAGGGACCAGCTACGAGTTGCCGTCTTTCATGGAGGCGGTAAACCAGATGGCCGATACTCTGGAGCGTCGCGAGCGGCAGCTGGAAATTCTGGAGAACCTGCTGGCGGGAAAACAGATCGAGGATGAGACCTATCTGTCAGGCCGCCCCCTGGCCAAGGGCTGGATGTCCAGCCGCTTCGGTCGTCGCTCCGATCCCTTCACCGGCCGGGTGGCATGGCACAAGGGGGTCGATTTTGCGGGCAGGGAAGGGACCCCGATCATCGCGACCGGCGCAGGTGTTGTGACTTATTCCGGTGACCGTTCCGGCTACGGGCTGATGATCGAGATCAACCACGGTAATGGCCTGGCGACCCGCTATGGCCATGCAAAGGAACTGTTGGCAGAACCGGGCGACATCGTTCGTACCGGGGACGTGATCGGCAAAGTGGGTAACTCTGGTCGCTCTACGGGGCCGCATATCCATTATGAGGTGCTGAAGAACGGTGCCCAGGTGAACCCCCATCCCTACATCTATCGCGCACGACGCTGATCTGGTAGCGAAAAACGGCCCTTCGGGGCCGTTTTTCATTGTCAGGCCTTGATAACCGGGATTACCACCTTATCTCTTCATCCTATTGTGTTTAGAATGGCTGGCCTTGCGGGGATGCCATTGCCGCCACCGGGCTGTTTGTCCTGACCGTTTACTGAAACCGGAAGTTTTATGCTGGGTACCATCGTAAAAAAAATCATCGGCACCAAGAATGACCGTGAGCTCAAGCGGATGAGCAAGCTGGTCGAGACGATCAACAGCCACGGGGAAGCGCTGGCACAGCTCAGTGATGCGGATCTGCAGCTCAAGACCCGTGAATTTCGTCAGGCCTTCCAGGACGGCAAAACCCTGGATGAATTGCTGCCTGAAGCCTTTGCCGTGGTGCGTGAGGCCTCTACCCGTGTGATGGGTATGCGCCACTTCGATGTGCAGATGATGGGGGGGATCGCGCTGCATGAAGGGCGAATCTCCGAGATGCGTACCGGTGAAGGTAAAACGCTGACCGCGACGTTGCCCGCCTACCTGAATGCCCTGTCCGGAGAAGGTGTTCATGTGGTGACGGTGAATGATTACCTGGCTGAGCGGGACGCCAACTGGATGCGTCCGCTGTACGAATTCCTGGGCCTGAGCGTCGGGGTGATCCTGTCCCAGCAGCCGGGTGATCAGAAGCGAGCCGCCTACGCCGCCGATATCACCTATGGCACCAACAACGAATACGGTTTCGATTATCTGCGTGACAACATGGCGTTTCGTCTGGAAGACCGGGTGCAGCGCGGTCTTAACTACGCCATTGTGGATGAGGTGGATTCCATCCTCATTGATGAAGCCCGTACCCCACTGATCATCTCCGGCCCGGCGGCGGACTCCTCCGAGCTCTACCAGGCGGTCAACAAGCTGATGCCGAACCTGGCCGCCCAGACCGAAGAGCAGGAAGGCGATTACTTTGTTGATGAAAAGCAACGACAGGTGGAACTGACGGAAGACGGGCATCAGAAGATTGAAGGGTTGCTAGTCAGTAATGGCCTGCTGGAGCAGGGCGAGAGTCTTTACGCTGCCCACAATCTGGCGCTGCTGCACCATGTCCATGCTGCCCTCAAGGCTCATGCCCTGTTTCATGTGGACCGGGATTACATTGTCCAGAATGGCCAGATCGTTATTGTTGACGAGCACACTGGCCGTACCATGCCGGGTCGTCGCTGGTCCGAAGGGATCCACCAGGCCATCGAGGCCAAGGAGGGGGTGAATATCCAGCAGGAGAACCAGACGCTGGCCTCCACGACCTTCCAGAATTATTTCCGTCTCTACAACAAGCTTTCCGGGATGACCGGTACCGCGGACACCGAAGCCCTGGAATTCCGCCAGATTTACGGCATGGATGTGGTGGTGGTTCCCACCAATCGTCCCATGGTGCGCGTTGACGCCAATGACCTGGTGTACCTGTCATTGCAGGAAAAATTTGATGCCATCGTCGAGGAAATCACCCAGGCCGTGGCCAAGGGAGCGCCGGTGCTGGTGGGTACGGCCACCATTGAAGCCTCAGAGTACCTGTCCAAGCGCCTGAAGAAAGACAAGATCGCCCACGAAGTGCTGAACGCCAAATTTCACCAGCGTGAAGCCCAGATCATTGCCCAGGCGGGCCGCCCCGGAGCGGTGACCATCGCCACCAACATGGCAGGTCGTGGGACCGATATCGTGCTGGGTGGCAACCCGGAAGAACAGATCAAGCACATGGATAACCCCTCGGACGCGGCAGCCGAGAAAATCCGTTCTGAATGGCAGGCCAACCATGACAAGGTCATGGAAGCGGGCGGCCTGCACATCATTGGTACCGAACGGCATGAATCCCGCCGGATCGACAACCAGCTCCGTGGTCGTGCCGGCCGTCAGGGGGATCCGGGTTACACCCGCTTCTTCCTGTCCATGGAAGATGACCTGATGCGGATCTTCGCCTCCGATCGTATCCGTAACATGATGCGCTCGCTGGGGCTGGAAAATGGCGAAGCCATCGAACACCGCTGGGTGACGCGGGCCATCGAAAATGCCCAGCGCAAAGTGGAAGGCCGTAACTTCGATATCCGCAAGAACCTGCTGGAATACGATGACGTGGCCAATGACCAGCGTCGGGTGATCTACAGCCAGCGTGACCAGATTCTGGAAACCGAAGACCTGCGTACCTCCGTAGAAGGTATCCGCTATGACGTGATGACCGAAGTGGTGCACAGCTACCTGCCGCCGGGTTCGGTGGAAGATCAGTGGGATGTGCCGGGTCTGGAAAAAATTCTGGAAGCGGAATTTCAGTGCAATGCTCCGGTGGGCCAGTGGCTGAATGAAGACAACCAGATGCACATTGATGGTGTCATCGAGAAACTGGTGGAAACCCTGGAGCAGGATTACCTGCGCAAGGAACAGGAAATCGGTGCCGAAGATCTGCGCAAGATCGAAAAGCACCTGATGCTGCAGATTCTGGATCGCCACTGGAAAGAGCATCTGGCCAGCATGGACCACCTTCGCCAGGGGATTCACCTGCGCGGTTATGCCCAGAAAAACCCCAAACAGGAATACAAGAAGGAAGCCTTCGACCTGTTCCAGGGGCTGCTCAACCAGATTCAGCATGAGCTGATTCGGGTATTGCACAGTTTCCAGGTACGCCGTGACGATGAAGTAGAGCGCCTCGAACAGCAGCGCCAGGAAGAAGCCCGTCGTCAGGCGGAAAAAATGAAGATGCAGGCGGCTGCCGAGCCTGGCACCGATGGCACTGCGGGGGAAGGCCCGCGGGCTGAGGGGCCCAAGACCGTGGTGCGTGAAGGGCGCAAGGTCGGCAGGAACGAGCCCTGCCCCTGTGGCTCCGGCAAGAAGTACAAGCAGTGTCATGGCAAGCTTGAAGCCTGATCGCTAGCCAGCCGAACGCCGCACCGCTTTCGACAGTGTCTCCGTGCTGTCGCGAGCGGTGCGCCCTGTCTCACCCTCTTCCTACAGCCAAGCCTCCCTCGTATCATTACGTCCTCACATTGTGCTCAAGGATTTCTCGCCATGACCCAGACCGAATGGTTGCCCGTTCCCGGTATTCGTCTCGCCGCCGTTGAGGCAGGTATCAAGAAGGCCAATCGAAAGGATCTGGTGGTGTTGGCGCTCCGAGAAGGTGCCCGTGTGAGCGGTGTTTTCACCCTGAACCGTTTTTGTGCTGCCCCGGTGCAGGTCGCCAAGTCTCGTCTCGCGGCCGGTACTCCCCGGTATCTGATGATTAATACTGGCTACGCCAATGCAGGCACCGGCAAGAAGGGCATGGAAAACTGCCTGGCCAGCTGTAAATTGCTGGCCCACGCGGCGGGGTGTGACGAAGCGGAGATTCTCCCGTATTCCACCGGGGTGATCGGTGAGCAGTTTCCGTTGCCGGCTTTTGAGCAGGGACTGCCGAAAGCGCTGGCCGAGCTGGATGAGCATCATTGGGGGCGGGCATCGGAAGGCATCATGACCACCGATACCTACCCCAAGCTGACCAGCCGGCGAGTGGAAATCGACGGAGTGCCGGTAACGGTGACGGGGATGGCCAAAGGCTCGGGCATGATCAAGCCGAATATGGCGACCATGCTGGGCTTCATCGCCACGGATGCTCCCATCGCCAAGCCGCTACTGGATGAGTGGGTGAAAACCCTGGCGGACAAGTCCTTTAACCGGGTCACTGTGGATGGTGATACCTCCACCAACGATGCCTGCATGCTGATTAGCACCGGGGCAGCTGAGATGCCGGAAATCCAGGCGCTGGATGACCATAGCCAGCTGTTGTTCGAGGCGCTGGAAAGCGTCTTTGTGGAGCTGGCCCAGGCTCTGGTGCGTGATGGCGAGGGTGCCACCAAGTTTGTTGAGATTACCGTGACCGGCGCGACCAGCGAAACGGATGCCCGCGTGGTGGCGGAAACCATCGCTCACTCCCCGCTGGTGAAAACCGCATTGTTTGCATCGGACCCGAACTGGGGCCGCATACTGGCCGCGATCGGTCGGGCACCCATTGCCGAGCTGAATGTGGACAAGGTCAATGTCTGGCTGGATGACTTGCTACTGGTGGAGCAGGGCGGGGTGGCTGACAGCTACGAAGAATCCAAAGGGGCTGCGGTGATGGCACAGCCGGAAATCACGATTCGTGCGGATCTGGCCAGTGGTGACGCAGAGTGCACCGTGTGGACCTGCGATTTCAGCTATGATTATGTGAAGATCAACGCGGAATACCGGACGTAGAGAGACGCCACGCCGTTCCGATAGTGCGGTATTTGAAAAACGTCCAGCAACGTTGATTTCTCGGTGGAAACAGAGGGAAGTCATGCCTTGTTACGGTCCGTCGTCAACATTGATGGCAGAGGCCTTCGCTGCGACTGACAGCCCGTTCAAGCGTCGCTTCCCACAAAAGACGCGGGTTTTTCAGGGCGCGATGGGGCCCTCGCTCTGTCAGGCTGTCTGCCCAAGGGGGCCTGTTTTTTGTGGGAAGCGATGTTTACCACCGCGAAACCCCGGCCAGGAATACTTCGCCTTATGTCTGATCATGCCCTTCCCGTCACCCCTGCCATTACTGTCGTTGCGGCGATCATTCGCGGTAGCGACGGTCGCATCTGCCTGAGCAAAAGGCCTGATCACAAGCACCAGGGCGGACATTGGGAATTCCCCGGGGGCAAGGTGGAGCCGGGGGAACCCCTGAACGATGCCCTGGCTCGCGAGCTTGACGAAGAGCTGGGCATGGCGGGTGCGGTGTCGTCCCCCTTCATGACCATTGCCCACCAGTATGATGACCTGCATGTGACCCTGCATTTTCGGGATGTAACCGAATGGCAGGGTGAACCCGCCGGGCGGGAAGGCCAGGAGGTGGCGTGGTTCGAAGTGGCTCGTCTGCCGACGTTGAGTTTTCCGGCGGCGAACCGGCCCGTGGTGACCGCGATGACGCTGCCTGAGTATGTGGTGATAGCACCGGAAGAGCTGGACATGCCTGCTCTGAGGGCAGGCATTGAAGCACTTTCCGGTCGTGGTTATGGCCTTTACCTGCGCCAGTGGAGCGATCATCCCGAGCTGGCTGCTATCCTTGCCCATTGTCGGGCGTCAGGGATCAAGGTGTGGTTGCGGGCGTCCAGTGAAGCGCTGGTCGCCACAGCCGAAGAAGCGGGCGTATTCGGTATTCACCTGCCCGAGCCGGTTCTGGCGAATGCCACGCACAAACCGTCATTTTCCGGTGTGATCTCGGCAGCGTGCCACTCTCCGGAAGCCCTGGAAAAAGCGGTGGCATTGTCGCTGGATATGGCGCTGGTTTCCCCCGTGCATGCGACGGAGAGCCATCCGGGGCGCGAGCCGTTGGGTTGGCCGCTGGCGGGAGAATGGATCACCGGACTGCCGGTGGCCTGCTATGCACTGGGAGGGGTTTCGCCGGCGGAACTGGCAATCGCCCGCGAGCATGGTGCGGTTGGTGTGGCAGGGATTCGCGCCTTCTGGCCCGAGTCTCTGGCCTGAGTCTGCTCAGCGCCCACAGGGCGCTGTGTCGTCTTATTCTTCGAAGTCCGCGCCTGGCGCGCCCGGTTCTCCCGGAATGGCGTGGCGTTCCGCGGCCCAGTCCCCCAGATCAATCAGCTTGCAGCGCTCGCAGCAGAAGGGGCGCCAGGGGTTGTTGTCCCAGCGTGTGAGAGTCTTGCATTGGGGGCAGGGATAAGTCTGGGTTGTTTTGTCGGTCATGTGAGTCAGTGGACAGTTGATAGTAGACAGTTGACAGCGATAGCTACGAAAACCCTATGCATCGCCTCTGGGTGCCTGGTACTCACTCCGTCGCTATCGCCAGATAACGTTGGTGAAGATGTCTCAGTTGCTCGTGAAGTGCCTGCAGCGAACCGTGATTTTCAACCACATCATCAGCCTGATCTAGGCGTTGAGTCCTTTCCATTTGTGCTTTCATGATGGCGGCAACCTGGGCTTCCGGTACATGGTCACGCGCCATGGTGCGTTTTACTTGTACCTCCGCGGGGGCGTCAATCACCAGGATGCGGTCGACGAGCGTCTTTTGGCTGGTCTCCAGCAGCAATGGAGAAACCAGAACCGTATAGGGCGACTGACTTTCCGCAATCTGGCGTCTGAGTTCCTCGCCGATGGCGGGGTGCGTAATGCCCTCCAGGGTCTTCAATGCCTCCGGATCCGCGAAAACGATGTCGCGCAGAGCGCGGCGGTCCAGCTCTCCGGCCTCGGTCAGTACATGAGCGCCAAAGTGATCGGCGATACGCTGCAGTGCGGGTTGACCGGGCTCAACGACGATCCGGGATGCCAGATCTGCGTCGACAATGGTAATGCCTTGCTGGGCCAGAAAATCTGTGGCGGCGGTCTTGCCGCTGCCAATACCACCGGTAAGGCCGACGACGAACATGACTGTGACTCCCTAACCGAATGAGAGAAGTGCTGCGGGAGCGCCGCTTGGTCGCAAAGCGCAGATAGCGGCACTCCTACAGCTGAGATGATCAAGCGACCTTGAACAGGCTCAAATACGAGGTGACGATGGTATCGCCCCACAGCAAAGCAATCCAGCCGGCAGCTGCCAGATAAGGGCCGAAAGGGATCTGCGTTCGTTTTTCTCCTCCGAGCAGCATGGCGACCAGGGTAAACACCAGCCCGACCACGGAAGAGAGCAGGATAATCAGCGGGAGGTATTGCCAGCCAGTCCAGACCCCCAGTGCGGCCAGCAATTTGAAATCACCGTAGCCCATTCCTTCCTTGCCAGTGAGCAGTTTGAACAGCCAGTAGACGCTCCACAGGGACAGGTAGCCCGCCATGGCGCCGGCTACGGCATCAGGTAGCGACACCGGGGAAACGCCGATCATGGCGGCCAGCAGACCCGCCCAGAGCAGGGGGTAGGTCATGCTGTCCGGGAGCAGCGTGGTGTCTGCATCGATCATGGCCGCTGCAAGCAAGGTCCAGGTTGCGAACAGGGTAAACGCCAGCCATGGCCCGTAACCAAAATGCCAGGCGCACAGGCCGGCCAGAATGCCGCTGCTCAATTCAATGATGGGGTAGCGCTTGCTGATAGGTGTCTTGCAGTCCCTGCACTGTCCTTTCAGCACCAGCCAGCTGATCACCGGGATATTCTCGTACCAGGCAATGGCATGATGGCATTTCGGGCAGCGCGAACGGGGCGTCACCAAATTGAAGATCGTGCCGTCTTCCTCTGCAGGGAGATCCAGTATCTCCCGAGCTTCCTGCTTCCAGCTACGCTCCATGATTACCGGCAGGCGATAAATGACCACGTTGAGGAAGCTGCCGATGAGAAGGCCCAGTAAAATTGAAAGCCCAACCAGCAGGATTGGGCTTGTGGAAAGCAGCTCCAGTATATTTTCCATGCATTAGCCTACTACGTTACCCAGCTGGAAGATTGGCATGTACATGGCGATGATCAGACCACCAATCACGACACCGAGCACACCCATGATGAGAGGTTCCATCATGCTGGTGAGGCCGTCAACGGCATTATCAACCTCATCCTCATAATAAAGCGCCACCTTTTCGAGCATGGCATCCAAGGCGCCGGATTCCTCGCCAATTGCGGTCATTTGCAGTGCCATGGCGGGGAATACGCCTGTGGCCCGCATGGCACACTGGAGCTGTTGGCCGGTGGCAACATCTTCTTTAACTTGGAATACCGCATTTCGATAGACCACATTACCAGTAGCGCCTGCACAGGCGTCCAGAGCTTCGATCAGGGGGACGCCAGCAGAGAAGGTGGTGGACAGGGTTCTTGCATAACGGGCGATGGTAGACTTAAAAGCCAAGTCCCCAACGATAGGCATCTTCAGGATCATTCTATCAAGCATATTGGCGAATGCAGTGGAGCGTTTTTTCAGCTGTGTAAAGCTGATAACGAAAACAATAATACCTACCAGAATGAATAGGAAATTTGCCTGGAGACCTTTTGATAAACCGATCACAAACTGAGTGAAAGCGGGTAACTCGGCGCCAAAGCCTTCAAACAACTCTTCAAAAACAGGTACAACTTTTAGCAATAGAATTGCAGTTACAATGACAGCAGCGCCGACAACGACCATAGGGTATTTCATTGCCTTCTTGATTTTCATCTTCAAGGCTTCACTCTTCTCCTTGT
>JAZAJX010000151.1:0-4666 GCA_036230225.1 Pseudomonadota bacterium | reverse complement strand
GACCGCTATATCCTCAATGGCAACAAGATGTGGATCACCAACGGCCCCGACGCCCATACCTATGTGATCTACGCCAAAACCAATACCAATGCGGGTCCCCGCGGCATTACCGCCTTCATCGTCGAGCGCGACTTCCCCGGCTTCTCACGCGCCCAGAAGCTGGACAAGCTGGGCATGCGCGGCTCCAACACTTGCGAGCTGGTGTTCGAGGACTGTGAAGTTCCCGCTGAAAATATCCTCGGCAAGGAAAACGAAGGCGTAAAGGTGCTCATGAGCGGTCTGGACTACGAACGCACCATCCTTTCCGGTGGTCCCGTCGGTGTCATGCAGGCTTGTATGGATGAGGTCGTACCTTACATTCATGAGCGCAAGCAGTTCGGTCAGGCCATCGGCGAATTCCAGCTGATGCAGGGCAAGATCGCTGACATGTACGTGATGCTCAACACCAGCCGCAGCTACCTCTATCACGTCGCTCAGGCCTGCGATCGTGGCGAGACCAACCGCAAAGATGCCGCCGGCGTGATCCTCTACTGTGCCGAGAACGCCACCAAGATGGCCTTGGAAGCGATCCAGACCCTGGGTGGCAACGGTTACATCAACGACTACAACACGGGCCGCCTCCTGCGCGACGCCAAGCTTTACGAGATCGGTGCCGGCACCAGTGAAATCCGCCGCATGCTGATCGGCCGCGAGCTGTTTAACGAAACGGCGTAAACGCGATCTGCCACAGAGAACACAGCGTTCACCGAGAAAGCCCTTTTTTGACTCTGTGTACTCTGTGACCTCTGTGGTGAAACCCGGTTTTGCGAGGATTCCATGCCCAAGATTACGACCCAGATCAATCCGGCCAGCCCGGAGTTTCAGGCCAACCGGGAGCACAACCTGTCCCTGCGTCAGCAGCTCCAGGACAAGCTGGACCACATTGCCCATGGTGGTGGCGAGGCCGCCGAGCAGCGTCTGCGTGAGCGCGGCAAACTGCCGGTACGGGAGCGGATCAACCTGTTGCTGGATCCCGGCTCTCCATTTCTGGAAATCTCCGCCCTGGCCGCCGATGGCGTCTATGGCGAAGATGTACCCGCCGCCGGTTGTGTCGGCGGCATTGGCTCCATCCACGGCATTGAGTGCATGATCGTAGCCAATGACCCCACCGTAAAAGGCGGCAGCTACTACCCACTGACGGTGAAGAAACACCTGCGCGCCCAGGCCATTGCGGCAGAAAACCGTCTGCCCTGTGTCTACCTGGTGGATTCCGGTGGCGCCAACCTGCCGCGCCAGGATGAGGTCTTCCCGGACCGGGAACACTTCGGCCGCATCTTCTTCAACATGGCCAACATGTCGGCCCGCGGCATTCCCCAAATCAGTGTGGTGCTGGGCTCCTGCACCGCCGGCGGTGCCTACGTACCGGCCATGGCCGACGCAGTGATAATGGTGAAGGAACAGGCCACCATCTTCCTGGCGGGGCCGCCACTGGTAAAGGCGGCCACCGGCGAAGTGGTCAGCGCCGAGGAACTGGGTGGCGCCAACCTGCATTGCGAACAGTCCGGTGTGGCGGATCATCTGGCCGAGGACGAACCCCACGCCCTGGAGCTGGCCCGCCGCTCCATCGCACATCTGAACTGGCACAAGCCGGACCAGGTAAAGCGTCAGCCGGTACGCCCGCCCGCCTACCCCAGCGACGAACTCTATGGCGTGATCCCCACCACCACCCGCCAGCCCATGCCCGCCCGTGAACTGATTGCGCGCATTGTCGATGGCTCGGAACTGGATGAGTTCAAGGCCCGCTACGGCACTACCCTGGTGTGCGGCTTTGCCCACATCCACGGCTATCCGGTGGGCATTCTCGCCAATGACGGGGTGCTGTATTCCGAGTCCGCCCAGAAAGGCGCCCACTTCATCGAGCTGTGTAACCAACGCCGAATTCCACTGCTGTTCCTGCAAAACATCACCGGCTTCATGGTGGGCAAGAAATACGAATCGGAAGGCATCGCCAAGCATGGTGCCAAGATGGTGAATGCGGTGGCCTGTGCCAGCGTGCCCAAGTTCACCGTGATCACCGGTGGCAGTTTCGGCGCCGGCAACTACGGCATGTGTGGCCGCGCCTACGATCCGCGTTTCATGTTCATGTGGCCCAACGCCCGGATTTCCGTCATGGGTGGCGAACAGGCAGCCAGTGTGCTCACCCAGGTGAAGCAGGCGTCGCTGAAGAAGAAAGGCGAACAATGGAGCGACGAGGACGCCGCGGCGTTCCAGGCCGACATGACCGAACGCTATGAGCAGATGGCTCAGCCCTGGTATGCCAGCGCCCGCCTCTGGGATGACGGTGTCATCGACCCGGCGGACACCCGGGATGTATTGGGCCTGGCGATTTCCGCCAGTCTGAATGCGCCGATTGAAGAAACGCGTTATGGCGTGTTCAGGATGTGATGGGAGACGCAACATGCAGCACGCTTCACGCAAGACGCCTAAAACCCGGAGCCAACCATGAGTGTTAGCACACAGATCGAAGGGGGGGTTGCCCGCATCACCCTGGACAACCCGGAGAAACGCAACGCTTTTGACGACAGCATTATTGCCTCGTTGACCCAGGCGTTTGAACGCGCCGGCAGTGATGCCGCGGTTCGTGTGGTGGTGCTGCAGGCGGCGGGGAAACACTTTTCCGCTGGCGCGGATCTCAACTGGATGCGTGCCATGGGCAAGCTGGATGCGCAGCAGAACCGGGACGATGCGCTGCGCCTGGCCAGCCTGATGCAGGCCATTGATCAATGCCCGAAGCCCGTCATCGCCCGGGTTCAGGGGGCCGCCTTTGGTGGCGCACTCGGTCTGATCTGCGCCGCCGACATGGCGGTGGCGGCCGACAATGCGCGCTTCTGCCTCAGCGAGGTCAAGCTGGGTATCGTGCCGGCCGTGATCAGCCCCTATGTGGTCCGGGCCCTGGGCGCCCGCCAGGCCAACCGCTATTTCATGACTGCGGAAGTGATCCCCGCCGACCGGGCCCTGTCACTGGGCATTGCCCATGAGGTGGTCCCGGAGAGTGAGCTGGACGCCACCGTGGACGCACTGGTGGACGCGCTAATGAGCGCGGCACCGCAGGCGCAGATTGAGGCCCGCAACCTGATTGCCCGGGTCAGCCATGGCCCCATTGATCGGGCCATGCTTGAGCACACCGCCGATCTGATCGCCCGCCTGCGCACCGGCGACGAAGGCCAGGAGGGCTTGAGTGCCTTTCTGGAAAAGCGAACACCGAACTGGAGGTAAGCAACAAGCTTCAAGCTGCAAGCTACAACGCGTGATGGCTTGTCATGTTTTTGCATTCCGTGCCCGCGCAAAAGCGGTATGGGCGCGTGACTTCAAATGCTGGCATGGCACAGGCCTGGACTCGCGTTGCAGCTTGAAGCTTGAAGCTTGAAGCTAAACCATGGCCAAGATAAAAAAACTGCTGATCGCCAACCGCGGGGAAATTGCCCGCCGCATCATCCGCACCTGCCGGCAACAAGGCATTGCCACGGTGGCAGTGTATTCCGATGTGGATGCCACCCTGCCCCATGTCCGTGAGGCGGATCAGGCCGTATGCCTTGGCCCGGCAGCGGCGCGAGAAAGCTATCTGGTGATCCACAAGATTATCACCGCAGCGAAGGAGACTGGCGCGGATGCCATTCATCCCGGCTACGGCTTTCTGTCTGAGAATACCGAGCTGGCGGCCGCCTGTGAGCAGGCGGGCATCATTTTTGTCGGCCCTAACGCCCGCGCCATTGAAGTAATGGGTGACAAGGCTGCTGCACGTCAGCTCATGGCCGACAGCGGTGTCCCGGTACTGCCCGGTTTCGATGAAGACGGCGCCAGTGACGAGACGCTACTGGCCGCCAGTGACAGTGTCGGCTTTCCGCTGCTGATCAAGGCCGTGGCCGGCGGCGGCGGCAAGGGCATGCGGGTGGTGAACAGCGCCAACGCGTTTGCCGAATCCCTGGCCGCGGCTCGCCGTGAAGCCCGCAGTGCTTTCGGCGATGATCGCGTGCTGCTGGAGCGTTACCTGCCCACCGCCCGCCATGTGGAAGTGCAGGTTTTCGCAGACAATTACGGCAATGCGGTACACCTGTTCGAGCGCGATTGCTCGGTGCAGCGTCGCCACCAGAAGGTCATTGAGGAAGCCCCGGCACCGGGTCTGGATGAACAGACCCGCCAGGCGTTCGGCAACGCTGCCGTTCAGGCCGCCCTGGCCATTGATTACCGTGGCGCCGGCACGGTGGAGTTTTTATACGCTCCTGATGGCCAGTTCTATTTCATGGAAATGAACACCCGCCTGCAGGTGGAACACCCTGTCACCGAAATGATCACCGGAGAAGACCTGGTTGCCTGGCAACTGGCGGTCGCCGCAGGGGAGCCGCTGCCCAAGGCACAACAGCAGATTCAGCGTCATGGCCATGCCATGGAAGTTCGCCTGTACGCAGAAAACCCGGAACAGGGTTTTCTGCCCTCTTCCGGCCTGCTCAGTCACCTGCGTTGGCCCCACGAACTGGCCCGCGTCGATGCCGGGTACGAACAGGGGGACCGGGTCGAAGAATTCTACGACCCGATGATCGCCAAGCTGATCTGCTATGGAGAGGATCGCCAGGCCGCCCGGCAAAAACTGATCAACGCCCTGAATCGGCTCGAACTGCAAGGGATTCAT
>JAZAJX010000150.1:0-4429 GCA_036230225.1 Pseudomonadota bacterium | reverse complement strand
GAGGGATGGTTGCCGACGATGCGGTTGGCCAGCCGAAAAGCAAAATCGTCCATGGGGCCGGAAGGCGGAACGCCGATATCCCAGTAGCCGTCACGGCCGGGGTAATCCTGCACCGTGGTGTAGGTGCCGGGGTCCTCAATTTCGAACGCGGTCGGGGCGTAGTGGAAGGTTTCCAGGTAACGGGTGGAGACCTTGCCGGCGATCACGTTTTCGTCGCGCAGGATCTGGCGCAGGTAATCCAGGTTGGTGGCGATACCGGACAGTCGGGTGTGTGCCAGTGCATCCTGCATTTTAGCCAGTGCATCAGTGCGGTCGGCACCGTGCACGATAACCTTGGCAATCATCGGGTCGTAGTGCGGGCTGACCACGGTGCCGGTGTCGACCCAGCCGTCCAGTCGAATGTTGTCCGGGAAAAAGACTTCGGTCAGTTCACCGGGGCTGGGCTGGAAATCTTTCAGGGCGTCTTCCGCGTAGATACGCACTTCCATGGAGGCGCCCTGGCTGATGTAGCGGTCGTCCAGCGGGGGGCGTTGGCCGCCCGCCAGTTCCACCATCCACTGCACCAGGTCCACGTTGAAGACGGATTCGGTGACGCCATGCTCCACCTGCAAGCGGGTGTTCACTTCCAAGAAATAGAATTCGTCGCGCTCGTCGTCATAGATGTATTCCACGGTGCCCGCGGAGCGATACTTAACGGACTGACCGAGTCGTACGGCGCTGGCATGAAGTTTTTCTCGGGTGGCCTGGGGAAGATTAGGGGCGGGGGTTTCTTCTACCACTTTCTGGTTGCGCCGTTGCAGGGAGCACTCGCGTTCCCCCAGCGCCAATACGGTGCCTTCGCCGTCGCCAAAAATCTGTACTTCCACATGGCGCGCCCGGGCCACAAAGCGCTCGATGAACACCCCGCTATCGGAGAAAAAACTTTCGCCAAGGCGTTTCACGGATTCATAGGCGCAGACCAGTTCGGCCTCGTTGTTGCACCGTGACAGACCGATACCGCCGCCGCCGGCGGTGCTCTTCAGCATGACCGGGTAGCCGATATCGCTGGCCGCCTGTCTGGCCTCATCCAGGCTTTGCAGCAGGTCGGTGCCGGGGGCCAGAGGCACTCCGGCTTTTTCTGCCAGGGCACGGGCTTCATGCTTGAGCCCGAAGTTGCGAAGCTGGGCCGGGGTCGGGCCGGCGAACGCGATGCCGTTGGCTTCACAGGCTTCGGCGAACTCGGCATTTTCTGACAGGAAGCCGTAGCCGGGGATGATCGCATCGGCACCAGTATCGAGGGCCGCTTTCAGAATCAGGTCGGTTTTCAGGTAGCTCTCTGCGGCGGTTTGACCGCCCAGCGCCACTGCTTCATCGGCGGCGCTGACGTGCTGACTGTTGCGGTCCGCGTCGGAATAGACGGCCACGGAGGCAATGCCCATTTGCTTCAGGGTACGGCAAATCCGCACGGCGATTTCACCCCGATTGGCGATCAGCACTTTCTTCAACATCAAAGAGCTCCCTCTTGTTTCAGTTTGGCGATGTAGTTTCTCCAGCCACCCAGCGCGGTAATGTCGGTGGCGTCGTCGATTGCCCATGGCTCACAGATAAAGCCTTTTACCCAGCGGCCATCGACGGTTTCCAGGCTGCCAATGCCCAGCGGTGCCGGTATCAACCCGACAAAACTGCCGAAGTGTTCGACGGGCATTTGCCACAGTTCGATGGGAATGCTGTCGCCGCCGTCTTTCGGGTTACGGATCAGCCCGGGTTTGGGGGGCACGGTGTTGGCCAGGGCATACAGCCGGTAGCTGGGTGCGGTATGGGTGGCTTCCAGCAGCACGGCGTTGCGTTCGGTGAGCTGGCTGTTAAGGGGCATGCCGGTGAGATGGGCACCGACCACTGCCACAGTAATGAAATCACTGCCGTCATCGTTGGCGGCGCGGTGGGCGGGGGCGGGTAATGCCTGACCGGTGGCGCCGGCTTGCCACGGCTGATGTTGCTGCCAGCGGCGGCCGAATTCTGCCAGGGCATGGTCCTGCCAGGCGTCGCCAACGAGAGTCACGCCGGCGGGCAGACCGTCAGCCCGGAATCCACCGGGCAGAGCCAGCGCGCACAGGTCCAGCAGATTCACAAAATTGGTCCAGGTGCCAAGCTGGCTGTTCAGGGTAATGGGGTCATCACGGACTGCTGCCCGGGTATAGATGCCCGGCGTGGTTGGCAGCAGCAGGGCATCTACCTGGGACAGCAAGGCGTCGGCTTCGCGTTTCAGTTCGGCCAGCTGGTATTGGGCCCGGAAGCTGTCGGCAGCCTTCAGGTCGGCGGCGGGCTCAAGGATGTTGCGGATCACAGGCAGGACGGCGTCTGGCTGAGTCTGCAGCAGTGACTCTGTGACGGTGAAGCGTTCAGCCACCCACGGCCCCTGGTAAAGCAGCGCTGCCGCATCTTCCAGCACCATGGTATCCAGCGGCACCAGATCGGCTATGGCCTGAATACTTTCCAGCTGTTGTTCCCACAGGGCTTTGGCCTGCGCGTCACCGAACCAGGGCAAGACGTTGGGAATGCCCAGTTTCGGCCGCGCCGGCAATCCGCTGGCTTGCCGTGCCGGAGCTGGACGGCTGTAGGCATCGTGTTCATCGAATTGCCCGGCAATCTCGTAGATGGTCTGCGCGTCATCCACATTCAGGGCAAAGACGCTCACGCAATCGAGTGTCCGGCAGGCGGGAACAACCCCTTTGGTGCTGATGGCGCCACGGGTGGGTTTTAGCCCCACCGTATTGGTGAACGATGCCGGGACGCGGCCAGAACCGGCGGTGTCAGTACCCAGGGCGAAAGGCACCAGTCCCAGGCTCACGGCTGTGCCGGAGCCGGAACTGGAGCCGCCACTGACATAATCCGGGTTGAACGGATTGGGGACTTCACCATAGGGCGAGCGGACGCCCACCAGGCCGGTGGCGAACTGGTCCAGATTGGTCTTGCCTACCACGATGGCGCCAGCTTCGCGCAGCAGGCGCACAACGGTGGCGTCTTCTTCGGGGGTGTAGGCATACGCGGGACAGGCTGCGGTAGTCGGGATGCCCGCCACATCAATATTGTCTTTCACCGCAAAGGGAATGCCATACAGGGGCAGGGAGGGATCGGTGAGGGCGCCAGCCTGGGCAACCAGGGAAGACTCGTCCAGCAGATGAATCCACAGGGCTCGCTCGCTGTCATGTAGATGCGTCGCCAGTTGTTTCATGGCCTGCACCGGGGTGAGGTCCCCGCTGCGGTAGGCCGCCTGCCATTGTTGAAGAGTCCAGCCGATCATTTCGTTAGCACACCTGTTTGTATACAAGTTGGTATGCGTTCTTGTGCAAGGCGGGTGCCAGATATGTTCGTCAGCGGTAATTGACTGTTTTTACAATAATTAATGGAGCCGGGATTGAGTGGGGCGGTGGCCTCTGCCGATACTGGGTGCGCCAACATGAAGCGGCTGCGCTGAATCGGTGCAGCCTGGGTGGACCGGCGTCTGGCATCAGCAATACCGATGGCAGGGACAGCAAGGATCTATTTCCGCAACGTTGGCGGCTTTGCCATTGTGGTCACGGGCTATTCACTGATTTCCCCGGTGGAGGAAAGCGATGTCACAACGAGCGTTGGTGGTAGAGGGCGGTGCCATGCGCGGCATTTTTGCGGCGGGGGTGCTGGATGCGTTTCTGGAAAAGGATTACCGGGATTTCGATTTTGCAGTGGGGGTGTCGGCAGGCTCCACTAACCTGATCGGGTACCTTGCCGGTGACCTGGGGCGCAGCCGAAGAATCATTACCGATCATGCCTGCCGTCCCGATTTCATCAACTGGCAGCGTTTCATGAGTGGTGGGCATCTGTGTGATGTGCACTGGCTGTGGCATCAGTCTCGCCTCGAAGTGCCCTTGCATCTGGAGCAGCACTGGCAGGGCCGGGTGCCTTTGTGGGTGGTGACCACATCGGTGGAAGATGGCGCCCCCCGCTATTTCCAGGCCAGCCCCGACAACCTGGACGACATCATGACTGCGTCCTGTTCCATCCCCTTTGCCTATCGGGCGTTTCCGGAAGTGGCCGGGCAGCCTATGACCGATGGCGGTCTGGCGGATTCCATTCCGGTGCAATGGGCCTACGAGCAAGGGGCGCGGGATATTACGGTCGTGCTGTCCCGGCATCAGGGATATCGCAAGAAACCCAGCGCATTGACGCCGCTGATCAAACCCTGGGTAAAAGATATGCCTGCCCTGTACGACGCCCTGGTCAAGCGCACCGACGTTTACAAGGCCTCGCTGGCGTTTATTGCCAACCCACCGGCGGACTGCCGGCTCACTGTGATTGCACCGGATGAACATTTCCCGGTGAACCGTCTGACCACCAACCGTCGCAAGCTTGAGGTGGGGTATCAGCAAGGGCATTGGGCAGGGCAGCAGGCGTTGGGGGTGGAAGCCAAAGC
>JAZAJX010000149.1:0-7047 GCA_036230225.1 Pseudomonadota bacterium | reverse complement strand
GGTGGCGATGACGATGATACGGCCAAACTGTTTCGCGAGCGTACGGGGATCTATTTCCATAACCAAAATTGACCGATTACAGTGGCAGTGGCACGGAAGAGACGGACACCACGGTGGATCTTGTCATCCGAAATGACCTGTCCGATCCCCTGATCGAAAATCAGGCGTATTCCACCAACGAGCAGGGTGGCGTCGCCTTCAAGCTTGACGAGGATACCGAGACGGTACGCTTTGATGTGAACAATGATTCCACCACACTGGTGGATGACGCGGGCATCAACCTAGCTGCCGGTCGCAACTATACACTGATCTTGATAGGACAACTTGCCGGCTCTGGTGACCAGGTTCCCCGGCTGAAGCGCTTTGTACAATCTGCGCAAGCCATCGCCAGCAACCAGGTCCGGGTTCGCCTGATCCATGCGTTGTCTGATGCCAGCGGAGAAACCGTGTCCGTGGATGTGGAGGGCGACAATGTCGTGTCTTCTCTGGGATACGGCATGGCAACGGGGTATGTCACCGGGGTGCCCGCAGTGGCGGGGCAGCTGGAAATGGAGATCACCCTTTCGGCGGGGGGCAGTAGCACCAAGACCTGCACGGTGGAGGGAGGCAAGAGTTACGATGCCATCATTACGCACCCCAGCTACGACAGTGCGGCGGTGGCGGTGTTCTGCCAGCAGGTAGCACGATCCTGAGAGGCATGCCAAGGTCAGGGGCCGCCAGCGCCTGACCTTTCCCTTATTTCAGTTTCACCCTGGCATCCAGTGCCGGTGCCTTGAGCGGGCCTCCCTGATAGGCCGCCACATCGCCGAACCGGTCGTTGGGGAACCGCTCCCAGTCCGCCATGGCGCTTTCCAGGCGCTCCTGGTCCCGACCTACGAAATTCCACCACAGCAGTACCGGTTGCCCCAGGGGCTCGCCGCCCAGCAGCATCACACGGCTGTTGGCGTCTAGCGTTAGCGTCAGACTGTCACGGCCACACCCCAGATAGTAGAGCTCACCGACCTGTAGGGTTTCTCCGTTCACGTCGGCGCGGCCTTCGTTGATGCATAAGCCCAGTTCAAATCCCGCAGGCACGGGAAGAGTCAGGGTGCAGGCCTCTTTCGCCACGATATCGGCCCCGACCAGGGGGGAGAACACCTGGGCGGGGGAGCGGCGGCCATCCAGTTCGCCCACCACCAGGGTGATCTCGGCCCCATCCTGGTGCCAGTGAGGCAGGTTGGTGTGATGGCTGAAGGCGGGTTCAGTATCTTCGTGCTCGGCAGGCAGGGCGATCCAGAATTGCAGGCCGTGCATGGGGCCGCTGAATCCGTCCGGGCTCTCTTCGGAATGACAGATGCCATGGCCGGCGGTCATCAGGTTGAGTTGCCCTGGCCGGATTTCCTGTTCGTAGCCGAGGCTGTCCTTGTGGAGAAGGGCGCCCTCGAAAAGCCAGGTTACCGTCTGCAGGCCGATGTGGGGGTGAGTGCCCACATCCACGCCGTTGTCGGCAGCCAGTGAGGTGGGGCCGATGTGGTCAAGAAAACACCAGGGGCCGATCAGTCGCTGATCGCGGCTGGGTAGATGACGAATAATCGGCAAGCCGTTTCCGAGGAGGCTTTTGCGCGACGCGACCGCCTTCAGGGTGGGCTGGCCGGCCTGGTTGGGGCATTCCACCATTTCGCCGCTGGCATTGGTATTGCTCATGGCCGTCTCCGTGGCATAGTCACTGGATGATTTTTCCAGTATGAAACCCGCCGATGACAAAGGAAAGGAGAGGACCATGGCTCGGGTGCAGGTAACCAGCAATGAGAAATATGTGCAGCACATTGAGGCCCGGGAGCACCGCCTCAGTGCGGACGAGGGGGAAAAACTGGGCGGCAGTGACAGCGGCCCCAACCCCTATGAATTGTTGTTGTCCGGCCTGGGGGCCTGCACCTCCATTACCCTGCGCATGTACGCCGAGCGCAAGGGGTGGGACCTGGGAGAGATTCATGTGGGGCTGCATTTTTACCGTGATGATGCAGGCAAGGAATACATTGACCGTACCCTTTCCTGCAGCGGTGATCTGACTGAAGCGCAACGTCAGCGGTTGCTGGAGATTGCTGCGAAAACACCGGTAACCAACACCGTGCGACAGGGCACGGCGATTGCCTCGAAGTGGAAATAAGCGGCGCCGGACCGAGGGTTTTGGCATACTCGCGCCTCCATTGATTCTGCGGAGGCCCTTGCATGTTCAAGGTCAACGAGTATTTCGATGCCAAGGTGGCATCCATCGCCTTTCAAACCGAAGACAAGCCCGCCACAGTGGGAGTCATGGCGCCGGGGGATTACGAGTTCGGTACCAGTGAGCACGAGACCATGACGGTGGTCAGCGGTGCCCTGACCGTCAAGTTGCCGGGGGCGGCCGACTGGCAGACATTTGCTGCCGGTGACACCTTCGACGTGGTGGCGGACAGCCGCTTTCAGGTAAAGGTGGAGATTGATACTGCCTACCTGTGCTTGTACGGCGAATAACAACCGCCCCACAGCGGGGCCGGAAAACGGGGGAGCAGGATGCCGTTATTTCCTGCCAGGGATGGCCAGTCCCTGCATGTGAGAAGGATCGGGCGCGGTCAGCCGGTACTGATGATTCATGGGCTTGGCATGCAGGGGCGGGACTGGTTGCCCTTTGTGCTGCCGTATCTGCGCCGTTATCAGTTCTACCTGCCTGACCTGCGCGGCGCTGGCAAATCCGCTGCGGTCCGTTTCAACCAGGCGGATGTGTTCCATAATCACATGCAGGACATGGAAGATCTGGTGGCCCACTTCGGGCTGCAGGATTTCCCGCTGGTGGGGTATTCCCTGGGCGCGACGACCAGTCTCCACTGGCAGGCCAACGGGGACTTCGCGCCGGTAGGGCGCTATCTGCATATTGACCAGACCCCCTGCATTGCCAACCAGCCGGACTGGGCATACGGCCTGTTCGGGGACCGTCAGGAGCATTTCTTCTCACAGCTGCGTGATTTGCTGGCGCTGCTGGATGCGGCACCGGACCAGGGGCGTGTTGCCCATCTTGCCGCCGGATTGCGCGAAACTGTCTTGCAGCAGTTGACGCATATCCTTTCCCAGGTGGCTGGTCGACCGGCCTTGCATTCTGCCTACCAGGCCACCTCACGCTGGTCCGGCCTGTGGGCCAGGCTGTTGCCGGTGGTAGAGCTGGCTGATATCCGTGCCTATTTGCAGGCCTATTTGTCTGGTAGCCATGATTATCGATCCTCGGCAGCGGATTTTCCGGTGCCGGCCACGGTGCTTACCGGGGCGCTCTCGCCGCTTTATCCTGCTGCCGGCCAGGCGGCCTTTGCCGAGTTGATTGGGGCCCGTCACGTGGTGCTGCCACGCTCGGGGCATGTCCCTTTGATGAGTCAGCCGCTGGCGTTCATGCGGGCGCTGGGAGACTTTCTCAGCGGGACGGAATGACCTTTCGCTACCATAGCGGAATGTAATTTCGAAAATGTGGTAATAACCGGTACCATGCGACGCTTTCCTGAAACCCTTGCGGAGAGAAATGGTGGTCGCGATTCACAGCAGAGCTCCTGCCCTGACGCTGCGTGCGGGGACCGATGCCATTGCCCACTTGCGCGAACATGGCCTGCGCGCCGGGGACGTGGATATTGTTCCCGGCGCGGCAGGTGGCCCCAAGGCATTGGGCATCAATGGTCTGGACCGGGCTGTTTTCGGTGACTTTCTACCGCGAGCCCCCCGTCGACGTACCCTGATCGGTGCCTCCATTGGCAGCTGGCGTTTTGCGGCAGTGGCCATGGGCAGTGACCCGGCCAGGGGGCTTGAGCGACTGGCCGAGCTCTATACCCGTCAGCGTTTTCCCAAAGGCATTACGCCCCGGGAAGTCAGTCATCGCTGTGCGGCCATGCTGTCCGAACTGCTGGAAGATCGGGACCAGCACATCCTCCAGAATCAGGATTACCGGTTGGCGATTGTGGTGATTCGCAGCCGCGGGTTGATGGCTCGCCAGGGGGGGCTGGGCCTGGGGTTGGGACTGGCAGGGCTGATCGGAACCAACCTGTTCAGTCGTCCCGCCACTGGCCTGTTCATGGAGCGTGGTCTGGTCTATCCGGACGGCAATCCGCTGCCGGTAGGGCCGCTCAATGATTTCACTACCCACCACATTTCCCTGCGAGCGGAAAACCTGCGTGCGGCCCTGCTTGCCAGTGCCGCCATTCCCATGGTGCTGGATGGGGTGACCGACTTCCCCGGTGCGCCAGACGGGGTCTACCGGGACGGAGGCATGCTCGATTACCACCTGGACCTGCCCTACCAGAGTGCCGGTATCGTGCTTTATCCGCACTTTACGGACCGGGTGATTCCTGGCTGGTTCGACAAACCGTTGCGCTGGCGCAACGGGGATCCGAAACGGCTGCGCCGACTGTTGCTGGTCTCCCCGTCCCGGGAGTACCTGGCCAGCCTGCCCCATGGCAAACTCCCCGACCGTACGGACTTCAAGCACTATCTGGGTGACGACGCCGGACGCGAAGCCTACTGGCGCAAGGCGGTGGCCGAGAGCCAGCGCCTGGGGGACGAATTCATGGAACTGGTGGAAAGCGGCAAGCTGGTGGATCGGCTGCAGCCGCTTTGAAAGCCAGTGAACAGTTAACAGCGACAAAAGGCGTGTTGGCTCCTTCAATGTCTCAGGTCTTGCGGAGCCTCTGGGCGTGGCCTCATCCATTCAGCGGCAAAGCAGGCCCTGATCGCGGCGCTGTTAACTCTTCACGGTTAACTGTTCACTAAACCCCTGCTAGTCTCACCTGACCTGGAATCACCACCAAGGTTGTCCATTGTCCCAGACCCTCCCTCCCTCCAACGTGTCCCTGGCCCGCCAGCTCTGGCAGCAGACCTGGCCCATGGCCCTGGGTGTCATGTCGTTGCTGGGCTTCTATCTGGTGGACAGTATCTTTGTGGCCCGTCTCGGCACCGCACCGCTGGCGGCTCAGTCGTTCACTTTCCCACTGGCGTTTCTGGTGATCGGAGTGCAAGTGGGCATTGGTATTGCCATTGCCGCGCTGATTTCCCGGGCCATCGGTGCCGGCCAGCAGGATCAGGCCAACCGTCTGGGGGCGCTGGTGCTTACCGGCGGGGGGCTGTTGCTGGGTGGGTTGGTGTTGTTGCTGTGGTGGATTCAGACACCGGCCTTCTCGCTGATCGGAGCCAGCGAGGCCATTCGGGAACTGATTCGTCCTTACTGGGCCATCCAGACGCTGGCCATGTGGGTCGGCGGGGTGCTGTATTTTGGCTACAGCCTGTTTCGAGCCCATGGCAACACGCGGTTCCCGGGGCTGATGATGGTGCTGACCAGCCTGCTCAATCTGATTCTGGACCCCCTGCTGATCTTTGGTGTGGGTGACTGGCAGGGCTTTGGTTTACCGGGGGCGGCGCTGGCGTCCCTGCTGGCGTTTTCCTGCGGCATGGTGATTCTGGTGCTGGCTCTGCGCGGTAAGGGCTGGGTGCAGCGGCATGGCATGTTGAAGCAGATGCGTGAATCGGCCATGCCTTTTGCCCACATCGCCGGCCCAGCCATGATCAGTCAGCTAATGCCCCCTCTGGCCGCCATGCTGGCCACGGCGCTGGTGGCCCGGGCGGGCGATCAGGCCGTGGCTGCCTGGGGGATGGCCAGTCGGTTGGAAAGTTTCTCCATCGTGTTGGTACTGGGGATGACCATGGCGTTGCCGCCCTGGCTGGGCCGTTGTTATGGCGGTAATGACTGGGACACCGTGCGCCGATTGATGCGAGTGGCGGCAGCCATGGTGATTGGTTGGCAGCTGCTGTTGGGTCTGCTCATGGCCTTGCTGGCCACGCCCTTGTCCGGCCTGTTGGTAGAGACTGTCGAAGTTCAGGCCTATCTGGCGATGCTGATCCGCTGGCTGCCGCCGAGCTATGGTCTTCTGGGGGTATGCATGCTGGTCGTGTCTGCCAGCAATGCCCTGGGCTGGCCCATTCGTGCCATGCTGATTTCCTTCCTGCGCCTTTTCCTCTGTTATCTGCCGCTGTTGTGGCTGGGCTATCAGTTGGGTGGGTTTGGCGGCTTGGCCCTGGGGGCGGCATTCGGGAATGTGCTGGCGGGGATAATGGCGTGGATGTGCTATCAGCAGGCCCTGGCCAGTGAGGGGCAACGTGAGGTACGAGCGTCAGGGTAGCTGTGGGAGGGCCGACTCAGCCAGATTTCCATCAGCAGCATACCGTCATATGCGTAAGCGTGGTTATGCTTTTAATGACATAGTCCTAGCCGCCTTCATGACAAATACCTGTTTTTGTAACCAGTGCACATATTTTGGTAGACGTGCTTCGCAACCTGCCTAGACTTCCTCCCCGAACACAGCCGGTCATCGCGACTCGCCGCACGATCCCTCGATCGTGTCCGGGCCTACGTCAGGGAGCCAGTCGCCTCAGCGCCGGTATGGATACCGATAACGCTTCTGGGGAATATCATGCGCATTGCAAACGGAATGCTGGGGGTCGCCCTCTGTGTACTCACTTTGTCGGGCCATGCCGATGACAGGGTGGTGGAGGACCGGCAGTCACGGAGCCACTTCGGGGATTATCGGCTGGAACTCGAGGCTGCCTACGAAAATGCCGCCCAGTCCCTGGATGAATCTCTGCAACCCCTGCTGGAAAAAATGAATCGCTTGTCAGATCGGGGTGACGGCCGCGTGGCCGGGGTTCAGCACTAACGGTCAACGGTCCGGACAACGACGGAAACGCCAGTAGGCAGATGGCGTTTCCGTGGGACCTGTCAGGTGTTGCCCTTTTCCCTTTGCCACTCCGGTGGTTTCCACAGATGTTTCAGTCTCTGCCCGATGGGGCCGCGCTGTTTCATGTCCCGAAACATGTCCACGTACTCATGACACCAATTTACCAGCAGGTTGTTGCTGTAGACCGGGCGGGTGATGCCATACTCCACGGGTTCCTCATCCCGCTCCGGCGTAAAGGTGCCGAACAGGCGATCAAAGACGATAAACACCCCGCCGTAGTTGGTGTCGATATAGTCCGGGTTGCGGCCATGGTGGACGCGATGGTGGC
>JAZAJX010000148.1:0-3582 GCA_036230225.1 Pseudomonadota bacterium | reverse complement strand
GAACTGTGTGTGAACGCGGAAATCATCCGAAGGATGATCAGGCGCTTCAAGGCTCGGCAGCTTTTAGAAAAGAGTGCGGGGACGGATGTGTCTGCCGCCTCGCTTCGCTCGGTTCGCCCCTCAAGAGGAGCTCCTACAGCGGTTTCATAGATATGCCGTCGTAAAGTACCAGGCCCACCATCTACAGGAGCGTCGTAGAAACCCTGGCGCATCCGGTCCCCGGTTTTATCTTTTCGCAACTCGCTCCTCGTCACTCGCAACTGATTTATAAAAAGCCCCACCGGGTTACCCCGGCAGGGCCTGAAAGATCCCGTGCTCTCCCGCAACGAGACTCTACAAGATCAGCGCGGGGCACTCAGGCTGCTTTGGCCAATTTTTCCTCGTTCTTCTTTTTCGCCTTTGCCGCCCCGCCCGGCATGTACTGACGCACATCCCAGAAGAAATAACGCTTCAAGACACTGTTGGCTTCGGCATCATTCTGTCGCCAGCCATACACCTTGGGCTTTTCCTTTTCGATGGCCAGCGTGCCAAAAATCAGCCAGTCGTAAATCGCCAGAGTGGACGTCACGTTCTTGGCGGAATTGGGGCCACGGGAATGATGATGGTGATGCTGGGTCGGGAAGGTCAGCACATGGGCCAGTGCCCACATGGTCTTGCGCACCCAGGCCCACCGGTGGTTATGGAAATAGAGATCCCAATTCCAGTTCACATGGGTCTGGGCCGCCCAGATACCCTTGATGGCCGTCCCCACCAGGAACACCTCCACCAGGCCCAGATACAGACACACCAGCTGGAAGGTGTAATTCGGCATGATCAGCCACCAGGCCCAGCCATTCACAAAGGTCTGCGTCACCGACAGCTGTCCCTTGTTGTCCTGGCCACCCGCCAGATGGTGCGGGCGATGGCTCATCTTGTAGAAGGCCTGCACCCATTGCAGCACCCGGTTCTTCGGTCGGCGGCTATGGGCGAACAGGTGAAACGAGCCATGAATGAACTCTTCAATACAGAAGAAAGCGATCAGCGTCGGCAGGAAATACTGCTCCTCCAGCCAGGCCAGGGAACCGGCGCTGCCGGGAAACAGGCCTGACAGTCCCAGAGTCAGCAGCAGCAATACCAGCGGGCGTTGCACTACCACCATCATCAGGGTGGCGAGGAAGGCGACTTTCCAGTCCTGCCGGGTCTTTTTGCCGTCCCGGGTGCGGCCGGCTACCACTTCCCAGATCGCTGTCAGAATAATGAACGCCGTGACAACGGCGGTAAGTTGCTGGTCCATTGTTATTCTCCGGTTTGAGCGTGTTGTTGCGCACACCCCAGAAAATAGACAGCGCGTATTCCTTTTCCTAATTGATATTTGATATAAGTAATATCCATGAAACTGAATTTGCGCAGTATCGACCTGAATCTGCTGCCGGTCTTCGATGCCATCATGGAGGCGGGGCAGCTGTCCCGTGCCGCAGAACAGCTGGGTATGAGCCAGCCCGCCATCAGCGCCGCCCTGCAGCGCCTGCGACACACCCTGGACGACGACCTCTTCGTGCGCACCCGCCAGGGCATGGTGCCCACCCCCCGGGCCCGTGAGCTGCACCAGCTCCTCTCCCCCCAGCTGGCGTCCCTTCGGGACTCACTGGACCCGGGCAACCGCTTTGATCCAGCCAGCAGCCGACGCCAGTTCCGCTTGCTCAGTCTCGACTACTTCGAGATGGTGCTGCTGCCGCCACTGCTGCAGCGAATACGTCGCCAGGCGCCGGCTGTGATGCTGGAGATTGCCCCTGCCGGCGATGGCATGGCCGACGCCCTGCACAAGGCCCATGCGGACCTGGCCGTGGATTCGTTCGTCCCCGAAGACAGCCGGCTTCACCGCAACGTGCTGTTGGAGGAGAATCTGGTAGTCGTGGCCCGTCGAGGACACCCGCACATACAGGGCCGCTGCAGCAAATCCCGATTCCTCAAAGCCGAACATGTGGTGCTTCCGGAACGCAACCGGCGACTGCCTCTGGACCTGATCCTCAATGCCCCCGGCTGGCAACGACGGGCCGGCGCCCGGGTCACCCAGTTTGCCAGCATGCTCGCCGTGAGCGCCCGCTCGGACATGATTGCCACCGTGCCGGAGCGCCTGGCCCGCCACTACGCCAACGCCCTGGAGCTGCAGGTCCTGCCCTTCCCGGTCGCCGTGCCACCGGTACCCGTTTACATGGTTTGGCCGTCCTCCCTGGACAGGGATCCCGCCCATCGCTGGCTACGCCAGCAACTGACAGATTCAGCGGCCACTGAACCTGCCCCTTGAATCCCTGTCTGACTATCACCATCTTAGTAGGCATGTACGCCAACACAGGACACCCCATGGGTTTCGGTCGCATTTTTTTCTTCATTTTCGCTTTCGCCCTGCTGGAAGTACTGGTGCTGGCGAAAGTCGCCGGGCTGATCGGCTGGCCCATCACCATCGTTGCCACCGTGGTGACCGCCCTGCTTGGCAGCTACCTGTTCCGTCGCCAGGGACTGGAAACCTGGGTGCGTCTGAATGAGCGCATGCAGCAAGGCGATATGCCCGGCCAGGAAATGGTGGAAGGCATCATGCTGCTGCTCGGCGGCGCCCTGCTGATCACCCCCGGTTTCATCACCGATGCGGTGGGCTTCGCTCTGCTGTTGCCGGGCTCTCGCCGGGCCATGGCCAGCAAGGTCATCGAAAAAGGCACCCTGCAGGGTTTCACCACCATGCAAGGCGGCGGCTTCACTTACACCAGCTACACCCGACAAGGCTCCAACCCGTTCCAGCAGCCACCTCGCCGGGACAACGATGGCAATGTGACCATTGAGGGGGAGGCACACAGGGAAAAAAATGAATAATTAATAGTGAAGAGTTAATAACTCGCGGGGCAGGATAGCGGCTTTTCCAAACACATGAGTCCGCGCCCACACTCCGTGCGCGGCCTCTGGCATTGCAAACCTGAGAACAGACCTCGAACTATTAACTCTTCACTATTAATTATTCATTGCCTCACCTGCGACACTTTGCCGCATTGGCCCCGGCCCCTCTTTTGCCAATAATGCCCCCGCCATCATCCGGGGGTTCCATGCATCGTCGTCTTTTCGCCAGCATCCTGCTCAGCAGTATTTCCTCGTTGCACGCCAATGAGCTGGAAACCATTTCTGTCAGCCAGTCCGTCTCTGCGCTGGAAGCGGAGCCAGCGGCGTTAAGCGGCCGGGTCACTGCGGCCGAGGCGGCGGACATCAACACCGCTGACAGCGAAGACGTGCTCAAGTACCAGCCCAACCTGATGGTGCGTAAACGCTTTATCGGCGACCGCAACGGCCTGCTCACCTTCCGTGACATGCACAACTTCCAGACCCCGCGGGCGCTGGTCTACAGCGACGGGATACTGCTCAGTAATTTCCTCGGCGCCAACTTCGCCACCGCCCCCCGCTGGGATGTGGTGCAGCCCCAGGAGATTGATCGAGTGGAGATTCTCTACGGTCCCTACTCCGCGCGCTACAGCGGCAACAGCCTGGGCGGCGTCACCGTGTTTCACACAACAATGCCGCAACGGGCCATGGCCCATCTCAGCGCCGGCACCTTCATGCAAC
>JAZAJX010000147.1:0-9710 GCA_036230225.1 Pseudomonadota bacterium | reverse complement strand
GAAGGTCTGTTCATGAAAAATTGGGACGAAGACGATGGCACAGAGTATTGTACTGCTAAAGAGGATCTCGCCGATGCTCAAGCCGTTGCCGATAAAATTGGCATTAAACTGCATACCGCCAACTTTGCCAGCGAATACTGGGACCGGGTGTTCGCGCATTTTCTGGCCGAATACCAGGCTGGCCGCACACCCAATCCGGATATTCTCTGCAACAAGGAAATCAAGTTTCAGGCCTTTCTGGATCATGCCATGACTCTGGGCGCCGACTATATCGCCACGGGCCACTACTCCCAGGTCAGCCATGACGGCAAGGCCAGGCTGCTTCGTGCCGTGGACACCAACAAGGACCAGACCTATTTTCTCCACGCCGTGGACTACCACAAATTCAATCGTACCCTGTTCCCCCTCGGAGACCTGGAAAAGCCTGAAGTGCGACGCATCGCTGAAGAAAAGGGCTTTGCCAATCACAAGAAGAAGGACTCCACCGGCATCTGTTTTATCGGCGAGCGCCGCTTCAAGGACTTCCTGGAGCAATACCTGCCTGCCCAGCCCGGCAAGATCGAGGATGATCACGGCAACGTGATCGGGGATCATGATGGTCTGATGTACTACACCCTTGGGCAGCGCCAGGGACTAGGCATCGGTGGCCGTGCGGATTCCGGCGATGCGCCCTGGTATGTGGCTGGCAAGGACCTGGACCGTAATGTGCTCATTGCCGTCCAGGGGACCGACCACCCCCTGCTGTACAGCCGCGAGCTGACCAGTGCCCCGATGCAATGGGTTGCCCTGGCGCCGCCGGACCTGCCAGCGCGATTGACCGCCAAAACCCGCTATCGACAGCCGGACCAGGCCTGCACCGTCAGCGACGCAGGCGATGGCCGTGTCCATGTGGTGTTTGATGAGCCCCAACGGGCAGTCACCCCCGGCCAGTCTGTGGTCTTTTACGATGGTTCGGTCTGCCTCGGTGGTGCCCCCATCGAAGCGACACGCTAACGCGCCGAGGAGATCGCATGAGCGAACGTTTTACGCCTCAACAGCAGCAATTGCTCGCTTTGGCAGCGGTATTTCAGGCAGCCCAGCTTGCCGATGACATCGCCCTGCGCGGTGATTGTGATACCCGTGCTTTCGAGACACTGATGCAAGGTGTTATGGCGCTGGACGCGGACAGCTTCGACACCATCTACCCGCACCCGGCGCTGCTTCGTGATGGTGTCAGCCTGCTGAACCGCAGCCTCAACCGGGACTCCGCCGGGGGGAATCTGCGACCTCTCAATTATGGCCTGGCACTCCTCCATCTGGCCGCCAAGCTGCGTAAAAGCGATGACACCGTGAATATCCTCCGCCATCGCCTCAAGGCGCTGGATGGCCAGCAAGCTCATTTCGGCAGCGTCCGTGACGACGCTTTCTGCCACCGCCTGGCTGGCATTTATGTGGACACCCTGGGCACGTTCCGTTTCCGCATCCAGGTGAAGGGCGAGCCTGCCCATCTACAGGACGAAAACAAGGCCGCGCGTATCCGTGCCCTGTTTCTGGCCGGGGTACGTGCCGCTTTCCTGTGGCACCAGCTCGGTGGCCGCCGCTGGCACTTGCTGTTCCAGAGAAAGCGCCTCTTGAGCGACATAGAGTCCATAAATATCAACGACCTGTAAGAAGGTGTTAAAGCTAATTATGCGAGCAGCGATGGCGCAGCTCTCGACACGCTAGCGCGAAAATTGTCCGAACCGACAGCGCCCGGCATATCCTTCTTGTAACGCTTGCCGGTCGCCTCGCGTCGCTCGATTCGCTCCGCAAGCGGGCCTTCTTCCGGGGGAGCCGCCAACCCGGCAAACAACCACGCAGTCCGGGCAGTTTTACGGTATCATTGCGCCGCTTTTACCCTCACGGAAACGATTCGGGAGCCATTTACATGTCCAGCCTCACCTCTCTGACTGCCATTTCACCGGTTGACGGCCGCTATGCCGGCAAGGTGGATGCTCTGCGCAACACCACCAGTGAATACGGCCTTATCCGCTTCCGCGTCCATGTGGAAGTGAGCTGGCTGGAACAGCTCGCCCATGACAAGAACATCCCCGAAGTGCCTCTGATGAGCGGCCAGGCCGCCTGGCACCTGCGTGGCATTACCCGCGACTTTGAAGCCAAGCATGCCGAGCGCATCAAGGAGATCGAAGCCACCACCAACCATGACGTCAAGGCGGTGGAGTACTTCATCAAGGAACAGATGGCCGAGCATGAAGAGCTGGCGGGCATGAGTGAATTCGTCCATTTCGCCTGCACCAGTGAAGACATCAACAACCTGTCCTACTCACTGATGCTCAAGGAAGCCCGAGAAATCCTGCTGCCGAAAATGGATCAGGTGATCAGCGCCATTCGCCGTCAGGCCCACGCCCAGGCCGACCAGCCCATGCTGTCGCGCACCCATGGCCAGTCTGCTTCCCCCACGACCGTGGGCAAGGAAATGGCCAATGTGGTCGCACGTCTGCAACGTCAGCGCGACCAGTTTGCTGCCGTGGCTCTGCTGGGCAAGATCAACGGGGCAGTAGGCAACTACAACGCTCATCTTTCTGCTTACCCCAACGTGGACTGGGAAGCCTTCGCCCGTCGCTTTGTGGAAAGCCTGGGCCTGACTTTCAACCCCTACACCACCCAGATTGAGCCCCATGACTGCGTCGCCGAGTATTTCCACGCCCTGATGCGCTTTAACACCATCCTGCTGGATTTTGACCGCGACGTGTGGGGCTACATTTCTCTGGGCTACTTCAAGCAGAAAACCGTGGAAGGCGAAGTGGGCTCCTCCACCATGCCGCACAAGGTCAACCCGATTGATTTCGAGAACTCCGAAGGCAACCTGGGCCTGGCCAACGCCATCATGGACCACCTGGCCACCAAACTGCCGATTTCCCGCTGGCAGCGTGACCTGACCGATTCCACCGTGCTGCGTAACGTGGGCGTGGGCCTGGCTCACAGCCTGATTGCCTTCGAAGCCAGCCTGAAAGGCATCGGCAAGCTGGAAGTGAACCCGGTACGCCTGAATGACGACCTGGACGCCGCCTGGGAAGTGCTGGCCGAACCGATTCAGACCGTCATGCGTCGCTACGGCATCGAAAAACCTTACGAGAAGCTCAAGGCTCTCACCCGTGGCAAGGATGGCATTAATCAGGACACCCTGACCGCTTTCATCAACGATCTGGCGATTCCGGACGAGGCCAAGGAAATCCTGCTGGCCATGACGCCTGGCAGCTACATCGGCAACGCGCCCCAACAGGCGCGCAATATCTGATCGCCCCGCCCCGGTAACGGTGACGCCGAGACCGGGGCGCAGGACGGACGTTTCCATGACCGCTTCCCTCCCCCGCTTTCGCCTGCCCATGTCCGCGCAGGACTTTCTTCGCGACCACTGGCAGAAGAAACCCCTGTTCATGCCGGCGGCGGCGACCGGACTGGATTACCCGGATGCTGACACTCTGGCCGGCCTGGCGCTGGAGGACGGCGTCGAGGCCCGCATTATTCAAGGTGCCGGCCAGGGCCCCTGGCAATTACAGCAAGGCCCTCTGGAAGAGTCCGTCTTCAGTGAGCTGGGAGAGAAAAACTGGACCCTGCTAGTGCAGTCCGTGGACCATTTTCTCACCGATACCTCCCTGTTGCTGGATAGCTTTGCCTTTTTGCCCAGCTGGCGACAGGAAGACATCATGATGAGCTATGCCACCGAAGGTGGCAGTGTGGGCCCTCATTTTGACCGCTATGACGTTTTCCTGATTCAGGCTGCCGGCAGTCGCCACTGGCAAATCGGCGATGTCTGCGACGAACAGACGCCTCGCCAACCGCATCCGGATCTGAAACTGCTGGCCGACATGGCCGTGCAGGAAGCGTTCGTGGCGCGTCCCGGCGATGTTCTTTACCTTCCCCCCGGGGTTGCCCACCATGGTGTGGCAGAAGACAGTGACTGCATTACCTGGTCGGTGGGCTTTAGAGCGCCGGACTATCAGATGCTGATGGCAGAAATCGCTGGCGAGTGCCTGGCAGACGCCGACAGCGAGCTGTTTACCGACCCACAACGGCCGGTCTGCGACGACCCGGCCGTCCTGGCCGATGGCGACCGCCAGCAGCTGATCCGTGGCGCCCTGGATCTGCTGACACCCGCAGCCATAGAACGGGCAGTTTATCGCTGGTTATCCACACCCCGGCTGGATGGGCTTGAATTTGCCGTCGATGATGCCCATATTCGCCATCGCGATCCCTCGATCGCCCTGGTGCGCCATGGTAGTGTGCGCCTGATTTTGCAGGGCAACATTGCCTGGCTGAACGGTGAGCCCTACTCACTGACAGAACAACAACGACCACTGGTACAGCTGTTGGCCCGCCAGCGCTGCTATACCCGTGAAGCGCTGGATGCGGTTATGCAGCCAGCGGGGAGTGAATTGCTACATGACTGGATTGAACAGGGCTTCTTTGCCCCACTATAACGAGACCCCTATGGCCATCAGCATCATTGAAACCCGTTGGGAGGAAAGTGAAGCCGCCCTGCGAGCCCTGCGCCAGACGGTCTTTATCAATGAACAACATGTCCCCGAGGAACTGGAATGGGATGGCGAAGACGACCAGGCCACCCACTTTCTGGCCATGGACCCGGCACACAATCCGGTAGGCTGCATTCGCCTGCTACCCAGTGGCCAGATCAGCCGTCTCTGTGTGCTTTCCGAGCAGCGTAACAATGGTGTGGGCAGTTCCTTGCTCGTCGCCGCCGAAGAAGCCGCCCGGGCTCAGGGCATGGAAGAGATTTTCCTGCATGCCCAGACCCATGCGACCAGCTTCTATGAAGCGGCCGGTTTTGCGGTTTCCGGAGGCATCTTCATGGATGCCAATATCCCTCACCGGCAGATGTTCAAACCCCTGGTCTGATGACCTTTGTCATTGGTGACGACGACACGGTTGTCCATCCGGCGTTTCACGAGGCTGACGATGCCCTGGCGACACTGATTACCGCCTGCCGGCGCAGCCTCTGGTTACGGGTGCCGCAACTGGACGCCCTTACCGCCGCCGGCCAGGTCTGTGAAGCTCTCAAAACCCTGGCGCTGAGCAGCGAAAAAGTCGACATCCGGATCCTTTACGACAGCCAGGCCCTCGCAGTTCGTAATGGCCATCGGCTGGTCCATCTGGCACGCCGCCTCCCCTCACGCCTGCAATTGCGGCAGACACAGCAAGACGACCAGGACGATCAGGCCTGCCATGCCATTGGCGATGGCACCGGTCTGTTTGACGCCACCGGCTGGCCTCGCCCGGACCGCCTGACACTCTGCGCACACAGCCTGCCTCGGGGGCCGCGGCTGGCCCGGCACTTCCAGACCCTCTGGGAGCGCGCCGGCAGCAACCCGGAAATCAGGGAACTGCGGCTTTGAAGACGGCAGCGACTCACTACGAGCGTCGAGAAAGCACAGCAGAGGCGTGAGCGTCGTTTGTGTCCCGGAGGTCGGGAGGAAGCGAGTGTCGACGGGCAAAGGCCAGGCTCTGGTGTCGGGAGCGTCTTTTCTTGGCCCATTTCTCAAGATTCGTAACGTGGCGTTCGCGCCGCGAGTGGCGCTCCTACAGCATGATCAGCGATTTGCCGGACAGCGAAACCGTCTGTTTTTTTCAACACCCGAATCCATTTCCCACCTCTGGGTGCGGTCATCAGCCTGGCAGTCCCACACCCCACCACCTCGCACCGCTGTACATTATTCACTGAGCTTCGCCACCAATCGCCAGTTCACCTGACCGCTGGCCTGATACTTCTCTTCAAAATCCGTCACAGGATTGGCTTGCATCGGCAACGCCTCCACCTGACTGCCAATCCCGCTGATCGCCAGCGCGGCCTGAACTTCCTGCAAGTACAACGGCCAATTACTGCGCATTTCCAGCTCGCCCCCCAGCGCCAACAGACTCGGCCACACCGGGTGACCATGCCAGCGCCGTTTCAGATGAGCACTTTTCGGCCAGGGGTTGGGATACAGAATCTGATGCCGGGCCAGCTGCCAGCCCGCCTGCTCCATCAGACGCCACAAACCGGCACAGTCCGCACGCAACATCAGCAGATTCTCCGGCATGCTCTCGAAACGCCGCTCTGCCTTTCCTAGCCGCGCCGCAGATTGATCCACACCCACCACCAGCGCCTCGCGGTGACGGCGCGCCAGTGTCCACGACGAGCGTCCGGTGCCACAGCCGGAATCCAGCATTAGCGGCCGCTCTCGGCCGCGGGCATCACGCCAGAGGCAGAGCTGCGAAAAGGCCTCCATGTCGTGATTGGCAATGGGGGCCTGCCAGGAATGGGCCAGGTGCCGGGTGACGACCTTGTCCAGGTCGTCGTGAACGGCGGTCTGGTTGCTGCTGACGGAACGACTATTGGCAAACATGGGAATCCGGGACAACCTGAAACCGGCCATTATGCCTGTGATCGACCCGCAATGCGCCACGCCTCCACCGTGGTAGAGTGAAAAAGCGGCCTGCGTTGACCAAGGAACCAAACGATGACGACTCTGCGGACCCGGGCACTATTGATTTGTGTTCTGCTGACTCTACCCGCCTTCGCACTGGCAGGCGACATGCGCATTCACGTCCTGACACGGCCGGACGCCGCCGCCCTGCTCCCGGTGATAGCGCCACTGCTGGCCCCCGGCGGCACTGTTCGCGCCTACCAGGGCAAGCTGATCCTGCGTACCACCGACAGCAATATGGCCGAGCTGGAGGGCGTGCTGGGCAACCTGGAAGCCTCGCCCTCGCCACTGATTGTTCACCTGCGTCGCCAGAGCACTCACCGGGAGCAGCGCAGCGGCGTAGATACCCGCATCCAGGGCCAGCTACCCGGCAGCGTGTCCGGCGATATCCGCATTGAACAGACTCAGCGAGAGACACGTCACCAGGACCATTACCGTATCCGCACTCTCAGCGGTTACCCGGCTCATATCAGCCAGGGCACCCTGCTCGCCCTCGGCGGTGGCTATGACGGCACCGTATTCGCAGCGCTGCGACAAGGCATCCAGGTGGTACCGCAACTCACCCCGGACGGCAGCGTGCTCCTGCAGATCAGCCAGCGCTATGACCAACCGGGTGGGCCCGGCCTGGCTCACACCCAGTCGAGCGGCACAACCTTGCGGGTACAACCGGGAGTCTGGCACTCCATGGGCAGCATGACCGTGGAGCAACAGCAAGATCAGCGAGAGATTGTCGGCGGGCGAAGCAGCCGCCAGCAGGTCAACCTGCCGTTGGAGGTGATGGTGGAGATCAGTAATCAATGAATAATGAATAACGTCGTGAAACCGCTTTTCCTGTTCTTGAACGCAAGAGGCCGCGCCCAATGATTGGACGCGGCCTCTTGAATTTCAGGCTATAGCGACACGCAATCGCGCCGCTATTAACGGTTATTTGCCTGCTTTCAGCTCACGGCGACGACGGTGCAGAACCGGCTCGGTGTAACCACTGGGCTGAGCGCAGCCCTCGAACACCAGCTCTACCGCAGCCTGGAAGGCCACAGAATTGTCGTAGTCCTTGGCCATGGGGATGTACAGCGGATCGTTGGCGTTCTGACGATCCACGACTTCTGCCATGCGCTTCAGGGTTTCCATCACCTGCTCTTTATTGGTGATGCCGTGATGCAGCCAGTTGGTTACGTGCTGGCTGGAAATACGCAGAGTCGCGCGGTCTTCCATCAGGCCCACATCATTGATGTCCGGCACCTTGGAACAGCCCACGCCCTGATCGATCCAGCGTACCATGTAACCCAGGATGCCCTGCGCATTGTTGTCCAGCTCCTGCTGGATTTCCTCGGCAGACAGCTCACGGGTGAGCAGCGGCACGGTGAGAATATCGTCCAGAGACGCGCGCTGACGGTTGGCCAGCTCTTTCTGCACCTCGGCCACGTTCACTTCGTGGTAGTGAGTCACATGCAGGGTGGCGGCAGTCGGCGACGGTACCCAGGCGCAGTTGGCGCCGGCTTTCGGGTGACCCGCCTTGGTGGCCATCATCTCGGCCATCTCGTCAGGCTTGGGCCACATGCCCTTGCCAATCTGGGCGTGACCCGGCAGGCCGCATTCCAGACCGATATCCACGTTCCAGTCTTCGTAGGCGTTGATCCACGGCAGGGCTTTCATGTCGCCCTTGCGTGCCATGGGGCCCGCTTCCATGGAAGTGTGCATTTCGTCACCGGTACGATCCAGGAAGCCGGTGTTGATGAAGATCACACGCTCTTTCGCCTGACGGATACACTCCTTCAGGTTCACGGTGGTGCGACGCTCTTCGTCCATGATGCCGATTTTCAGGGTGTTCTTTTCCAGACCCAGGGCTTTTTCGACACGCTCGAACAGCTCAACGGCAAACGCCACTTCTTCCGGGCCGTGCATCTTCGGTTTCACGATATACACAGAACCGGTACGGCTGTTGCTCAGCTTGTTGATCTTCTTCAGGTCGTGCATGGCGGCCAGCACGGTGACCATGCCGTCCATGATCCCTTCCGGGGTTTCCTCGCCGTCCAGCAGGATAGCCGGGTTGGTCATCAGGTGGCCCACGTTGCGCACCAGCAGCAGGGAGCGACCGTGCAGAGTCAGGGTGGAGCCATCCAGCGCGGTGTACTCGCGGTCCGCGTTCATGGAACGGGTCAGGGTCTTGCCGCCTTTCTCGAAGCTTTCCTGCAGGTCGCCTTTCATCAGGCCAGCCCAGTTGCGGTACACCTCAACCTTGTCTTCGGCGTCAACGGCGGCGACAGAATCTTCGCAGTCCTGAATAGTGGTGATCGCCGATTCCAGCAGCACATCTTTCATGTTGGCCGCGTCGTCAGCACCGATCGGGTGGCTGGCGTCGATCTGGATTTCCGCATGCAGATTGTTGTGCTTGAGCAGGATGCCGGACGGTGCCGCCGCATCGCCAACATAGCCCTGCAGCTGGGATTCGTCTTTCAGGCCGGACTTTTCACCGCCCAGGGACACTTCCAGCTTGCCGTCAACGATGGCGTAACCGGTGCTGTCCTTATGGGAACCGCTGGCCAGTGGGAAGTAGTTGTCCAGGAAGTCGCGAGCCCAGGCGATGACCTTGGCGCCCCGCTTCGGGTTGTAGGCCCCGCCTTTCTCGGCGCCACCTTCGTCAGAAATGACATCGGTGCCGTACAGCGCATCGTACAGGCTGCCCCAGCGGGCGTTGGCGGCATTCAGGGCAAAACGGGCGTTCTTCACCGGTACCACCAGCTGCGGCCCGGCAATGGTGCCGATTTCTGCGTCCACGTTATCCGTGGTGACCTTGAACTCATCGCCTTCCGGCAGCAGGTAACCGATCTCGGTCAGGAACTGCTTGTACTCGGCCATATCGATGGCCTGGCCTTTGCGGGCCTTGTACCACTCGTCCAGCTGCGCCTGGATGGTTTCACGCTTTTCCAGCAGCGCCTTGTTCTTGGGCGCCAGGTCCTTGAGGATGCTTTCCAGCTCGGCCCAGAAGTGTTCCGGGTCCACGCCGGTACCCGGCGCAATCTCGTTGACTACCAGATCATGGAGTTCGGCAGCGATTTCAAGGCTACCCTTCTGAATACGATCGGTCATGATGCTCCTACCCTTCTGGTCGAGAGAGTCTTGGTTAATCGGGTCCTTCAGCGAAAACTCAGGGGCCGCTCCCAACCTGGGGGGACCGGAGGACATCGCGAAAGCCCGGGGAAACGGTTTCATGGCCGTCCTGACGGACAGCCCCGCAAAAAGGCGCCG
>JAZAJX010000146.1:0-26295 GCA_036230225.1 Pseudomonadota bacterium | reverse complement strand
ACCGTCCTGACCAGTAACACCGGACAGGGCGCTGTCTTCCATGGCTTCCATGGAAAAACCGGTAGCCGGAAGGGTTGCTACGGCGGCCGCCAGAGCAAGCTTCTTGAATTCCATTGTAATCTCCTCGTGTGCACAACGTTTTGTTGTAATCGTTCGGGTGCCACGTTTGTCAGGGCACGCCTCTAAGTTAACACAACGGTTACAAAAACAAATGTATCCGTTACAAAAGTATCCCGGACAGCACAATACCGATAAGCAATTGTTTTTGTTGATATTTAATCATTTCTGAACGGGCGTAACAGAAGCGGACAGTTGTAAACATACACGCATCACAAATCTACCTGTTACGTGCGGTAACAGAATTAGGAAAGTTCGTGTCTGACAGGTAGACTTGGCTCACTCTTGAATGTGGTTATCCATCTGATGTCACCAAGCTGTCTCTTCAACAGTCCGGCGGGAATGGTTGCCCTTGAGCAGCCAGACGAAACCTTGACTGCCAGCAATGGCCATGAACTTCAGCGTTGCATGGCCGACGTGAAGGCTGCTCTGGCCAATGGCTACGTCTTTGCGGTCGGTGTCCTGCCCTATGAGGCCGGCATGTGGCTGATGGACCCGGCCCGACAGGTCGCAATGCAGCCTGCGGTCGTCCATCTATATAGACAGGAGCCAGCCCCCATTGACGGCCACGCTCTGCGAGCCCTGTCCCGGGACAACTTCTCGCTTGCGCGCCGGTTTCAGCCCCAACAGAACCGTGAAAGCTACTTCCAGAGTCTCAGACGTATCAAGGATTACCTACAAGCCGGGGACTGCTACCAGGTAAACCTGGCCCAGCGCTTTAGTACCCGTTTTCATGGCAACCCATTATCCGCCTGGCTGGCCTTGCAGGAAGCCCACCCTGCCCCACACAGCTGCTTCTTCGACGCTGGCGACAGGCAAATATTCGGCGTCTCTCCGGAGCGTTTTCTCTCTATCCGGAACCGGAAAGTGATAACAGAACCGATCAAGGGCTCACGCCCGCGGGGCAGCACACCGGAAGAGGATCGGCGCCTGGGAGAAGAGCTTGGCGCCAATCCCAAGGACCTGGCCGAAAACCTGATGATTGTGGATCTGCTGCGCAATGACCTTGGCGCCTGTTGCGAAGCCGGCAGCATTCAGGCAGATCCACTCTTCGAGCTACGCCGCTTCAGCAATGTGCAGCATCTGGTAAGCACGATCACCGGCACGCTACGCCAGGATCTCACCCCCCTGGACGCCTTGCTCAGCGCGTTCCCCGGTGGCTCTATTACCGGCGCCCCGAAGAAACGCGCCATGGAGATCATTGCGGAACTCGAGCCGGCCCCCCGGGGCGCTTACTGCGGCAGTCTTTTCTGGCTGGACCGGCAGGGCAACCTGGACAGCAATATTCTGATTCGCACCCTGCAAACGGAAGGCGATCAACTTCATTGTCACGGCGGGGGTGGCATTGTGTTCGATTCCGACCCGGAGTCGGAATACGAGGAGAGCCGTTTCAAGGTGGCAAAATTGATGGGGGCGCTTGAGGATAGATTCCTGCAGGAGCGCTGAGCCTCTTCCCAGAGGTACGCGCTCTTGCAGGCCGTGCCGACAACCCAGCGGGTTAGAGCGGGATCTCCCGGTTGCTGGCTTTGACGATTTCCTTCTTCAGATCCTCATAGCTGTGTACCGCGGGGAACTGCGGAAATTCGGCAATAACGTTCTCAGGGGCATGAAACAGGATGCCCTGCTCCGCTTCCGACAGCATGGTGGTGTCATTGTTGGAATCTCCGGCGGCGATAACCCGATAGTTCAGGCTATGCAGCGCCTGGACCGAAGCCCGTTTCGGGTCTTTTTGGCGCAGCGTGTAATCCGTGATCTTGCCGTCGTCATCCACCTCCAGGCGGTGGCAGAACAGGGTCGGCCAGCCCAGCTTCTTCATCAGCGGCTTGGCGAACTCGTAAAAGGTGTCGGAGAGGATGATCAGCTGGAAGTTTTCCCTCGCCCACTCGACAAATTCCGCCGCACCCTCCATGGGGTCCAGGGTATCGATCACCGCCTGAATATCCGGAAGCCCATAACCGTGTTCATCCAGAATGCGCAGGCGCATCTGCATCAACTCATCGTAATCCGGGATATCCCGGGTGGTGGCTCGCAGCTCGTCGATACCGGTCTTTTCTGCAAAGTTGATCCAGATTTCAGGGATCAACACCCCTTCCAGGTCCAGGCACAGCAATTCCACGGTTTTCCCCTTGGGTTGAGTAAGGCGGGCACAATGTAGCGGCGCTCAGGGGGCTTTGCAATGGGAAGGCCCGCGATTGGCGGGGTGGCAGCTCGCCGGAATGCGACAGGCTGCCACTGCGGGGCGCGCGATTGCAGAAGAAATCTCAGCGAACTGGCAGCTCGATCCCCTCGAACAGGGCTTCCCGCTCCTCCCGATTGGGCGCCTTGATGGCCGCATCCACCCGCTCACGGGTCAGGTGAGGCGCAAAGGCTTCCAGAAAGTCATACATGAAACCCCGCAGAAAGGTCCCTTTCCGGAAACCAATGCGGGTGGTGCTGGCCTCAAACAAATGGCCGGCATCCAGTGCCACCAGGCCTTTATCTTCCACCGGATCCACCGCCATATGTGCAATGATGCCCACCCCCATCCCCAGGCGCACATAGGTTTTGATCACATCGGCATCGGCAGCGGTGAATACCACTTTGGGTTCCAGTCCCTTGTCGATGAAGGCATCGTCCAGCTTACTGCGCCCGGTGAAACCGAATACATAGGTCACAATGGGGTACTCTGCCAGTGCCTCCAGCGTCAGGGGTGTTACCTTGGTGAGCGGATGGCCTTCAGGAACCACCACCGTCCGGTTCCAGCGGTAGCAAGGCATCATTACCAGGTCGGTAAACAACTCCAGTGCCTCAGTGGCTATGGCGAAGTCCACGCTGCCATTCGCGGCCATTTCGGATATCTGCATGGGCGTGCCCTGATGCATATGCAGCGACACATCCGGAAAGCGCCCGGTGAACTGCTGGATGACCGGCGGCAAGGCATAACGGGCCTGGGTATGGGTGGTGGCGATGCTGAGTTCACCGCGGGATTCATCCCGGTATTCCTGGGAGACACGACGGATGGCTTCGGTCTGCTGGAGAATTTCCCCGGCAATTTTCAAAATTGCCTGGCCTGCCGGCGTAATGTGCGTCAGATGTTTGCCGCTTCGCGCAAAGACTTCCACACCCAGCTCATCTTCCAACATCCGGATCTGCTTACTGATGCCCGGTTGGGACGTATAGAGCGCCGCGGCGGTGGCAGACACATTCAGATCATGGCGAGCCACTTCCCAAATGTAGCGTAATTGCTGCAGTTTCATGCTTGCCTCCGCACTTGGAACACGGCAACCCAGCTTGGCCCCCCATTATTGGAAGATCCGTGGGACAGCGCAACCTGGTTATAAAAATATAAATAATTATTCATTCAAAGCATAGATAACCGTCTTTATAGTAGCTCCGTCAAGTTTTTCTCCCCTGACAGGAGTCACTGTATGCCGATATTGCAACCGGAGCTGCTGCTTTATATAGGCGCCGGTGCGCTGGTCGGTTTTGCCGTTGGCCTGACTGGCGTTGGCGGCGGCTCGCTGATGACTCCGCTCCTGCTGTTATTCGGCTTTCCGCCACACGTTGCCATCGGAACAGACCTTCTCTATGCCTCCGTGACCAAGTCCTCCGGGATGATCATGCATGCTCGACGCCACAATGTGGACTGGACCATCATGAGACGCATGGCCATCGGCAGCCTTCCTGCCGCCTTGCTCACCGCGGCGACTCTCTGGGCCTTGTCGTCCGATGCCAGTGCTTATGCCCCGGTGCTGACAACGGCCCTCGGCGTCACCCTCATCGTCACGGCTCTGGTGCTGTTCTTCAAGCACCGCCTTCAGGCCCGGGCCTCCCTTCGGAAAGGACTGCTGGGTACCATGCAGAAACACCCAGCCGGCTGGACGGAGGCCATGGGGATAGTACTGGGGGTGTTCGTGACCTTGTCCTCCGTGGGCGCCGGTGCCATCGGTACGGCCGTGTTGCTGGTGCTGTATCCCGCCCTTGCGCCCATACGGGTAGTCGGAACCGACCTGGCCCATGCTGTGCCGTTAACCTTGATCGCCGGCCTGGGGCATTTGGCACTGGGGCACGTGGATTTATCACTGCTGGTGGCCCTGCTGGCGGGGTCATTGCCCGCCATTTATATGGGGACCCACCTCGGCCACCGCATCCCCAATCGCATCATGCATCCGGTACTGGTGACGGTGCTGCTCGCGCTCGGGATCAAATATGCGGTGTTCTGATCAGTAAGGCATGGGGGGGCTGTCGCTATCCCTCTCCTGCCTTGCGACGGTTGGCTACACCATGGGGAACATGGCCGGCCGCCACATGTTGGGCAGCGGATTCACAATGTCCCTGTTGGTCATCAAAGAAGACATCCGCACCGAAAGCACGCAGAAAGTCGCCCTTTGGCAATCCCCCCAGAAACAGACTTTCATCAAGTCGAATGTCCCACTCTCTTAACGTCCGCACGACCCGTTCGTGGGCCGGGGCGCCGCGGGCGGTGACCAGTGCGGTACGAATCGGGCAGGATTCCACCGGGAAACTCTTCTGCAGCTGGTGCAAGGCCGCCAGAAAGGGTTTGAAGGGACCGCCATCCAGAGGCTGTCGGGCCGAGCGTCTTTCGTTTTCGGTGAATGCTTCCAGTCCATCGCTCTGAAAGATCTGCTCGGATTCATCGGAGAACAGCACAGCATCGCCATCGAAAGCGATCCGCAGGATGCCATCCGGCCGCTGGCATTGACCGCCAGACAGGATTGTTGCTGCTGCATACCCGGCTTCCAGCACTTGCTGGACATCACCGGGATCCGTGGAGAGGAACAGGTGGGCACCAAAAGCAGACACATAGCGATGAGGGCTTTCTCCACCGGCAAAGGCGGCGCGGGTAATCGGCAGCCCGTAATGCTCAATGGAATTGAAGACGCGCAACCCCGTGTCGGAGCTATTGCGGGACAGCAGAATCACCTCCACCCTGCCCTTGCCTTCCTTGAGCTCATTGATTGCCAGAAGTTTCTGCACCAGCGGAAAGGCATCCCCCGGCTCCAGCACATCATCCTCGTGTTGCGTCTGGTAATCCTGAAAGGCTTCCAGCCCCTCTTCCAGGTAGACCCTGTGACTGTCAGCCAGGTTGAACAAGGCACGTGAACTGATCGCGATGACCAACTTGCCATCAAAGGAAACCGGCATGATTTGCCCCGGGTGAAAATGCGTTGGTTCAGTATCCTGCTCGTCATGGGGAATCGCAACCTCGACGCGGCCTCTCCTGCTTACGCTCTGCCCGATGACAGTTCAAGGCAATCCAGCATCAAGACCACCGTTACTGAATTCGATACATCACCCGGATAAGGATCTCTTTTTTCGCACCCCGCTCGCCTTCATTGAGCGCTCCGCCGCTCGACTCGGATTGATCAATGGTTGTTCACTGCCCGGATGTGGCATAAAGTTGCTACAGCAACGGCGTTGTCCTTTATTATTGTATCCGGGCATTGTTGCTCTCAGGCACAAAGCCACTACGAACCATCCGAAGGGGAAAGGGAGTCATCCATGGCTGCTAGCAAGGTGAAAGATACTGTCGAGGAACTTCAGGCTCAGATTCGTAAGCTGGCCGAGCGCTTCGACAAGGAACGCGAGAAACAGATCGGTCAACTTGAGAAACAACTGGAGAAGGTGCGTACCCGCCTGAACCAGGAAATGAAGCGCCAGCGGGAGTACTTTGCCAAGCTGGAAAAACTCCAGGCGGAATACCGGGAAAAAGCCACTGCCACCGTTCAGAAACAACTGGACCGTGCCCGCAAGGCCGCGGATGATGCTCGCAACCAAGTGGAAGCGTCCGAGGCGCGTAAGCGTATCCTGGAAACCGAAGTCCGTGTTCTCAAGGCAACCGCCAAGCAGGCTCATAGCCTGTCCCGGGTCATTGGTCAGTACGAGAAAGATCTGGAAAAGCGCGCCAAGGAAATAGAGAGCAAGGTCGCGCCGAAAAAAGCCGCCACCCGTAAAGCTCCCGCCAAGAAGAAGGCGGCAGCGAAGAAAAAAGCCGCAGTCAAAAAAGCCCCCGCCAAGAAAGCGGCGGCCAAGAAGGCGCCGGCTAAGAAAGCTGCCACCAAGAAAAAGGCTGCCGCCAAAAAACGTGCGCCCGCCAAGAAGAAGGCGCCAGCGTCATCTTCAGGCAGCTGATCGACAGCAACATAAAAAAGCCGCCCTCGGGCGGCTTTTTTCTTTCCTGTTCCCATTACCCCTGGGGCAGTAACTGCTCTTCCATGCCCGCCAAGTAACGGATCTGGTGCTGGCGAGGGGCATCTCCCGCCAGTTCCCGCAGATTGGTATAAGTGCGCAGGCCAATGCGGTACGCCTGCCCGGCACGATGACAGCTGACAACTTCCGCCGACACCTGACGAAGAATCATTCCCGGGGCATAGAGATCCAGCTTGAGGCGAGTGCCCTGTGACAACTTGACCGGTGAGGTCAAACCGATACCGTACCGGTTATAATCCATCGCCTTGGCACGAGTCAGGTAGCGCCACCCTCCAAACAGGCGGTGCCGGAATATATCCACGCGCATTTGGGTCGTGATTCGTGCCAGCTTGCGGCGATTAGCACCGCGATTTTCCCTGCTTTCCATCATCGCACCGTATCAGCATCTGGTCGAAATAATGCACCACCGCCATCCTGGCGCTGGCATCCATGGCAGGCACCCCTTTGTGAGTGGCCGACGCCGTGGCTTTACATATTGTAACACGAGCAGCCGACACCAATGCACGGTTAACCCGCCCCAGTGTCAGACAAGCGACCGAATTATCCATGTAATGGGTAATTGCCCCATCGTTAATCGCCTGCAATACCGTCAGCAATCCCGCCACATCCTCATCGCCGGCCCGAAACGCCGGAAACACTGCCGAGGCCGTCGCCGCCATGGTCGAACTCAGCGGATAGGCCACATAGAGTTTATTATTCTGATAATGACGCAGATTCTGAAAATAATGGGCCAATGCCAGCTGCTCATCCACCGTGGTGTTCTTCATCAATCGTCCAATCAGGCTGTCAGCAGCTCGATTGATCACTTTCATGGCCCCCAAAATCAACCTGGCAGAAGCGCCTTTGGCTTCAGCCGCTTCCAGTGGCCCCTGAAAAAACACGGCCAGCACTTCGTCAACGAAAGGAACAACCAGAGCGTTCAGTGCTTCCAGGTGACAGTCACCCGGTGAGGCAAGCATGCCATCAATAAACCCCTCGATGGACTGGCGAAGTGACGGGGACGCCTCGAAGGCGACGTATAGCGTGCTATCATCCATACTCATTTCACTGGCGGAACACCGGAAAAGTGGCGAATCATACTGGAATCATGCGGTCCATACGGCTGCTGTCGGGACTGCTTCTCGTGTCGTCGCAGTCACTCCTGGCTCAGTCTCCCCCCCACCCCGTCGTTTTTCCGGCACAGCTCCAGCCCGCCGAGGCCGAGTATCGGGTGGTGGTGAATGGCATTCCCCTGGGACTCAATGCCACGGTACGTCTGACCCGGGAAGCGCCTCATTACCAGCTCCATTTCCTGATAGAAAATCGTCTGTTCCGCCATGAGGAAAGGGCCACGTTCAGCTGGCGGGACTGCAACGCCAAACCCCTGCACTACCAGCATGCCAGTGCCGGCTTCGGCATTCGCCGTGAAGGTGAAATCCGGTTCGACTGGGAAACCGGTCAGGCCCGGGGAAGCCAGTCCGTCTATCCCCTGGTTGAACAGGCCCTGGATGCCATGAGCGTGGCCATGGTCGCTCGCTGCAATATGGCGCGAGCCGACGAGACCTTCAGCTACCCGGTAGCTGAGCCGGACGGCATGACTCACTATCGGTATCGCAGTCTGGGAACAGAAGACCTGGAGACGCCTGGCGGTATCTGGAGCACGGCGACCATTGAACGGGAATATCCAGAACGTCACCGGCGCTCACGATTCTGGGCCGCAAAGGAGCTGGATTATTTCATGGTGCGCATGGATCATCAGGAAAACCTGTTCGTGCGCGGGCGAATCGAACTGACCTCATTCCGGCCCCTGCCCACTACAGACCCAGCCCCTGTCGCCAGGACGGTAACACCTCCGCCAAACGACGGGTTGCCTGATTGACGACGTCACTCTGGTCCTCCTCCAGCTGCCAGCGCCGAGAATCCTGCTGAAAGCGAGCCCGGGGCGTCAGCTCCCGCCGCTGATCCCCGCGGTCAAATTGTTGGCAGGTTTGCGCGAACTGATGAATCGCGGCCAGGTCCACCTTTGGCTCAATGCTGTCCGGTAAACAGTCCAGCAAGGCGCTGATGCGAATCGACGCCTCACTCAACTCGACTTGCTTTTGTGCCACTGCGCGGCACAGGACATCGAGGCTGTCGAGAATCTGGCTCTGTTGTGCCCTGGCCTGCTGAGCCTGCTGACGGCGGGCCCAAAGTCGCCAGGCCAGCAGTCCCAGCGCAGCACCGATCAATAGCCCGACCAACGCAGCGAGCAGGATTTGTCCGGCTTCGGCCATAGGGAGTCTCCTCAGGGATAGATCATGGAATCAGGATTGAAAATATCGGATCTTGGCCGCATTGTACGCGGCACACCCTCTCTGCTACAGCATCGCCAACCGGAGGCCCTTTGAACGCAGAGTTACCAACCTGGCTGGAGCCTCTTGCGCAACACCTTGAGCCCTGGTTACCGGCGCTGACTGTCAGCGGCATTATCATGGCGCTGGCCTCCGGTGTCGCTATTCCCTGGCTACTGTTGCAGATGCCGGAAGACTACTTTACTGAGGGCTATCAGCCCCATACCCACAGGGGACCGCTGGCCTGGATTATCTGGCTGGTCCGCAACCTGATTGCCATGGTTTTACTGGTCGCCGGTGTCCTGATGCTGGTTCTCCCCGGCCAAGGTTTGCTCACCATTCTGATTGCGGTCATGGCGAGTACTTTTCCGGGGAAATACCGTTTGGAACGCGCTATTATGCGTCGCCCTGGCGTCTTCCGGGCGGCCAACTGGATCCGCCGGAAATACCACCGCACACCGTTACAACACCCTGATGGATACGAGGACACGTCCGATGGCCATTAACAGCGCCGCCATCCGCTGGCACGACGATTATCTGGAACTGCTGGATCAGCGCCGCCTGCCCGCCGAAACTGTCTGGCTGCCGGTGCATGGCAGTGATGACGCTGCCGCCGCTATCCGCGACATGGTGGTCCGTGGTGCACCTGCCATCGGCATTACCGCCGCGTACGGGCTTGCCCTGGAAGCCGCGCGACTGGGGGACACGGCCAGTGAAGTCACTCTGGCCCCCGCGGTTGCCACTCTCGCCGCCAGCCGCCCCACCGCCGTCAACCTGTTCTGGGCGCTGGAGCGCCTCCAGACGGTATCGGGCCGCTTGACCGGCGACGCCCTGATCTCGGCTCTGAAAGCGGACGCCCAGGCCATTCACGAGGAAGACCTGGCGGCTAACCAGCGCATGGGTGAACTGGGGGCGGATCTGTTGCCGGATAACGCCACCATCTACACCCACTGCAATACCGGCGCCCTCGCCACTGGCGGCCACGGCACCGCCCTCGGCATCATTCGTACCGCCTGGGCCCGTGGCAATCTGAAAGGTGTCTATGCCGGCGAGACCCGCCCCTGGTTACAAGGCAGCCGCCTGACCAGCTGGGAGCTGCTTAACGACGGCATCCCCGTCACTCTGGTGGCAGACAGCGCTGCCGGCCAACTGATGCAACAGGGGAAGGTGCAAGCGGTGATCGTCGGCGCAGACCGCATCACCGCCAATGGGGATACTGCCAACAAGATCGGCACCTACAACCTGGCCGTCCTGGCCCGCCATCACGACATTCCCTTCATCGTGGCCGCGCCACTATCCACTGTGGATGCGGCACTGCCGGATGGCAGCCATATCGTGATCGAAGAGCGAGATGCTGGCGAGGTACGCAGTCTGCAAGGCAAGACGCTGGCACCGGCACATTGCCCGGTCTACAACCCGGCCTTCGACGTCACACCGGCTGAGTTGATCACCGCCATCGTCACCGAGCGAGGCGTGATCCACCACCCGTGCACCGATACACTGATGCAACACCTGCGTGGATAGAGCCCAATGACAGACCGACCCTACTCGACCGCGGATTACCGCGAAGCGGCCCGTGCCCTGGCGGCGACCGGACTGCGTATTTATGAACATGGCTGGTCTCCCGCCACCAGCAGCAACTATTCTGTCCGTCTTAATGCGACCCACGCGGCGATCACGCGATCAGGCAAGGACAAGGGGCTCCTGAAAGACACCGATATCATGGTTGTAGACATGGACGGGCAACCGGCCAGTGACGGCAAGCCCTCAGCCGAAACCCTGCTGCACACCCAGCTGTATCGTCGTCATGCCGATGTGGGTGCCGTACTGCATACCCACAGCCATGCCAGCACTGTGCTCACCATGCATTGGCCGGCGAACAGCATTACCCTGGAAGGCTATGAACTGCTCAAGGCGCTGGAAGGTTTCGAGACCCATGAAAGCCGTCTGTTGATTCCCGTTTTCGACAATACCCAGGACATCGCCACCCTGGCCGAGGAGGTGGATACCGCCATGGACGGCGGCCATATCAGCCACGCGTATCTGATTCGCGGGCATGGCCTTTATACCTGGGCCAGCGACCTGAGCACCTGTTATCGTCAACTTGAAGCGCTGGAGGTCCTGCTTGCCGTAGAGCTTGACCGCCGCCGGTTGCAAGGAGTGTGATCCCCATGAGCGAATTGAAAATCTTTCGTGACAGCCAGCCGGAGACTGTTGTCCAGCACCTTACCGACAAGGCCTCCATGGCTGACGCCCTGGCCCGGGCCGGCATCCGTTATGAGCAGTGGGAGGCTTCGCGCCCCCTATCGGACAACCCGCAACAGGAAGAAGTGATTGCGGCCTACCAGGCGGATATCGACAGATTGATTGCCGAGGAAGGCTATCAGACCGTGGACGTGGTCAGTATGGTGCCAAATCACCCGGAAAAAGCCGCATTCCGGCAGAAATTCCTCGAGGAACATCGCCACAGTGAGGACGAAGTCCGCTTTTTCGTAGAGGGTCAGGGTCTGTTCACGCTGCATATCGACGATCAGGTCTTCGAAGTCCTGTGCACCAAGGGCGACCTGATCAGTGTGCCTGCCAACACGCCGCACTGGTTCGACATGGGCCCCAATCCCCGCTTCGTTGCCATCCGGCTTTTCAACAACCCGGAAGGCTGGGTGGCCAATTTTACCGGCGACGATATTGCCCAGCGGTTCAATCGTCTGGAAAACTGATTTCCGCCACCGTCGCTGCCCGTCGAAGGAGTACCATGATCAACGCTATTGTTACCGATATCGAAGGCACGACCAGCAGTATCGCCTTCGTCAAGGACGTCCTCTTTCCCTATGCCGCCGATCAGTTCCCGGCCTTCCTTGAGGCACATTGGGACGAGCCGAACGTCCAGGAACAGCTCGCAGCAGCTCGTCAGGAATCCGCTGAGGCCCTGGCGACCCCCGAGCAGGCCAGCACCCTGTTTCGCCGCTGGATTGCCGAGGACCGCAAGGCAACACCATTGAAAGCCCTGCAGGGAATGATCTGGAAGGCCGGGTATGAAAACGGCGATTACACGGCTCATCTGTATCCGGACACCGCTGAGACGCTGAAACGCTGGAAAGCACAAGGGCGGGATCTCTACGTCTACTCGTCCGGATCCATTCCTGCCCAGAAACTTTTTTTCGGTTACAGCGACGCCGGGGACCTGACCGGGCTGTTTGCCGGCTATTTCGACACTACCTCGGGCCACAAACAGGATGCCGACAGCTATCGAAACATTCAGCAGGCCATCGGTCTCCCCGCTGACCAACTCTTGTTTCTCTCGGATATCGAAGCGGAACTGGATGCGGCTGCCAGTGCCGGATTTCACACCATTCGGCTTGACCGGGAAGGCTCGCAAGGAGACAGCAAACACCCCGTCGTCACGTCCTTCACCGACATCGACATCTAAGCGGGCTTCGCGGGGAGGCCACCGCCGCCCTGCGAGCAGCCCCAGACGACAAACTTCTTATTACTGCCGAGAACATCGACCCGGTCGAACAGCTTGCCAAGCAGGGTATGGTAACCCAGATGCCGGTTGCCGATTACCCTCAGCTCGCCGCCAGCCTTGAGCGCCTGCTTCGATTGCCGAAACAGGCGACGGGCCACATGGTCCCCGACCACATGGCCGTCATGGAACGGCGGGTTGAGCAGAATCAGATCGAAGGATTCATCCAGGCCGGACAACCCGTCGCCCAGATGGTACTGGCAGTCAGCACCGGCAGCGTATGTCTTCGCATTCTCGGACGCACTCTGCAATGCCAACCAGGACTCATCGCAGAACACCATATGGCAGTCCGGCAACTGCTGAAGCAGTGCCAGGCCGATGACACCGTTGCCGCAGCCCAGGTCCGCCACCCGGGCGCCCGCTGGCAATGACGTTGGAAGGTGGTCCAGAAAAAAACGAGCACCGATATCCAGTTGCTGCTGGGCAAAGACCCCCGCGTGCACCTTCAGTGCCCCCATGGGGCCGTCGACGCGGGAGGGGTACGGCGCGAGGTGCTGCCGCTCACCCGGAGCCGCAGCACTGAAGAGCCGAGCCTTTTTCCAACCCAGCTCCGCCCGCCCATTGCCAAGATACTGCTCCATCAATGGCACCAGCTGTCTTGGCAGATGCTTGTCCATGCCAGCCAACCAGATCGGGGTACCGGCAGCCAGTTGCTCGCTCAGCCATTGCAACTGCCATTCCAGCAGTGCCAGTTGCTTGGGCACCCGCATGATGACCTGGTCCGGTTGCTGTGCCAGCCGGTCGAACGGCCAGAGGTGGTCGCCCGGCTCTTCCAGGCCGTTGAGCCGGCGATTACGGGCCTGCGCATCCAGCGCCAGAAAGGAATCGCCACCGGTGATCACCGGGCCGTGCCCGGAAGCAGCCAAAGGCAACGCCCCCTGCTGGTCATTGAGGATCAGCGTCAGCGGCCCGCGGGCACGCTCTTCCAGCGCCTTCAACAGGTAAAGATCCGCATTATCCCAGGCGCGCAGGGTCTCATTGCGACGCCGGGGCCAGCGTTGCAATGAGAGGGTGCCCCAGGGATGCTCAAAGGTACTCATACCGTTCCTGCCTGCCGATGTCTCTGGCGGCGCATTCTGCCTGCACCGCCTGCGGTTGGCCAGAATATGCGCAAACAGGACTGGCAGGGTTATTTAGGTATGGTATTTTGAAAATTCGCTGCTAGAATGCGCCAGCACAAGATCCGGAATATAGCTCAGCCTGGTAGAGCACTACGTTCGGGACGTAGGGGTCGCAGGTTCGAATCCTGCTATTCCGACCAATTCAAGCCCTCTGACGGGCTTACAAGAAAGGCCGCGAAAGCGGCCTTTCTTGTTTCTGGATCATCGATCCGCTACATCACACATTTCACATAGCGCTAGCTGATACCAGCGTCTATCACTCTGATCCCATTGAAACAGCGACTGTCCGTTTTGCTGTTGCTGTCGCTGTTTAACCGCCGGGCGGGGGAGCCTGTCCCGGCTGTTGTGTCTGCCCGGGTTGGGCCATGTTCTGACCCGCCTGCTGCTTTTCCGGTGGATCAATGGGGTCGCAGGCTACCAATACTCCGATAACCAGAATCAGCCCGGCACCAGGCAACCATTTATTTATCGTATTGCCCATGATTGTTACTCCCTAATGGATGTATGACTGATGGAAATCAGGGATAACGGCGGTCCCCGTTATCACGATCATCGTCCTGATCATCGCTATCATCAGATTGATCCTCACCCCAGTCCTGATTGACAGGCGCCTCTCTCGTGGTGCCTGGTGCGGGACGAGTGACTCCATTCGGGCTATCTCCATACGGGGTGCCACCCTGACGGTTATAGTCCGGCTGGCTCTGCTCGGTGTTGTAGCGCGGGTCCGTGGGCTGATCAGTGCCTGTGGCCTGATCATTGGCGACAGCAACACCCGCTGCAGCCATAGTCATACCACCGAGCAGGGCAACGAGGGATTTGCGGATAGATAATGTCATGAGGTACTCCATGTCTCGAAAAGCGGTTTTACCGGGCATCAACAGACGCCCTCACTGGCACTAACAGGACAAACCACAAAGCAGTTCCACAAAAAGTAAAAAAACCGGAACTGTTTCCCTGCCCACGCTGTTATTCCTACAAGAGCAACATAGCGGCGATTCAGGCCGTAACCTGACAGACGCGGGCCAGCACATGCACTTTGAACAACAGATATGTGAGCAAATCCCTCACTTGCAGCGTTATGCGCTGGCCCTCTGCCGACACCCGGCAGAAGCAGAGGATCTGGTCCAGGACTGCCTGGAACGGGCTCTGCGCAAGCGCCACCTATGGCGTTGGGGACGGCTACGGCCCTGGCTGTTCCGGATGCTTTATCATCTTTATCTCAACCGTCGGGATTCCGCTTCCCAGCGCCGGGAGATTCTCAGCGCCGAAGCCGGCGAGGAATTAACGACGTCCGCCAATCAGCAGCCCCACGCCGAATGCCTGCGGGCACTGGAACACATCCAGAATCTGCCGGAAGACCAACGAACCGCGCTGCTGTTGGTTGTCCTCGAAGGCACCAGTTATCGGGAAACCGCAGGTATTCTTGGTATCCAGGTAGGCACTCTGCGATCCCGGTTGGCTCGGGCAAGGGAAACATTGCGCCGCCAGGAACAAGTCGCTAGCAAAGAGGCTCCACCTCTCAGGAGGGTGAAATGAGCAGCACACATTCCAGTAACGCCTCCCATGAGGTGTTAAGCGATGAGCAACTGAGTGCCTTCGCAGATGGCCAGTTACCGCGCCATCAGGCACAGCGCGTTGCTGCCTTGCTACGCAGGCATCCGGAGTATGCAGAACGTATTTACGGCTACTGGCGGCGCGAGGCCGCGCTCTACCAGGCGCTGAATCGTACCCGATTGCCGGAAGTTTCCCTGCCGACGGTTCGCCCGCGACCCTCCGTCTTGCTAACCACTGCCAGTGCCGCCTCGTTGATGCTGGTTGCCGTAGCCCTGTGGCTGGCCTGGCCAGGGCAGACCGTGCAGAAATCGGCTGGGCCAAACTATATTGATGTGGCGCTAAATGCGTATCTCAATGCTCCCCCCCTGACACAACGTCATGACCAGCCTTCACCGGCGTCCTTTGCCGATCTCGGCCTGACACCAGCAGGTCAGCAGGTCTTGCAGGTAGCAAATCAGGAATTACGGGAGTACCGCTTTAATGGACCGGACAGCCGACGACTGGCGCTGTATGAGATCAGCACCACATCGCAGGAACAGCAAGGCTGGCTGCGGATTCTGGCCAGCAGCCAGGTGCCGGTGGTGGAGTGGTATGGCCAGAACAAACGGTATTTGCTCGTCGGTGAGGCCCCCACACCGGCTCTGACGCAACTTGCCGTCAATATGCAGCAGTTACTTCAAAAGCCTGGCACTCAGGGACCTCCACCAAGCAACATGCAGCAACAGGCGATGATGCCGCCCGGGAATGCCCAAAACTCGGCCAACAGAAACGGGAAGGAGGCCGATGAGCATCACGCTCAGCCGGCCCCCTCTCCCGCCACCCTGGACATGTAATTCTGAGGGGTTATTTTGCCAATCTCGGGTTCAGCGTATAGCTCACGGTCAGACTGGCCTTGTCCAGTACATGATCTTGCATCGCCGCCACAATGGCCGCACCACTGTAATCCGCCTCAACCGGCAGCTTTTCCACTTTCAGTGCGTAAACGGTAAAGACATACCGGTGCACAATGCTGTCATTCCACGGCGGGCATGGACCGTCATAACCGAAATAGCTACCTTCCATGTCCGCATCACCCGCAAACCAGCCGGTATAATCATTCAGGCCATGGCGCAGGCCCTGCGGTGCCTGGGGGCCGGATTTCCCCCGGGGCGTAATCCCCTCGCAGTGGCTGCCTTCCATGATCTCGGTCTGATCCGCCGGGATATCGAAGAGTGTCCAGTGATAAAAATCCACCCGCGGCAGATCCGCCGGGACTTCGCGGTCTTCCTGGTTCACATCATCACCGGCACTGGGCACATCCGGGTCGTGGCAGACCACCACGAAAGAGCGAGTCCCCTCCGGCGCCCCTTTCCACGCCAGGTGCGGATTGATATTGCTGGACAGGGCCACGTGGTTTTCCGGGTCTTTCACCGCAAAGGCAAATTTCTCACCAATGGGAGCCTGATCGGTAAGACTATTGCTGACTAACTGCATGGTACGACTCCTTGGGAACGGTTTTGCAGAGCCCCTAAGCTTGCAGTTGCTGCTCGCAAATTCAACCGCTATCGCCTTATAGACACTGAGACCTGGCTGAGACGGCCAAGCGGTTCACGACCTTGCAGACAAAAGGTGTTGGGACAACGGCCGATAGGTTGGCACCTCACCCTGTATCAGTTCGCTCTGATAGAGACAAAGCTGATCAACAGTGAGACGCCAATGGCCGACTTGGGGTGCCATCGCAAGCCCAGGTTTGGCCAGGGTAATGTGGGGACGAAACGCACGCTCTTCCCGCTCCACCCCTTCCCGTACCAGACGCTCCCAAAGCGCCTGGTGCAAAGCCGCCAGGGGCTCTGACACAGTCGTGGTCAATGCCAGAAAGGGGCCCTGCTCGGCGGGAAAGGGTTCACAGCGTTCAAAGCTGAGCTCAAACGGGGGAAAGCGTTGCACAAGCTCATGCAGCGCCCTGCCCAGACGGACAGCACCACCCGGGGAACATTGGCCAAGGAAGGCCAGGGTCAGATGCAGGTTGGGACGCGGGGTGGCCCGGGGCAGCCCCAGTGAAAGCTCCTTGCATTCCCGGGCCAGCGGCCCGGTCACCGGTACGCCGACAAAACAGCGCATCAAAAACCTCCTGTCTGATCGACCAGCCCTTCGGCATGGCTTCAAAACGGTGACGGCGGTAGAATTGCGCCCCCGCTCGCCCAGCCAGTTTCAGCCATCAGCGAACGGCAGCCAATCTCGAGGTATCACTATGTCCGGAAAAGTCGGTTTCATCAGCCTGGGTTGCCCCAAGGCCCTGGTGGACTCTGAACGTATTCTGACCCAGCTTCGCACAGAAGGCTACGAGGTCACACCCAGTTACGACGACGCGGATGTGGTGGTGGTCAACACCTGCGGATTCATTGACGACGCCAAGGCCGAATCCCTGGAAACCATCGGTGAAGCGCTGAGCGAGAATGGCAAGGTGATCGTCACCGGCTGCATGGGCGTGGAGGAAGACACCATTCGCAAGGTGCACCCCTCTGTTCTGTCGGTAACCGGCCCGCAGCAATACGAGCAGGTAGTCAACGCGGTTCACCAGGTGGTTCCGCCCAGCCGGGATCACGATCCTTTCATGGATCTGGTCCCCCCCCAGGGCATCAAACTGACCCCGCGCCACTATGCTTACCTGAAAATTTCCGAGGGCTGCAATCACAAGTGTAGTTTCTGCATCATCCCCAGCATGCGCGGCAAGCTGGACTCCCGCCCCATCGGCGACGTGATGGATGAAGCAGAGCGTCTGGTCAAAGCCGGCGTCCAGGAACTGCTGGTCATCAGCCAGGACACCAGCGCCTATGGGGTGGATCGCAAATATCAGACCGGTTTCTGGCAAGGCATGCCGGTGAAGACACGCATGCTGGAAATGTGTCAGGCCCTGGGTCAGCTCGGTGCCTGGGTACGTCTGCATTACGTCTACCCCTATCCGCATGTGGATGACATCATCCCGATGATGGCGGAAGGCCACATCCTGCCCTATCTGGACATCCCCTTTCAGCACGCCAGCCCCAGTGTTCTGAAAAACATGAAGCGCCCGGCCCATGCCGAAAATACCCTGGAGCGGATTCGCCGCTGGCGGGAGATCTGTCCGGACATCACTCTGCGCAGCACCTTCATCACTGGCTTCCCGGGGGAAACCGATGCGGATTTCGAGATCCTGCTGGACTGGCTCGAGGAAGCGCAACTGGATCGCGTGGGTTGCTTTACCTATTCCCCGGTAGAGGGAGCCCCCGCCAATGCCCTGCCCGACCCGGTTGATCCGGAGGTGGCCGAGGAACGTCGCGAACGATTCATGAACGTGCAGGCACGAATCAGCGCCGCCAAGTTACAAAAGAAAATCGGCCGCACTCTGGAAGTGCTGGTTGATGAAGTGGACGCTGAAGGCGCAATTGCCCGCTCCCAGGCTGACGCGCCGGAAATTGATGGTCTGGTTTACCTCAATGGCGAAAATGATTTGAAACCCGGCCAGCGCCTGATGGTCAATATCGAACACGCTGACGAGCACGACCTCTGGGGAACCCCGGTTCCATCGGACCGGTAATCGCGTGAACGACCAGCCTCTCAAAGGCGCCCTGCTGTTGGTCCTCGGTGAGGGCCTGCTGGCGGTGATGGCCGCCATGATCAAGCATCTGTCCGATCACCTCGACACTGAGGTGATCGTGTTTGCTCGCAACCTGTTCGGACTGATGATCCTGTTGCCGATCATTGCCGCCCGGGGCGGCTTCGGACAGCTACGAACGCGCTTTCTGCATTTGCACATGATCCGGGGTTTTACCGGCGTCACTGCCATGTTCTGTTTTTTTTACACCATCGGCCATATTGCCCTGGCCGAAGCGGTGCTGGTGAAAATGACCGTCCCCTTCTTCTTGCCGGTGGTGGCGTGGCTGTGGCTGCGAGAGAAGATCAGCGTGCGCACCTGGCTGGCGATTATCGGTGGCTTTGCCGGTGTGGCGGTCATCATGGATGTGAGCCGCGGCAGTGTGAACCCGGTGATGTGGGTTGCCCTGGCCGGCGCCGCCATCATGAGTGTGGCCAAGGTCAGCATCCGGCGGATGGCCGTCTCCGAGCCGGCCCAGCGCGTGGTCTTTTATTTCGCCCTGTTCGCCACCCTGTTCTCGGCGCTTCCCCTCCCCTGGGCCACGACCCTGCCCGCGGGGAGTGATTACCTGTGGTTACTGGGTATCGGCCTTGTGGCTACCGGCGGTCAATTCGCCATGACCACCGCCTACCAGATTGCCCGACCGGGCCAGGTGGGTGTCTACAACTATTCTTCCGTTGTCTGGGCCGCCGCCCTTGGCTGGCTGTTCTGGGGAGAAACCCTGGTACTGACGACCCTGATCGGCACTTTGCTGATTGTGGCAGCCGGCGTGTGGAACCTGAAAAGCCGATAGCCCAACGCCGCACACCGCTATCGACATTCCCCGATGGCATGGCGATTGGCCTGCCCGGAAGGACACACCGTCACAAAATGCCCTATCCTCCTACCCAGCAATAACAACTAGCGGGATTTTCGGCATGCATGTATTCAAACTGACGCTGCTCATGATTGGCACACTGGTTCTTTCCGGCTGTGACGGGCTCGCTCACTGGGCCTATAACACGGGCCTCAGCCTGGAAAAAAGTCGCGCCGGTCTGACAGACCACACCGTGGAAACGGCAGACGGTATCCAGTGGCACCTGCTACGCAGTGACGCCCAACAACACAAACCTGTCGTCCTGCTTATCCATGGCTTTGGCGCGGATTCGAGCAACTGGGTGCGCTTTGTGAATGAGCTGGAGGGCGACTTTCACTTTGTGGTGCCAGACCTGCCCGGCCATGGTGACAGCACCCGTCGCCCAGACATGGACTACACCATGGCCAAACAGGCACAGCGTCTGATTATGCTGATGGAAACGCTGGAGATTCCCGCCTATCACGTCGCCGGCAATTCCATGGGCGGTGCCATCACTCTTGCCATGGCCCAACAAGCGCCGGAAAAGGTGCTCTCCATGGGGCTGGTGGATTCCGCCGGACTCACCCGTCAAACAGAGGCGTTCAAGGCCATTCTTGCCACCAGTGACAGCAACCCACTGATTCCGCGCTCAGCGGAAGACTTCCACACGACCCTCAAATGGGCCATGGAAGACGCCCCTTACATCCCTGAATTCTTTATCGACATCATGGGTGAGAAGAAAGCGGAAAACGCCGCTGTGGCTGACAAGATCTGGGCTGACCTGGATACCGATCCGGGGGTCAACCTGGAAGGAACCGGGAAACTGGCCAGCCTGCAACAACCCGCACTGGTACTCTGGGGGCGTGAGGACCGCCTACTGGGCGTAGATAATGTGCCGATCTTCCTGCAGGAGCTGCCTCATGCCCGAGCCATCGTTCTGGACGATATCGGCCATGTCCCCATGGCAGAAGCCCCTACCAAAAGCGCCGATGCGTTCCGGGTATTCTGGCGCGAAGCCCAGGCCGATTCCTGAGTCATCTCTGTGACACAGCGCCTGGGGCATCGCGGCAGGATGCCCCAGGTCAGGTCAGGATGCAGATTTATCCCTGCCGTTGCTCCGGCGGAGTCCAGTCGATGGGAACCTGATAACTCATCAGAAACCCGCCCAGTGTAATCAGTACACGGGAGATGCCGATATAGGAATCAGGAATGGTGATACGTTCCTCACGGAAACGCTCCATCAATTCTCCCATGGCCGCCGCCGGCCCTTGCCGATTGGCCTTGTCGGTCAGCACATAAAGCGCCAGCTCTCTCAGCGTATCCGGGCTACCGCCCTTGAAGCCTGCCTGAATGAACAGCTCACCGATATCCACCTCGCCTTCAAAGCCCATTAATCCATAGAGCAGACGGGAGTAGCGCCGGACCTCATCCGCCGTCAATACCCCGATGGCCCCGAAATCAAGAATCACCACCTGTCCCCGATCGTTGATCAGGAAATTACCCGGATGCGGATCCGCCTGGTAAACCCCAAAGCGGGTGACCTGTTGCAGATAACTGGTCAGTAATACCGAGAGCAACTCCCTGGCCTGTTCCGGGTTCGCATCCAGATGATTTCGCAGCCGCGCCCCCTCCTCCCAACTGGTGACAAGAATCCTCTCACAACAGAGGGTTTCGACCAGATCGGGGATGCGAATACGAGGATGATGGGGCTGGCGAGCAAAACGACGGGTATTGGCGGCCTCATTGCGGAAATCCAGCTCCATGGCCGTCATACTTAGCAGCTGTTCCACCGCCTGCTTGAGGTCAAATTCTCGCACCCGTGGAGCCGCCAGGGAGGCCAGCACCTGAAATACTCTGGCATCCTGTTCAAACAGTTTCTTGACCATGGGCAGACGAACCTTGATCGCCACATCGGTCCCGTCCTGAAGACGGGCACGGTGAACCTGGGCAATGGAGGCCACCGCCACCGGGGTTTCGTCGATCCATCGGAATTGCTCACGCCAGTCTTTACCCCATGATTTTTCCAGGGTCTTGCTGATCTTGCTGAAGGGCGCCGGGTCCGCATCATTCTGCAATTGCTGGAATGACAGAATGTATTCCCGTGGCAAGACATCGGGCCGACAACTGAAAAACTGGGCCGCTTTTACCCAGAAGCCGCCATTACGGCGGCACAGGGTCGCCAGAATATCGGCACCTCGCGCATGGCGATCCGCCCTATCATTCTTGCCGACCCCGCCGGCATAGGTACCGGCCACTCTCGCCACCGCCGTTAGCGCCCTCAGGTACCGCGAACGTCCCGCAGCCAAGCCACCAACACCAGCAAGACTTTCCTTAATCATTATGTTTTTTCTTCCGCAGTCACTGCGCCCACATTAGGTATCCACACTTACCGCTTGAATCCCGCCCTGCTTGACCGTAGTGTTTCAGGCTTTGCCGCTGGTGAGCGATTATGTCAGGAACAGTTATACGCGCCGGTGAGCCGCATACCATTCGCACCCGCGGCATTACCTTGTTGCGTTCCGGCCACCGGGAGATCCGGCGACTGAAACGCGCGAACCACACTCCCTCGATTCATGGCAATAAGGTCTGGAATTCCAGCTTCCTGATCATGGACCACCTGACCCGGCAGAAAGTGCCTGCCGATGCCCACCTGATGGACATCGGCTGCGGCTGGGGGCCTCTGTCCATTTTTGCCGCAAAACGTTTTGGTTGCCGTGTCACGGCTGTGGATGCGGATCCGGACGTTTTCCCGTATCTCGCCTTGCATGCCGACATCAATAAGGTGGACATCACCCAGCAACAGGCCCGTTTCGAAACACTGACCAAGAAACGACTGTCCGATGTGAACATCCTTGCCGGTGCAGACATCTGTTTCTGGGATGAACTGACCCCCGTCTTGTTCAACCTGATTCGTCGGGGCCTGAAAGCCGGCGTCAAGGAGGTCATCATTGCGGACCCCGGGCGCTCTCCCTTCTATGCACTGGCAGAAAAGTGCGAAAATGCGGGGATGGACGCACGGGTTGTGGAGCGCCGCACGAAAACACCGAAAGCCTTGTGTGCCGACCTGTTGATCATCAACGGTTGATGCACAAGGGAAAGCCGGCATTCAGCAGCACCATCCCCTTGATTTTCCAATCATTGCCTCCATGTTGTTTCCACGCTGACTGGAAGTGACACCACTATGACCCAAGACAATAGCAATACGGTAGAGCCGTCCTCGGGCACCCTGGCGTTGCCCGATCAGTTGAAACCCCAACGCATTTACCTGATCCCCGTGAAACACCGCCCTTTCATGCCTGGGCTGGTTCAGCCGGTGATGCTGGACAAGGAGCGCTGGCAGGCGACCCTGGAACGGGTCAGCCAGACGCCTCATCAGTCACTGGGACTGATTTATGTGGGCGAAAAAGATCCGAATACCGTCACGGTCGAAGACTTTCCTGAATACGGCTGCCTGGTCAAAGTGCATGCCCTGACCGAGGAAAATGACCAGTTCCAGATGGTCGCCCAGGGCACCGCCCGTTTCCGTATCGAAGGCTGGCCCAATCGCAAACGCCCTTTTATGGCCGAGGTCAGTTATCCCGAGCCCCGCACCGAAGCGGATGAGACCATCCGGGCTTTTGGCATGGCCATCATTAACACCATTCGTGAGCTACTGCCGCTCAACCCGCTGTACAACGAGGGGCTGCGCCACTATCTGCAGAATTTCTCGCCCAGCGAGCCCTCACCGCTAACCGATTTTGCCGCCGCCCTGACCAGTGCCAATGGCGAGGAACTCCAGGCCATTCTGGAAACCGTGCCGCTCAAGCCACGCATGGAAAAGGTGCTGACCCTGGTCAAGAAGGAATTGGAAGTCGCCCGGCTGCAGAGCCAGATCTCCGAAGAAGTCAACGAGAAAGTCAGTCAGCACCAGCGGGAATTCTTCCTGCGAGAACAACTCAAGATCATCCAGCGTGAACTGGGTCTGAGCAAGGACGACAAGACCGCCGAAGCGGAAGAGTTCCGTGAGCGGATGAATGCGCTAAGGCCCACGGCATCTGTCCAGAAGCGCTTCGATGACGAGCTCCACAAGCTGTCAGTGCTGGAAACCGGGTCCCCGGAGTATGGTGTTACCCGCAATTATCTTGATTGGCTGACCAGTGTCCCCTGGGGGCAATACAGCGATGACAATCTGGATCTGCAGCATGCCCGGGACATCCTCGAAGCCCATCACAGCGGGCTCGATGATGTGAAAGATCGCATTGTGGAATTCCTTGCCGTTGGCGCTCTGCGTGGAGAGGTCAAAGGTTCCATCATTCTGTTGGTGGGCCCGCCCGGCGTGGGCAAGACCAGCATCGGGAAATCCGTAGCCGATGCCCTTGGACGCCGCTTTTACCGCTTCAGTCTGGGTGGCATGCGTGATGAAGCAGAGATCAAGGGCCACAGGCGGACCTATATCGGCGCCATGCCGGGCAAGCTGGTCCAGGCGCTCAAGGAAACCGGCACCGCTAACCCGGTGATCATGCTCGATGAGATCGACAAACTGGGCCAGTCCTTCCAGGGCGACCCGGCCTCTGCCCTGCTGGAAGTCCTGGATCCCGAACAGAACCAGGACTTCCTCGACCACTACCTGGATGAACGCCTGGACCTGAGCCATGCCCTGTTCATCTGTACGGCGAATACACTGGACAGTATCCCCGGCCCGCTGATGGACCGGATGGAAATTATTCGCCTGTCCGGCTATATCACCGAGGAGAAAGTGCAAATTGCCCGTCAGCACCTGTGGCCACGGGCCCTTGAGCGTGCCGGTGTCAAACCCAGCCAGCTGCGAATCAGTGACAGCGCCCTGCGCCAGATCATTGAAGGTTACGCCCGCGAAGCCGGGGTGAGGAATCTTGAGAAACAGCTCAACAAGATCATCCGCAAGGCGGCGGTCAAATTGCTGGCAGGTGACAAACGGCTGAATGTTTCCGGGAAGAATTTAACGGAATTCCTGGGGCAACCCTACTTCCAGACCGAAAAGACCCAGCGCGGAGTGGGTGTCGTCACGGGGCTGGCCTGGACCGCCATGGGCGGTGCCACACTCTCGGTGGAAGCCAGCCAGGTACATAGCAAACAGCGCGGTTTCAAGCTCACTGGACAGCTTGGCGATGTCATGAAGGAATCGGCAGAGATCGCCTACAGCTATGTGGCCGGCCATCTGGCCGATTACGGCATCGATACGGCACGGTTGGACGAGGCCTTCATCCACCTCCACGTGCCGGAAGGCGCCACGCCAAAGGATGGGCCCAGTGCCGGCATCACCATGGCCAGCGCGCTCCTTTCACTGCTGTTGAAAAAGCGTCTGCCTCGCAAAATCGCCATGACCGGCGAGCTGACCCTTACCGGGCAGGTGCTGGCGGTGGGAGGTATTCGCGAGAAGGTCATCGCCGCCCGCCGGGTGGGAATTCGCGAGGTAATTCTCCCGGAGGCCTGCCGCCGTGATTTCGATGAGCTCCCGGATTATCTGAAAGACGGACTCACTGTGCATTTTGCCACCCGTTACGACGATGTATTCCGGATTCTCTGGGGTTAGGATGTTGACGCCTCCATGAATCACCCTGCGGATACACCCTATTACATCGTGCCGACTTGCCACGAGCAGGTCGGCACCTTGTACCGGGACAGTGACATTCTTCTGATCAACAAGCCCGCCTATCTGCTCAGCGTGCCGGGGCGGGCACCGGAAAATCAGGACTGCGCGGTTAGACGTCTGGCGGTCAACGATCCGGACATTCGCCTGGTGCATCGTCTGGATCTGGATACCTCAGGCATCATGGTCTTTGCCCTGACACGCCAGGCACAAAGTCAGCTCAGCCGGCTGTTTCAGCAACGCACCGTTCAGAAGCGTTATCAGGCGATCGTGCACGGGTTGGTGGAAAAGGACAGTGGCAGTATCGAGTTGCCACTGATTGCAGACTGGCCCAATCGGCCACTGCAGAAGGTTTGTCATGAAACCGGTAAACACGCCCTGACCCATTACCAGGTGCTCTCAAGGGATGAAAAACGTCACCGAACCCGACTGTCTCTCAGCCCGGTTACCGGCCGCAGCCACCAGCTGCGAATACACTGTCGGGAATTGGGCCACCCCATCATCGGTTGCGATATGTACGCGCCACCAGAGATTGAAGCGTTAAGCCCCCGCCTCCTGCTGCACGCCGAATGGCTGGCCTTCAACCATCCGATTAACGGCTTATGGAGCGAATTTTCTTCCCCCTGCCCGTTCTGACCCTGCGCAGAGGGCCGTGAGCACGGCTGCGGACACGCCGTTCAGCGGTTTACTCCCAATCCTCCCCATAATCATGCAGCAATTCCTCCCCCGCCTTAATGGATTTTAGCGCGACCACGGTCAAATCATCGTAATACGCCACATTCGGCGTCTTGCCATGATTAATGAATCGCAGGTCGCACAATACGCGGTAGCGTTCCTCACCCTCATCATCCAGCCACAGCACATAGGGGCCGTCTTTCTTGGCTTCCCGGGTTTTACACAAGCCCAGTTCGGTACCTTTCTCGATCGGCCGACAGGCAAAAAGCCCGCGGCCATGGACGGCGCTATCACGCACTTCCAGTAAATCATCACGCAGATAGGGTTTTGACATGGTTTCGTACTTTACGTTATTGACTCGGCCATGGCATCTTGCCAGAAAAGCGGCAACAGTTGAAAAACCACCCCTCAAGGATGAATGTCATGGGTTTCGCGGATTTCCCTTTTGAATCACGCTATGTCACGGTCAATGGCCACCGTCTGCATTACATCGATGAAGGGGAAGGGCCGGTATTACTGTTTATTCACGGCAACCCCACCTCAAGCTATCTGTGGCGCAACATCATCAAACCATTGCGCGCCCATTACCGCTGCATCGCTCTGGACCTGATCGGCTTCGGAAAGAGCGACAAACCCGATATCGATTACCGACTCCTCACTCACTATCAATACCTCGACGCTTTTGTTGATGCCCTTTCGCTCTCTGATCTGACTCTCGTGTTGCATGACT
>JAZAJX010000145.1:0-10972 GCA_036230225.1 Pseudomonadota bacterium | reverse complement strand
GGGCGCGGCCCCGTCGCTTAACCTAAACCTCCCTAGCCAAGAAAAGTCTGCAGCACCCGCCCCAGCAATTGCCGGGCATCTGCAAACCGCTGGGCATCGGCGAGCAGGTTGTCGCGGCTTTCTACCCAGGGCCCTGGCGACAGGTCCGCCGGGCAGGCCTCGCACAGGGCGGCGGCATTGTCGGCCTGTAATTCCAGATGAAACTGTAGCCCCAGCACATTATCACCGTAGCGGAATGCCTGATTGGTGCACCCTTCACTTTCCAGCAGATGCACGGCGCCGTCGGGGATGGCAAAGGTATCCCCGTGCCAGTGCAGGACGCTGGGCCTGTCGGTGAAGAGTTTGCCAATACTGTCGGAGCCACCAGCCTGGGTTGGCTGGACCGGGAACCAGCCGATTTCCCGCTCCGGGTTGGCTGTCACCGCCGCTCCCAGTACCCGGGCGATGAGCTGGGCGCCGAGGCAGATACCCAGCACTTTCTTGCCTGCCGAGATGCTGTCGCGAATCAGGGCTTTTTCCGCACCCATCCACGGATAGTCATCCTCGTCATCGGCGCCCATGGGGCCGCCCATGACCACCAGCACATCAAACCCGTCAACCGATGGTAGCGGGTCGCCCTGGTAGAGCAACGAGCGGCTCAGGGTCATGTCCCGTTCCTGAAACCAGGTTTCCATGGCGCCAAGCTGCTCGAAAGGGACATGGGACAAATAATGGATGTGCATGATCGTGTCCGTGAGTTACAGGTGGATGGCCTGGAAACCGGCAACCGGCTGGTCATCCTCGTCGAACAGGGTCAGCAGTTCCCCGTCGAGCCGGTAACGATGGCTGCTTGCCAGTGCATCCATATAATGCTGTTCGGTCTCCAGCGCGGGGCAGGCCATTTCGGTGGCCGTCAGAGGGCCCAGGGTAAGCTGATCATTCTGGTGGGTGAAGTTGCCGTTGAAACGGTTGCAACCGCCATTGCCGCGGGCCTCTTGCTGGTCGGTAAGGCGCAGATGCGGGGCGGGGTGATCGGGATTGGCGGTTACCGGTTCGTCGCCCAGGTACACCAGCTGCCAGCGGGTGTTGAGCAAGGTGGTGCCAGGCAGCTGACAGTTTTCCTGGCCGTTTTCCAGGGTAAAGCTTTCCACGATGATGCCGTTCTGGGTGCTACCTTCCTGCTCGCCGGGGACCTTGCGCAGTAGCCCGCTGACGGTCGCTACGCGGGGCTGCAGGGGATATGCTCTGGCGCGTTGATACGCGTCGATCAGATCCTCCCGCTGGGGGCCTGCCAGTTGCAGTCGCCGGTCCGAATTACACAGTATCAGGCTGGTGGAGCCGTATTGCTGAACCAGGGCGCCACGCAGGGTTTCGCTGTCGGTCATGACGGCATTGAGCGGCAGGGTAATATCCGCAAATTGTCCCTCGCGCAGTCTCAGGGCAGTGGGCTCCGACTGGAAGAAGAGTCCGCCGTCCGCCAAGATCTGACTGGTGACCTGATAGGTGTTGTCGCTGCTGATGGCGGCGTCAGGATAGTAGAGCCGGAAGGGGTAACGGGTGGCGGGTTCTGACAGCGGAATCAGGCGGCGGATCACGGTGTCTTCAGCGGATTGCAGGGTCACCGTGAGCACCGCTTTTTCCGGCAGCGAGCTGTCCTCGGGCAGGGTGACGCTGCCATTGAGATGGCCCACGGCCCCGTTGGCTCGCTGATAGTCTCCGTGGAACAGGGGGGTGTCCGCTTCGCCGTCGATATCGGCGGTTGGGGTCAGGCTGAGCGTGTCCTGTTGTTGCTTGCCTTGCGACGTGATGGTCTCCACCGCCAGCAGGCTGTTGTCCAGATAACGGAAGGTGAAGGTATTCTCCTCGGCGTTCCAGGTGAGGCCCTGGCGCTGGTTGTCTGCGGGCAGATAAAGGTCCCCGTTTTCCTCCAGCACCAGGATCTGTTCCCCTTGCTGCCAGGCGCCCACCAGTGGATTGCTGGTGTCCTGGGTCGCCGGTGGCGGGGCCGGCGTGTTGTCATTATCGCTACAGCCCATCAAGGCCAGGCCGGTCAAACAAAGTACTGCAAACTGCTTCATTGCGGGGTTCCTTGGGCGGGGTCCGGTTCCGGTTCAGCGAGAGAAGGCAATGGCAGGTTCCCGGGATCAGGAATGCGCACCAGTGCCAACTGCCCCTGAATCCAGGTGGCCCGTTGTTGTACGTAATCGGTGGGCCCCTTGAAATCATAGAGATTGGGGCGTGGCAGCATGGCCGCCAGTTGGGTGGCTTGTTCGATGCTCAGGTTGGCCGCACTGACCTGAAAATAATGTCGTGCCGCTGCTTCCGCACCGTATATCTGGTGCCCCCACTGGGCCACATTCAGATAAAGTTCGAGGATTCGCCGCTTGCTCAGGCCGATTTCCAGCATCACCGCGATCAGGGCTTCCTGGGCCTTGCGGGTATAGCTGCGCTCCCCGGAGAGATACAGGTTCTTGGCCAGCTGCTGGGTGATGGTGGAGCCACCCGCTACCGGCTTGCCGGCTTCCCGGTTGCGTTGCAGCGCATAGCGTATGCCCTGCCAGTCAAAGCCGCTGTGGCGGGTGAACTGGGCGTCTTCGGAGATCAACACCGAACGTTTGAGGTAGTCGCTGATCTGGTCGTAGTCACGCCAGTATTGCTGCACCTGCCCCTGTGCCTTGGCGCGTTGCATGTAGGCACTGCCTTCCGGGTTATGATATTGCAGGCGCAGGACCTGCCCCAGGTACCAGAGCTGGGACAGGGCAAAGGCCATGAACAGCAGGGCCAGGCATTGTAGGGCGCGGTATCGGAGCATCATGGTTTGTGCCGCTGAGGCGGCAAAATTCCTGTGACGAAATGGCCTGACTGCGCCAGGCGAGTTCCCTGTAGTCACCCAATTGTCGGTGAAAGTTCCGGTTTTGTCAGGTGAGGCATTGCCAGTAATGAGGGTGGCGTTCAAAAAGTGAACAGGGGATCAAGAATCATAAAAACTGACAGTGGACGTGGGTCATGCAGGTTTTGCTGATGGGGGCCGCCTTGCTGGTGGTTCTGGGGGGATGCGTCTTTCTCCGGCAACGGGCCAATTATGCTGCCGTGGTGGATAGCGAGAAACAGCTTCGACTGACCTGGCAGCACTCCGCCATTGCCATGGGGCTGATGGGACCGGATGGTAGTTGGCTGGCGGTCAATCGTGCCCTGTGCCAGCTGACCGGGTACGAAGAAGCAGTGTTGCTCAACAGCACTCTCCAGGAGCTGCTCTATCCGGATGATCAGCAGAGTGATCTTCAGCAGCTTGGCGGGTTGCTGGCCGGACGGCAGGATAGCCTGCGCATGGAGCGCCGTTGTGTCACCCGTGAGGGAAAGCTGGTCTGGATGCGCATGTCCATTGCCTGTGTGCGTGATAACGAGCGTGTGGATTTCCTGATTGTCCAGTGTGAAGACATTCAGGCGGCCAAGGACGCGGAGCTGGCCCTGCTCGAAAGCCGCAAACAGCTGCAATTGGCCCTGTCCGCAGGAGGGGTGGGTATCTGGCGATATAACACCGTTACCGGTGAGCTGGATTGGGATGAGCGGATGTACGAATTGTATGGCCTTCAGCCCGGCGCGCAGGGTGATGGCACCTTGCAGATCTGGTACGACTGTATTCACCCGGATGATCTGGCCCTGCTGAAACCGCGGCTGCAGCAGGCCCTTGATGCCCCCGGAGAGCTGGACGGGGAGTTCCGCATCGTGACGCCTGATGGCGAAGAACGTTTCATCCGGGCCCGCGCCGAAACCATTCTGGTGGGGCCCGACCGGGTGCCGATGATGGTCGGGACCAACTGGGACGTGACCGCCCAGCATGCCATGCAGCGCTCTCTGGCCCACGAGAAAGAGAGCCTGCGGGTGATCCTTAATTCCATCGCCGATGGGGTGATTGCCACGGACGAGAAAGGGCGTATCAGCTTTATGAATCCGGTGGCGGAATCACTCACCGGCTGGCGTGCCTGCGAAGCCGAAGGCATGGCGGTGGAAACGGTGCTGCAGCTCAGCGCGGAAGATGGCAAGGGGTCGCTGGGCAATCCCATCGCGATTGCCCTGACAGGGGGGGATGTCTGTTTCCTGCGTGAAGAGGGTTATCTCTTCAGTCGTGACGGCAGCCGATACGAGATTCAGGACTCGGCGGCACCGGTCAAGAGCGCTGAAGGGGAAGTGAAAGGCGCAGTGATGGTATTTCGGGACGTGACGTCCCGGCGCGCCATGCAGAATAAGCTCCGTTACCACGCCACCCATGATGCGCTGACTGGGCTTACCAATCGTCGCGAGTTCGAGAATGCCTTGCAGCAGACACTGGATGAGGGCGCAGGCGATCAGAGCGTGCTCTGTTTTATCGACCTGGACCGTTTCAAGGTGGTGAATGATACGGCGGGTCATGTGGCCGGGGATGCGCTGCTAAAAGAGTGCGCCCGGGTGATTGGCCGACAGGTCCGTGACGACGACGTGGTGGCCCGGCTGGGCGGTGACGAATTCGGCTTGCTGCTGCGGCATTGTCCGCCGGACAAGGCCATACAGATCGCCGAACGTCTGATCGCCGCGTTGGGTGAAATGCGCTTTGCCTGGAAGGATTCACTCTACGATATTGGCGCCAGTGTCGGACTGGTGCACCTGGCGGGTAACCTGATCAGTGTGGAGGAAGCCATGAGCCGCGCCGATGTGGCCTGTTACGCCGCCAAGCACCGGGGACGTAATCAGGTTTCCGTGTACACGCCGGATGACAGTGAGGCATCACGCCGTCATCTGGAGCTGCAAATGGCAGCGGGGTTGCGCGAATCGCTGGAAGCGGATCGGTTTCTGCTCTACGCCCAGGAAATCCGCCCCATTGGTGGTGATGTGGACGCATCCCACTATGAGATCCTGCTGCGATTGCGCGATCGTAATGGCGATATTCTCAACCCGGGGGCCTTCATTCCGGCCGCCGAGCGTTATCAGATGATGCCGCATATCGATCGTTGGGTCCTCTCCCAGCTGTTGGTCACGCTCAGCGACGAATTGGCGGCGCTGCCCAACCTGCATCTGGCCATCAATCTGTCTGCGACGTCTCTGGATGACCCCAGCTTTATCCCGTTCCTGGAAGAATTGCTGGATCGCACCACGGTCCCGCCGGAACGGCTCACGTTTGAAATTACCGAAACCACGGTGGTCAATCAGTTGGCCAGTGCCAGTGAATTGCTGGGGCGGATTCGTGAAAAGGGCAGCAAGGTGGCGCTGGATGACTTCGGCAGCGGTTTCAGTTCCTTTAACTATCTGAAGCACTTCCAGGTGGATTTCATCAAGATTGACGGCAGCTTTGTCCGCAATCTGTTGTTCTCCAGTGTGGACCGGACCATCGTGGAATCCATCAGCGAGGTGGCGCACCGTCTGGGCGTAAAAACCGTGGCGGAATACGTGGAGGATATTGCCCTCATTCCCGTCCTGGAGGAAGCTGGCGTGGACTTTGTCCAGGGGTATGCCATCGGCCGCCCCCAACCACTGACCATGCTGTTTGAACAGCTGCTCGCGTCGCCGCTGACCCGGGCCCGGTGATTCAGAGATTCCCTAGCGCCCGGCGTCCGTTGCAGGGGAGAGCCTGTCCCTGGCTTGCCATCTTTCCAGCTCCCGGGTCATGGAGGGCTGGGTGGTGTCCTCTTGCAGATCACGGGCCCGCTGTTTGAGTCTCCCGCCGGCATCATCGCCCTGGCCGCTATCAGCGCCATTCAGCCGCGTCCGGGGGACGCTGCTGAGGCCCTCGTAGTCCACACCATATTGGTAGTCTTCCTCGTACACATCGTCGCCGCGGATGTAGTCATAGCCCTGCGCCTGGGCCAGCCCGGTCAGTAATCCTGTCGCGATCAGTATCAAGCGAAGCATGGGGCTCTCCGGATTCTGCTCATGGGGGTGGGACACGTCGTCATGGCGGGGGTTCCTTCACTCGTCGGCCACCTGCTCCCCGTCATGCTTGAGTTCTTTGGGTGAACCCGGGAGCCGTGGTGAAAATCGGACTCATTCTTGGCGATCAGCTCAGTTTGTCCCTGCCGACATTGCAGGCGCTGGACAAGGGGGAGGACCGTCTGGTGATGGCGGAAGTGCCTGTTGAGGCCACCTATGTGGGGCATCACAAGCAGAAAATCGCCTTTATCTTCAGTGCCATGCGCCACTTTGCGGCGGATTTGCGCGAGGCGGGCTGGCAGCTGGACTATTTTCGATATGGCGAGCATGCCCACGACAGCCTGCTTGATGTGGTGGCGCCGTTGTGCGAGCAGGCTGAGGTGCTGGTGGTGACCCACTGTGGTGAGCACCGTCTGCAACAGCAGATCGAGAATGTCTGGCCGGATTGCCTGGCCTGCCCGGTCACCTGCCTGGACGACAGTCGTTTTCTCTGTACACCGGCGTTCTTTCGCCGCTGGGCCAGCGGCAAGAAGCAGCTGCGCATGGAGTTCTTCTACCGGGAAATGCGTCGTCATACCGGATTGTTGATGGAGGGCGATGATCCGGTGGGCGGGCAGTGGAATTTTGATGCCAGTAATCGCAAGGCGTACAAGGGGGAGGTCCCGCTGCCGCTGCCGCTGGATTTCCCCCGCGATAACACCGACCAAGAGGTGCTGGCACTGGTAGCAGAGCACTTTTCCGAACATATCGGCAATCTGGATGATTTCCGCTGGGGTACCACGGCCGCCCAGGCGCAACAGGCACTGGCCCATTTTATCGAGCAGCGCTTGCCGTACTTTGGGGACTATCAGGATGCCATGGTCACCGGGGAAGACACGCTCTTTCACAGTCTTCTGTCACCGTATCTGAATATCGGCTTGCTGGACCCGCTGGCCGTCTGCCAGGCGGCGGAGCAAGCCTACTGGGACGGACAGGCGCCGCTCAATGCCGTGGAGGGATTTATCCGCCAGATCCTCGGCTGGCGCGAGTATGTGCGCGGGATTTACTGGCTGCTGATGCCGGATTACGCCGGGGAAAACCGGCTGGGGAACCGGCGGCCGTTACCCGGTTACTACTGGAGTGGTGAGACCCGCATGCACTGCATGGCGGAGTCTCTGCGTAACACTCTGGACCATGCCTATGCGCATCATATCCAGCGATTGATGGTCACCGGTAATTTTGCCCTGCTGCTGGGGGTACTGCCTGAGGCCATTTGTCAGTGGTACCTGGAGGTGTATGCAGATGCCTACGACTGGGTCGAGTTGCCCAACACCCTGGGCATGGTCATGCATGCCGATGGCGGCTATCTGGGTAGTAAACCCTACGCGGCGTCCGGCAGTTACATCAATCGCATGTCCGACTATTGCAAGCACTGCCAGTACAACGTCAAAACCGCCAGTGACGATGACAGCTGCCCGTTCAACGCTCTCTACTGGCATTTCATTCATCGTCATCGCGGCCAGTTCCAGCATAACCACCGCATGCGGATGATCTATCGCAACCTGGATCGTATGGATCCTGCCAAGGTGAACGCCATGCTGGATCGCGCAGAGCAATTGCTGTCAGACCCGGAGGCCCTGTGAGCAACGGCTGGAAGGGCAACAAGGCGGCGTTGCCGGAGAAAACCTGCCCGGTCTGCCAGCGATCTTTCAGTTGGCGCCGCAAATGGGCGCGGCACTGGGAGCAGGTGGTGTACTGCAGTGAACGTTGTCGTCGGCAGGGGAGGCCACAATGACCACGGTGGTGTGGTTTCGACAGGATTTACGCGTGGCAGACCAGCCGTTACTGCATCGGGCTGCCAGCCTGTCTCAGCCGGTGCTGGGCCTGTACCTGTTGCCCGACCACTGGTTGCAGGCGGATGCCGATGGCATGGACCGGCTGGGGCCGGCCAAGTCGGCCTTTCTGCTGGAAAGTCTCGACGATTTGCAGGCGCGGTTGGCGCAACTGGGCGTGGTTCTGCAGTGCCTGCGGGCGGACCCGGTGGCCCTGTTGACCCACTGGCAGGCCCACCAGCCCCTGACAGTGATCACCGCAGCAGCCCAGGCCCCGGAAGAACTCGCCATAATTAGCGCATTGCGGCAGTCGGGCATTCGGATTGTCGAGGAGGAGACGCAGACGCTGCTTGCCGCCGATGCCTTGCCCTGGGAGGGTCCCTTCCCGGCCACCTTTAGCCGTTTCCGGCGCAAGGTGGATCGCCGGGGTGGCGTGGCGGTTACGGCCCTGGAGGGGGCTGCGCCGCCACTGAACGCCGCCCGGCCACTGCCGCCCCTTGCTGGCGCCGAACCCGCCCGCGAGATCCTGGCGCAGCGCTGCCAGCACTGGCAGCGCCATTGCCGGGACTACTTTTCCCTGAGCGGCGGAGAGCAGGCCGGCCAGCAATGGCTGGAACATTACCTGTTTGAGACCCGCAGTGTGGATCACTACAAGCAGACCCGTAATCGGTTGATCGGTGATCACTTCTCCAGTCGGCTGAGTGCCTATCTGGCCTGGGGAAACCTGTCCGTGCGGCGGGTCTGGCAACGGATTCTCGATTATGAGGCCCGCCATGGGCCCGGGGCCGGCAGCGAATGGTTACGCGTGGAGTTGCTGTGGCGGGAATTTTTCCACTGGTCCCTGCGTGAGCATGGTGCCCGAGTGTTTCGTCGCCGGGGGCTGAATGACCACGAGCCCTCGCCCACATTGCCTACCTCCGCGTTTGCTGACGAATACTGGCAGCGCTGGTGTCGAGCTGAAACCGGGCTGCCCTTTATCGACGCTAACCTGCGGGAAATGGTGGCAACGGGTTATGTCTCCAACCGGGGGCGTCAGAATCTGGCCAGCTTCTGGGTGCACGACATGGGACTGGACTGGCGTCGGGGGGCGCGCTGGTTCCAGCACCATCTGGTGGATGATGATGTGGCATCCAACTGGGGTAACTGGGCCTACATTGCCGGCGTTGGTCACGATGCCCGGGGAGGGCGACGCTTTAGTCCCACCCGCCAGTGCCAGCAGTACGACCCCGAGGCGGCGTACCTGCATTACTGGTTGCCGGCGCTGCGCGGCTTGTCGGCCCGGCGTTGCCTGTCACTGCATTTTTCCTTTGGGCAGGCGGCGGCCCTGCCGGATTATCCGGCGGCTATGTTGCCTCTGCCTGCCGGGGATCTGAGGGTGTCATGACGCTGCAGGTGGTGTGGTTCAAACGCGATCTGCGGGTACACGATCACGGGCCGCTGGCACAGGCCTGCCGGTCCGGTCCAGTACTGCCTCTGTATATTGTGGAGCCGGAATACTGGCAACAACCGGATACCAGTCTGCGGCAGTGGCGTTTCGTGGCGGACAGTCTGCGCGACCTGCGTGGCCAGCTGGCCCGGATCGGATTGCCGCTGTGGGTGGTGGAAGGCGATGTCGTGAGCGTACTGTCGGACCTGCGGCGCCGTTTTGGTGTCTTCGCGCTGCACAGCCACGAGGAATACGGCGGAGCCTGGACCTATGCCCGTGACAGAGCGGTAGCGCAGTGGTGTCAGACGCAGGGCCTGACCTGGCAGGAGGTGCCGCCATTCGGTGTGCTGCGGCCCTGTGTGGATCGGGACCACTGGGCGGCCCACTGGCAGGCATTTATGGCGACGCCCCAGAGCACGTTGCCGTCCCGGGTCCAGGCGGCAGCCCCGGCTGACCCCTGGCCGGATCTGCGTGCTCCCCGTGGCTGGGATCAAACGGCCTGCCCGGGGCGCCAGCTCGGCGGGACGGAGACCGGCGAGCCGGTCTGGCGCAGCTTTCTTGGACAGCGGGCCCGCGGCTACCGGGGCGGAATCAGTGCCCCACAGAAGGCCGAACACTGCGGGGCGCGGATCAGCCCCTATCTGGCCTGGGGCTGTCTGAGCCTGCGTCGAGTGGTGCAGGATACCTGGGATGCGCTGGCGCAGGGCGATGACCCGGCGCTGAGGGCGGGGTTGTCCGCCTTTGAGTCACGCTTGTGGTGGCACTGCCACTTTATCCAGAAGCTGGAAGATCAGGTATCCATGGAGACCCGCTGCCTGCATCCGCTATTGCGCAACCTGCGAGAAGTGCCGGGTAACACGGTTTGGCTGGCAGCCTGGCAGCGGGGGGAGACCGGTTGGCCGCTGGTAGACGCGGCCATGCGCTATCTGCACCACCATGGCTGGATCAACTTCCGCATGCGCGCGATGCTGGTTTCCACGGCCTGTTATCCCCTGTGGCTGCATTGGCGCCAGCCCGCGCTGCATCTGGCGAGATTATTCGTGGACTACGAGCCGGGGATTCACTACCCCCAGGTCCAGATGCAAGCCGGCGTTACGGGGATCAATGCCCTGAGGATGTACAACCCCACCCTGCAAGCTCGCAAGCTGGACCCCGAGGGCGTCTTTATCCGTCGCTGGGTGCCGGAGCTCAGACAGGTGTCGGGGCCCTGGATCCATCAGCCCTGGCAGATGGGAGGGCGCCAGCAACGGGCCGCCGGCGTGCGGATTGGGCAGGATTATCCCGCCCCCTTGGTCTGCTTCGAGACGGCGGTTCGTGAAGCGCGTCACCGCTTGGCCGAGGCCCGCCAGCAGGCCGGCTTCCGGGACGAAAGCCGGGCCGTCAACCAGCGTCACGGCAGTCGCCGCCGTCGGTCGCGTCGGCCGCAGAAAGCCGCGGATTCCCAATTGTCCCTGTTTTGAGCCAAGATCACCGGGTTTGGCATTTTCTATCGGCGCCATAAGAAGTTTCAAATTTAACTATCGTCCTGGATTTCGCATTCTATCTCTCGCCGAAACGACGAATGACCAACCTAGGGAGTCACCAAGACATGGCATTGATTAACAGCGAGATCCAACCGTTCAACGCGACCGCATTCAAGCAGGGCGAATTTGTCGAGATCTCTGAAGCCGATGTAAAAGGGAAATGGGCCATCTTCTTCTTCTATCCGGCCGACTTCACTTTCGTGTGTCCCACCGAACTGGGCGACGTGGCTGACAAGTATGAGGAATTGCAAAAGCAGGGCGTGGAAGTGTTCTCAGTATCCACCGATACCCACTTCACCAAAAAAGCCTGGCACGACACCTCCGACACCATC
>JAZAJX010000144.1:0-4800 GCA_036230225.1 Pseudomonadota bacterium | reverse complement strand
GGCGAAAAAGATTCGTCAGATGTTCCAGATCGCACTGCTTGGGGTGCTGCGTAACGATCGCATGGGTGAAAATCTCGGTTACATGGCCAAGGTTTTCACCAAGCTTGAGCAAGTGACGGGGGATGCGCCACGCGCGCCCTTGTGGTCTATCAGCCACGCACTGGTGGATGGTCTGTCCGAAGACGCCATCGTGCTGGGTACCTCCGTCAAGATGATGCTCGGCCAGATCGACCGCACCATGCGTGTGCTGGTGACTGAGGGGGCGGCAAGCCTTAACCAGCCCGCGCCCACCGACCTGCTCAAGAACCTGCTTTACTACGTGGCCAAGGCCGAATCTGCCAGTGCCCGTATCCGCGATATCAAGGCTCGCTATCGCCTTGACGATGCCCTGCCCTCCGATGATCTGGTGAATGCCGAACGGGCACGGATGACCGGCCCGGATGCGGAGGCCATGAGCTCTGTGGTGCAGGCCCTTTCCGAAGAGCTCACCACCGTCAAGGATGCCCTGGAATCGTTTGTCCATAACGGCAATACCGATGCATCCACCCTGCAACCGCAGACGGTCACCCTGAAACAGGTGGCCGATACCGTGGCCGTGCTGGGGCTGGGCCAGCCACGCGCGCTGGTAGAAGAACAGCTGCGTGCCATGGAAGACATCGTGGCAGGCAAGCACCCCGCCGAGCGAGAAGCCTTGATGGATATTGCCGGGGCGCTGCTCTATGTAGAAGCAACGCTGGCGGGCATCAGCGGCGGGGACCGCCGTGGACAGGCCGGTGGCGAGCTGGGTGATATACCAGGCCACGTGGGCCAGGCCATGGATGCGGTGCTGCGGGAATGCCGTGCAGGCCTGGAAGAAGCCAAAGACGGTATTGTCGAATTCATTGCCTCGCAATGGAGCACCGAACATCTGGCGCCGGTGCCGGACCGTCTGAATGCGGTGCGCGGTGGTCTGGAAGTCATTCAGCTGGCACGACCAGGCGCCATTCTGCGCCAGTGTGTGCGTTTTATCGAAGAGCAACTGCTGGCCAGTGACAAGCCGAAACCGGATTGGCGCAGCATGGATACCCTGGCCGATGCGATTACCTCGGTGGAATATTATCTGGAGCGTCTCAGCGACGACCCGGAAACCACCGATGACATTCTGCATCTGGCCCGTGCCAGTGTGGATGCGTTGGGTTATCCGCTCGCGGACGATACCGAATTTGATAGCAGTGCCGTCGATGTAGAGCGCATCGAGCTGGACGCCGCTGCCGTCACCGAGTTGGAAGAAGCGCCTGCTAGCGATGAGGTTGCCCCCGAGACGGTGGAGCAGGATGTCGAACCGCTGGCGTTTGACGATGACGAGGCTGTCGTCAGCGAAGAGCAGGACGACACTATCGAGCTGACGCTGCCGCAGAGTCCGGCGCAAAGCGATGTGATCGAAGCCGAAGCGGTGGATGTCGATGACACCCCGGAGCTGGCTGAACCGGTTGAAACCCTCGACGTGGTCGCGGCAGAGGAATCTGCCAGCAGCGATGCCGGGGACGACAGCGATGACCTGATCGACGATGAGATCATCGAAATCTTCCAGGAAGAAGCCAGCGAAGTGCTGGAAGCCCTGGACGAATTTTTCCCCCGCTGGGTCGCCAACACCAGTGACGAAGAGTCACTGGTGGAGTTCCGCCGATCTTTCCACACCCTGAAGGGCTCTGGTCGTATGGTGGGTGCCACCACCGTTGGCGAGTTGGCCTGGTCAGTGGAAAACATGATGAACCGGGTGATCGACAAGACCATCGAGCCGACCCCGACCCTGATCGAGCTGGTTCAGCAGGTGCGTGATCGTGTTCCGGCGCTGGTTGATGCCTTTACCCGGCGCCAGCCCGATCCCTATGACGTTCAGCCGCTGGCGGATGCTGCCGACACGCTGGCGGCAGGGGGGCAAATTGATGCGGTCCCGCAGGTCGGGGCCACTGCCACTGCCACTGCCACTGCCGGTGACAGCGATGCGACAGCGGAAAGTGCTGAGTCCGACGATGCCCGGGGCGATGAGTCCACGGATGACATCACGCTGACCCTGACGGAGGTGGCTCCGACTCAGGACAGTCTGCAAGGCAGCGACGAGCCGCAGACGGAAGACGGGCCGGAAACGGGTCTGTCGTTGTCTGACGATGACGTCAGCGCCTTTCAAGATGCCGTTAGTGATGCGCCAAAGCAGGATCCCTGGAATCTGGAGTCCAGCAATGAGGGGACGCTGGATGACGCCATTGATATCGATCTCGGTGGTGACGACGAAGAGGAAGACGCAACCCAATTCGATGACACCATCGAGCTGACCCTGCCGGAGCAGGAGCCCGATTACGGCGAGGCAGATACCCTGGCCGATATCCCCGACATGGCGACCTTGGACGAGGGTGATGCCTCCGATGCGGCCAGTGGCAAGGATCCGGTGTTGCTGGAGATCTTTGCCAGTGAAGCCCGTCGTAACCTGGCACTGGTCACGCGCTGGTTGTTTAGCCTGGATAATGACCTCTCCGAACACACCGTCGATGACGAGGTTCACCGGGCTCTGCACACCCTCAAGGGCAGTGCTCGTATGGCCGAGATCGAGGCCGTGGCAGAAGTGGCGGAGCCAGCGGAAAAGCTGGTGCGTGATCTGATCAGCAATAACCGCAGAGCCAGCAATGAACAGGTTGGCCTGATCCGTCAGGTCGGTGAGCTGATTGCCGATAATCTGGATCAGGGGCTTCATCAGGAGCACCTGCCCGGCGCAGATGCGTTGATCGCGGCCCTACAGCAGCAGGACAGCAGCACCGGTGCCAGCCTTAATCAGGCCGATCCGCACATTCTGGCGGTCTTCCTGTCCGAAGGCATGGACCTGATTGTGGATGCGGAGCAGCTGCTGGCGCAGTGGGGGCAGCACCCTCAGCAGACAGAAGAACTGGTCCGTCTGCGTGATGAGCTGAACCTGTTGGCCAACAGTGCCAGCACCGCCGGGCTCGGTGAGATCCAGGAGCTGGCCGCTGCGTTGGCAGATTGCTACAGCGCAGTAGAAAGTGGTCGGCTGGCCTTCAGCGAACAACTGCTTGAGCAAACCGCCGAGGGCCAGGATGCCCTGATGAACATGATGGACTGCCTGGCCGCCGGACAGACTGTGCGGGCAGAGCTGGGGCTGGTCGATACCCTGCGTGAACTGGTGGCCAGTGGCCCCGGCCCGGAGGATGACGGCCCCGGCGGCGCGCCGCGGAACGACGCCGCCCCCAGGGAGGTGGGTAGCGAGGGCGTCCCTGACACCCTGCCGGACGCGCCAGACAGCACCAGCAGCCAGTATCAGGCCCATCTTGACCCGGAGCTGGTCGAACTGTTCCTGGAAGAAGCGGAAGAAATTCTTGAGTCCGCCAGCAACATTCTCGACCAGTGGGAAAACGGCGATAGCAGCAACGTCGGCGCCCTGCAGCGCGACCTGCATACCCTGAAAGGCGGTGCCCGCATGGCCGGTATCGCGCCGGTTGGGGACTTGTCCCACGAGCTGGAAAACCTTTACGAGGGCTATAACGCCGGTCAGGTGGTTGTAGCGCCGTCCCTGTTCGCACTGTTGCACCGCTGCCACGACCGACTGGCAGACATGATCGATAGCCTCAAGGGCGGGGGTGCGCCTGGGGGCTCCCCGGAGCTGGAAACCGACATTCGTGCTTTTATGTCCGGTGAGCCGGCTGAGTCTGCCGACACCACGAGTGTGGCAGACACCTCCCCCCTGGAAAGTGCCCCTGAATTTACTGAGGTGACACCTGCGCCAGCTCCGGCTGCCGAGCCCGCTGCGGTTGAGGATGCGCACTCCGGCGAGGCGCTGCCCCAACCGGAGCGAGACCCGGAGCTGGTAGAAATCTTCCTGGAAGAAGCCGACGAGATTCTCGAGTCTGCCGGTAACAGCCTGGACACCTGGGTAGAGCAGCAGGATAACCTGATCGAGTTGCAGTCTCTGCAGCGTGACCTGCACACCCTCAAGGGCGGCGCCCGTATGGCCGAGGTGCCGGAACTGGGTGACTTGGGGCATGAGCTGGAGACCCTGTATGAAGGGTTGGCGCAGAGCCAACTGTCGGTGGAGCCATCACTGATCGACTTGCTGCATCGCTGCCACGATCGGCTGGCTGAAATGGTCGAAGCGCTCAAGGCCAATCGTCCGTTGCCTTCCGGCGATGTGCTGATGGTCGCGATCCATGATTACGTGGCCGATCCTGCCGGCTTTGTCCTGCCGGCCATGGATACCGCACCCGCCCAGGTGCCTGCAGCGCAACCCGCGATCGAAGACACCACCGCCGTAGATAAGCCGGTTGTACAGCCGGAGCAAGCCGCTGCCCCGCAGCCTGTGGTGCTTGACGAAAACTGGCAGCCGGATACCGACCCGGAAATTCTCGCGATTTTCCTGGAAGAGTCGGAAGAGCTGTCGGAAATCATTGATGGCTGCCTGAGCAGCTGGAAAGATCACCCGGAAAGTCATGACTTTGTGGATGATCTCAAGCGCGCCCTGCATACCCTCAAGGGCGGTGCGCGTCTGGCCGGCCTGAAAGAGCTGGGTGATATCAGCCACGATTTCGAAACCTATCTGCTGGATCTGGACAAGCGTACCGGTGCGCCCAGCCAGGACGACTTCAAACCCATGTTGGCTTGGCATGACCAGATCAGTCGCGGTATGGAAAGTGTGGCCCGTAGCGCCAACCTGCCAGAGGTCACGGCGGAGCCTGAAGCGGCCCCCGCCACAGAAGTGATCCCCGCTGCCAGCCCGCAGCCACAACAACCGAAACCGGATGATCGCCGCCAGCGCCA
>JAZAJX010000143.1:0-8484 GCA_036230225.1 Pseudomonadota bacterium | reverse complement strand
CTGGCACAACCGTTGCAGACTCAATGGGTAATTCTTCTTTTCCGGATGCCCGAGACACTATGGCACTGAAAATCATGCTGGTGGACGACCAGCCGCCGCGCGCCGCGATCCTGGAGCGTGCCCTGATTGATGAGGGGCACGAGATTCTCTGTCGCCTGACCAGTGCTGCCGGGCTGGCGGAAAAAGTGCATTCCAGCAATCCGGATGTGGTGATCGTCGATATGGACGCGCCGGACCGGGATACCCTGGAGAGCATGGCACTGGTGCAGCGGGATATGCCGCGGCCCATGGTCATGTTCTGCAACCAGGACGACGAGGATCTGATCGTGGCGGCACTGCGTGCCGGCGTCAGCGCCTATGTGGCCGGGGAAACCGATCTGGCCCGGGTCCGTGGCGTGATGCGGGTGGCCACCGCCCGATTTCGCGAATACCAGGCGCTGCGCGAAGAATTGGAACAGACCCGTGAAGCCCTGGCCGAGCGCAAGATCATCGAACGGGCCAAGGGGTTACTGATGCAGCGCCGGCGCCTGAATGAACAGGATGCCTACACCACCTTGCGGCGCCAGGCCATGAATACCGGCCAGCCTCTTATTCAGGTGGCCCAGTCAGTGCTGGATTACGCCGAGATGCTCAAGGCGCAGGGTTAGGTTATCCAGGGCCAAAAACAGGAGACACCATGCGACGAGTGATGCCATTGAAAAAAGCCCGCAGCCTGACAGGTCCTCCGGCCAGGCCAGTCAGTCGTGTCAGGCGTCCTGTGGCCATTGCCGAGCCTTTTCGGCGCCAGGCAAATAGCACTCGTCGTTCGGTTGTTGTGGAGCAGGATTCATGAAGATTCGTATCGGCTACATGCCGCTCACCGACAGCCTGCCGCTGGCGGTTGCCCAGGAGGCCGGGTATTTTGCTGCCGAGGGGCTGGATGTGGAACTGCAGCCGGAATGGAGCTGGGCCAGCCTCCGCGACCGCCTGCTGGTGGGCCAGCTGGACGCGGCTCCCATGCTGGCGCCTATGCTGATGGCCACATCGCTGGGGCTGGGCTGCATCAAGAAGCCGTTGGCGACGGCATTCTCCATGGGGCTGAACGGCAATGGTATTACCGTCTCCCCGATGTTGTTTCAGGGGCTGTGCGCACTGTCGGAAGGGCCCACACCCAATGATATGGCAACGGCCATGAATAAACTGGTGGCTGCCCGAGCCAGCAGTGGAGAAGACCCGTTGGTATTGGCGGTGGTCTTTCCGTTCTCCTGCCATGCCTACCAGTTGCGTCACTGGTTGAGTGTGGCCGGGCTGGACCCGGATCACGACGTAAAACTGGTGGTGCTGCCGCCGTCGCAGATGGTGGATCATCTGCGCATGGGGCATATCGACGGTTTCTGTGTGGGTGAGCCCTGGAACAGCCTGGCGGCGCTTACCGGGGCGGGCCATTGCATCCTGTCCGGCTATCAGATTTGGGAAAATGCTCCAGAGAAGGTGCTGGCCGTGTCGCGGGACTGGGTGGCGCGTAACCCCGGCCCGCACCGTGCCTTGCTGAGGGCTTTGTACAAGGCGGCCTGTTATGCGGATGAGCACTTGGTGGACAGTCTTTCACTGTTGGCACACCCGGCCTGGCTGGACGTGCCGGCGGAAATTATTCGTGCACCTTTCAGTCAGCGATTACCCGGTGGCCTGACTGGCCAGCCGTTTCCTGCCCATCATTTTCATGTGTTCGCAGGCTTTCAGGCCAATTTCCCCTGGCGTTCCGACGCCCGCTTCCTGCTGGAAGAAATGCAACGCTGGCGTCAGTGCAGCCTGGAAGAAAAACAGACCTTCGCGGCCCAGTGCTACCGCACCGATCTGTTCCGCGATGCGCTGGTGGATCTGACCAGCCTGCCGTTGATGGACAGCAAGCCGGAGGAGCGCCATGCGGGTCATTGGCAATTACCCGGCGAACCCAAGCCGGTGGAGCTGGGGCCGGATCGATTGTTGAGGGTGATAGAGGCGGAGGAGGGGCAGAGCCAGTAGGCGCGCCGCGCGGGGCGCGATAACCCAAACCAGGATCAAACGCATTTTCACCACAGAGTACACAGAGAAAACATTGTCTTTCCTGCCGTGATCTCTGTGTCCTCTGTGGTACATACGTCTTTTCCGGTTTGGGCTTTATGCACAGCCTGCACCCACGGGTCGCCCCGGAGGGCGTTAGTCCGCTTCGTTCTGGTTCGTGCCGCGAGCGATGCGCCTGCCTAGAGGATGGTTAAACCGCTTCGCGCAGTCGCTTAGCCGCTTCCACCATGTTGGCCAGCGCGCCCCGGGTTTCCTCCCACTTGCGGGTCTTCAGGCCACAATCCGGGTTCACCCACAGCCGTTCCCTTGGCAGTCGTTCGGCGGCTTTTTCCATCAGCTGTACCATCCAGCCCACATCCGGTTCGTTGGGGGAGTGGATGTCATACACGCCCGGGCCAATATCGTTGGGGTACTGGAAGTCCCGGAAGGCATCGAGCAACTCCATGTTGGAACGGGATGTTTCGATGGTGATGACATCCGCATCCAGAGCGGCGATGGCTTCAATGATGTCGTTGAATTCCGAGTAACACATGTGGGTATGAATCTGGGTGTCGTCGGCCACACCCACGGTCGCCAGCCGGAAGCAGTCAACGGCCCAGTCCAGATACGCTCCCCAGTCTGCCTGACGCAGCGGCAGCCCTTCACGCAGAGCCGGTTCGTCGATCTGGATCACCTTGATGCCGGCGGCTTCCAGATCCTGGACTTCGTCGCGCAATGCCAGAGCAATCTGGTGGCAGGTGTCGGCACGGGACTGATCGTCGCGTACGAAGGACCATTGCAGGATGGTTACCGGTCCGGTGAGCATGCCTTTCACCGGCTTGTCGGTGAGCGATTGGGCGTAACGGGCCCAGTCCACGGTCATGGGGTGAGGGCGCTGCACATCACCGAAGATAATCGGCGGTTTGACACAGCGTGAGCCATAGCTCTGTACCCAGCCAAAGCGGGTGAAGGCGAATCCATCCAGCAGTTCGCCGAAGTATTCGACCATGTCGTTACGCTCGGCTTCGCCGTGTACCAGGACATCCAGTTCCACGTCTTCCTGATAACGAATGCAGCGCTGAATTTCCTGCTTCATCTGTTCCGTGTAGGCCGCCTCATCGAGACGCCCGGCCTTCCAGTCCCGGCGTGCCGTGCGGATTTCCCGGGTTTGCGGGAAAGAGCCGATGGTGGTGGTGGGGAAGGCGGGCAACTGCAGTGCCTGTTGCTGCTGGGCGATGCGTTCGGCGAAGGAACGGTTACGGTCACGGGGCAGTTCACCCGCGGCGCTCAGTCGTTTGCCGACAGCCGGGTTGTGAATGCGGTTGGACAGCGCTCGGGCCTGCAGGGCCTGACGCTGTGCCTGCAGGCCGGCATTGACGCTGCTGTCACCATCCAGGGCGCCGCCCAGCAAGGCCAGTTCCTCCAGTTTCTGTCTGGCAAAGCTCAGCCAGCTTTTCAGTTCTGCATCCAGCGTGTCTTCCTGATCCAGATCCACCGGGCTGTGCAGCAGGGAGCAGGAAGGGGCCAGCCACAGACGTTCTCCCAGTTCATTGCGCAGGGAAATCAGTGCATCCAGTGCGGCATCCAGATCCGTGCGCCAGATGTTACGGCCATTGATGTAGCCCAATGACAGTACCTTGTCTCCCAGGCGGGGGACGACTTGACCCAGATCGTCATTGCCACGGACGCGGTCCAGATGGAGACCCGCTACCGGCAGTTCCAGGGCGGTGAAAAGGTTGTTTTCCAGACCGCCGAAGTACGTCGCCAGCAGCAGCCGGGCGTCACTGGCAGCGGCAAGCTGGTCGTAGACCCGCAGATAGCTGCGTTGCCAGCTGTCGGGCAAGTCCAGTACCAGGATCGGTTCATCGATTTGTACCCATTCCACACCCTGCTCGGCAAAGCGCTGCAGGATCTGACGGTAGACGGGTATCAGGCGATCCAGCAACGCCAGCTTGGCAGTGTCATCGGCCCCATCAAAGCTGTTGCCCTTGCTCAGGTACAGGTAGGTGAGTGGCCCGGGAATCACCGGTTTGGGGTTATGGCCCTTGGCTTTGGCTTCGTCCACTTGCTGGAAGAGACTGTCGCGGGCGATACGAAAATGCTGGTCGACATCCAGCTCCGGCACGATGTAGTGGTAGTTGGTATCGAACCATTTGGTCATTTCACAGGCTGCCGCCGGGGTGCCGGTGGGCGCCCGGCCGCGGGCCATACGGAACAGGGTGTCCAGACTCACCGGTTCGTTATCCGGTTGCTGGAAGCGCGCCGGCACCACGCCCAGCAAGCAGGAAAATTCCAGGATCTGGTCGTACCAGGCGAAATCGCCCACCGGGACCAGGTCCAGTCCCGCCCGGGCCTGCAAATCCCAATGTCGCTCACGCAGGCTGCGGCCCACGTGTTCCAGCTCACTTTGTTGCAGGTCGCCAGCCCAGTAGGCTTCCTGCGCCTGTTTTAACTCACGACGGGCGCCAATGCGGGGAAAGCCCAGGTTGTGGAGGGTTGTCATGGTCCATTCCTTATTGCGGTATTCGGGAAGACCGGGCTGCGCCTGGCAGGCGCACCGGTGCTGTGGCGGCTATTGTGGCGTGCCGGTAAGTTGAGGCAAAATCAAATATCTAATCATTGTCATGAGGGTTTCTCATGTTGGAAGTGCGCCATCTGGCCACGCTGCTGGCCATTCAGGAGGCGGGTTCGTTGATGGAAGCGGCGGAGCGTCTGCACGTCACGCAATCTGCCTTGTCTCACCAGCTCAAGGATCTGGAGGGGCGACTGGGGGTAGAGTTGCTGGTGAGGCGCACCCGGCCGGTGCGTTTTACCACTGCCGGCTTGCGGGTGCTGACTCTGGCCAGGGACGTGCTGCCCCGGGTTCAGCAGACGGAACGGGAACTGAAACGGCTGGCCGCCGGGCAGACCGGACGACTGCACATTGCCATTGAGTGCCACTCCTGCTTCCAGTGGCTGATGCCGGCCCTGGATGCGTTTCGCGAGCACTGGCCCGAGGTGGAACTGGATCTGTCTGCGGCTTTCAGCTTTGCGCCGCTGCCGGCGCTGGTCCGTGGCGACCTGGATATGGTGATCACCTCTGATCCGGTGGAAAACGAGGCGGTGAAATATGTCCCGTTGTTCCGTTATGAATTGGTGCTGGCGGTGTCGCGACAGTCGCCTCTGTCAGCACAGAAATGGATCGAACCGGCGGATATCGTCGACCAGACCCTGATCACCTATCCGGTTGAGCGGGAGCGTCTGGATGTGTTTACCGCCTTCCTCAACCCGGCCAGCGCAGAGCCTGCGGCCATTCGTACCGCAGAACTGACGCCGATGACAGCACAACTGGTCGCGGCGGGCCGTGGGGTGGCGGCCTTGCCGAACTGGGCGTTGAGCGAGTACACCGAGCACGATCTGCTGAAAACTGTACGATTGGGCGAAAAGGGGGTCTGGCGCACGCTCTATGCGGCCGTCAGGGTGGAGGAGGAACAGACCGCTTACATGCAGGAATTCGTGGAGACGGCGAAGGCGTTGTGCTTCAAGACCCTGAGCGGAGTGCGGGCGGTGAAAGGCAGTTAATAGCGAAAAATAAAATCGCCTGATTAAAGGCACAACCTGTTGTCCTGGGTTTGTGGGAAGCGATGCTTGCATCGCGAAGAGTCCTGTAAAACCGCTGTTATTTGCGATGCAAGCATCGCTTCCCTCAGTAGAAAAGGCGTTTTCAGACGCTCTTCAGGAGTCAGGTCCACAAACAACTCGGTCTTTACATGGCTTCCCTGCATCCGGGCATTTGCTTTGAACTGACGATGCTGCAGATTTGCCGAACAAGGTTATTGCACCTCAACGCTGCGTTGGCTGAGGGGGGGCTGCAAGCGGCAGCGATAGCAGCTGTGTGAGAGATAAAATCAGCGTGGCGGCCAGCAATAACAGCGACACGGGCTGCAAAAAAGCCTGATGCCCGGCCAGGAAAAAGCCGCTGTGGATCGCTACTGTCAGCAAGCCCAGGCCGGCCAGAAATTGGTGGCTTTGGCGTGCCAGTCGGCTCTTTGTCGCCACCTGGAAGAAGGCCAGCAATACCAGCGCGATGATTGGCAGATTCAGTATCAGATAGAATTGGTTGCCGCCGGGCAAATGGAACATGTCCCATTCATGCCAGTAAGCGGCATCGATCTGATGGGTGGTGAGCACGGTCGTATTGAGCAGAAACAGGCACTGGGGCAGGTCGGGTTTCATGGCGGTATCTCCTGACTTTACGCCATGAAACCCGGTTTGCCGGCATTGCGCCATTACCTGGCAGGTAAATTAACCCGCAAAGATTTTGAGTCCGGCGATGCCCCCCACAATCATGGCAAGGCAAAGCAGGCGTACCGGCGACAGGGCTTCACCGAACAAGATGATGCCCAGGAGTACCGTGCCGACGGCACCGATGCCACTCCATACCGCATAGGCGGTACCGGCAGGCAGCGCTTTCATGGCCTGGGCCAGTAGCCAGAAGCTCAGGGCGGCGGCGGACAGGGTGAAGACCGTGGGGAGAGGGCGGGTAAAGCCGTGGCTGGCCTTGAGGCCCAGGGCCCAACCGATTTCCAGTAACCCGGCGAAGAAGATGTAAACCCATGCCATAACAGACTCCTGCATGGGGTCGTCCCCGGGATCAGTGCCTGGTTCGAGGTCGTCCTCGGGCACATTCACGATAATGATAGCAACTCTGAGTGCCGGGGGCAGGCTAAGTTCCCCCAGGGCCTCAACAGCGTCTACGAGAGTGCCGTTACCCACTTTTTGGCAGGTGTCTGGAATAGGCGCTGGCTTTGCGTCTGGCACTGCGTCATCAAACGCTTCTCCCGTTGCCGAATCGCCTCCAGCGTTCGGGCCAGATCCTTGTGTTTTTCAATGGCCTGGCGGTGGAGCTGGACATGTTCGCGCAGCATATGCAGGTCGTGCAGCTTGCCCAGCTTTTTACCCAGCCGCTCCAGATCCGCGTCGGGAGTGGCGGTGACGATAGCGTGGGCAGCCAGGGCTTGCTGCTGGTAGTGAAGGTATTTCACCCATTTGCGCAAATCGTGCCAGGGTTCCGGGCTACTGCTGCCCTGGGCCTTGATGGTGCGATTGCGGCACTGCTTGTAGGTGCGTGCCAGACCTGTCACCAGCAATTCATGATCCCCGGGGGTGACGGACAATGTCTGCCAGTGCTGGCGGTCCAGCGCAAAGGCGCGGATGGCATCGTCATGGTGGGTGTCGGTGGGAGGCAGATCGCTGTGGAGGAAGAGGGTCGTCGCCACCCGGCTGAGCGACTGCCGCTCGCTGCCGTCGGCGCGACTGGCCAGGCGTTGCAGGGTGGCGGCCATCACATGGGTATCGCGGGCGCCGGACAAGGCGTTTGCCGCACGGCGAATGGTCTGATCAAAGGCCCGATGATCATCCCGGCAGAGCCAGGGCCGCAACAGTTGCCAGAGGGCGCGGAGTCGCTTTACGGCCACCCGGCAGTCGTGCACCGCGTCGGCAGGCAACGGCTGTTGCTGCAAATCTTGCAGGGCCTGCTCATCCAGCTGACAGGCCTGATCACACAGTTGTTCGACCAGCGTGTTACGACTCATGGTCCCATCCCTCAGACGCCCGGCTATCAGCTTGCAGGGGAATTATGACTGGCTCGTGATGCCACTGTTGGCAATGTACGCCGGGATCCACGGGGATGCATCAGGCTGTCATGATGTGGATGAGGGCTTTTCGTCGCAGGCGGCGGCGACCCAGTACAGTTGTTTGTGGCCCAGGGATTCATAATGCTGTCTGGCTAGTTCGGCGGCCTGCCTGGTGGGGTAGTCTGCCACCCTGGCCCTGTTGCCGTTGTCGTCCAGACGCCAGAGTGTGAAGTGGGCATGGGTCATTTGTCCCAGTCACAAAACGGCAGGGTGCTCAGTGCACTATTGTAGTAGCGAGGATCACCGGTGACTTCGTCCCCCAGCCAGTCTGGCCTGTCGAACGGGGTTGTCTCATCGGGCAGCTCGATTTCAGCCACTACCAGGCCGGCATTATCGCCGTGGAAGACATCGATTTCCCAGCACAGTGGGCCCTGGGGGAGACGATAGCGGGTCTTGTCGATGACCCCTGCACCACAGAGTTCATGCAGCATTTGCTGGGCATCCGCCACCGGCACCGGGTACTCGAATTCGCTGCGGGTCGCGCCCACGGTTTTTCCCTTGATGGTGAGCCAGGCCTGCTCGCCGGCAATGCGGATGCGTACGGTGGCATTCTTGTCGTGGCTCAGGTAACCCTGAGTGAGTCTTTCGCCGGGCAGTGAGTCCACGATGCCCGGGGTATTGACCAGAAACTTGCGTTCAATTTCCTTTGCCATGGTCGAGCCCCAATTGATCAAAGCTGATGTCGAACCCCAGCGCCTGGTAGCCGTCGAGAATCTCGGCCGGAAGATAAAACGCCGGGTCGTCCATAAAGAAGTAGTGTGACACGCCGATGCCAAAGCGGTAGTCCTGC
>JAZAJX010000142.1:0-6357 GCA_036230225.1 Pseudomonadota bacterium | reverse complement strand
CTCGCAAAAGACAGGAGCAAGTTACAAGCTGCAAGTTTCAACGCGAACAAGGCCGCAATATTTTATGATGCCGTACCCGCGATCAGCAGTGATGGCGTGTTTCGATACTAACAGCACCCCCCAGGCCAAGGGTGCGGGCCAGGCCTCTCAACAAAACAACGAGCCATACCGCGTTGCAACTTGAAACTTGTCACTTGCTACTATGCCCCTTTCAGCGCATCCAGCAGCTTCTGGTGAATACCACCGAAACCGCCATTGCTCATCACCACCACACTCAGCGCCTGCCCCTTACGGGCCACCACCTGGCGAATGATGTCGTCGATATCGTTGCTGACCGACGCCGGCACCGGCGCATTGCGGACTACCGGTTCCAGCGACCAATCCAGCCCGGGCGGCTGATACCAGATTACCTCATCCGCCGCCGCGGTGCTGGCCGCCAATGCGTCCTTGTGGCTGCCCATGCGCATGGTATTGGAGCGGGGTTCGATGATGGCCAGAATCTTCCCGTCATCCACCTTGCGACGCAGGCCATCCAGAGTGGTGGCGATCGCAGTGGGATGGTGGGCGAAGTCGTCATACACGCGCACGCCATCCACTTCGCCGCGAAGCTCCATACGCCGCTTGACCCCCTGGAACTCGCACAGGGCGGCGGCGCCATCGGCCAGCGTCACCCCCACATGACGGGCTGCCAGCAATGCCGCCATGCCGTTATTGACGCTGTGACGCCCTGTCTGGTCCCAACGCACCTGAGCCACCGGGTTACCGTGCTCAAGCACGGTAAAGACCGAGCCATCCGCCTCATCCAAACGGTAACCCAACGGCGCCTGTTCACCGAAACGCTCTACCTCACTCCAACAACCTTTCTCCAGGGTCTCCTCCAGAGCGGATTCGCCATGGGGAAGAATCAGCCGGCCGGAGGAAGGCACGGTACGAATCAGATGGTGGAACTGGGTCTGGATAGCCGCCAGATCCGCAAAAATATCCGCGTGATCAAATTCCAGATTATTGAGAATCACGGTACGCGGCCGGTAGTGAACAAACTTGCTACGCTTGTCGAAGAAAGCGGTGTCGTACTCATCCGCCTCGACAACAAAAAACGGCGTACCACCGAGGCGGGCGGAGACCCCGAAGTTACCGGGGACACCCCCGATCAGATATCCGGGATTGAGCCCGGCATGCTCCAGGATCCAGGCGAGCATGGAGCTGGTGGTGGTCTTGCCGTGCGTACCGGCCACCGCCAGCACCCAGCGACCGGGCAGGATCACATCCTCCAGCAACTGGGCCCCGGAGGTGTAGGCCAACCCTCGGTCCAATACCGCTTCCACCGCCGGGTTCCCGCGGCTCAGTGCATTGCCGATCACCACCAGATCCGGTGCGGGCTCCAGCTGTTGCGGGTCATACCCCTGGGTGAGAGCAATCCCCGCCGCTTCCAGCTGGTCGCTCATCGGGGGGTACACGTTCTGGTCACTGCCGGTAACTCGATGGCCCTGCGCCTTGGCCAGTTGTGCCAGCGACCCCATGAAGGTGCCGCAGATACCGAGGATATGGATATGCATGGAAAATAAACCGCTGAAAAGAATCCTTGCACCATAACGGCAAGGGCCCGTCAGGTGAAGGGATCAGTGGTCTCCCCCCATCAGAATTCGCACCTGACGGGAACGACGCAACACCGTGGACGGGCTCATTCCCAGCATACTCTTGAAGACATGATTCAAGTGCGAGGAGTCAGAAAAACCCGCTGCCAGCGCGGCATCCGTCAAGTTACTCCCCAGGGCCATCATCGATGAGGTCACAAATAGACGGTGCCAGAGGCGATAACGGCGGATGGGGATGCCCGTCGCCTGTTTGAACAACCGTTGCAGACGATCCCCGGACAACCCCACCTGCGCCGCCAGGGCCTCATTGGAGAGATTGTCTGCCGGGTCCTGCCGTATCAGTTCCACCACCCGGGCAATCCGCGCATCCGGTTCGAATCCGACCACCACCTGGGCATCCTCTGCAAAGACCACTCCCTGTAACTGGGTATAAGCATCCGCCGCTTCTGCCTGGGCATCATGTAGCCGACGCAATACCGACAGCTGCTCCGCCTCCCGGGAGCCCCCCCGGTAAATACCACAGGCCTGCGCCGTCATCGCCGGCATATGAAAACGCAGGTCCTTGCCCAACGGATCGAGAAAACAGCAGGCGATGCGCCTGCCACCGGAATGAGCCGAGAAGGTGACCCCAGCGGGTATCAGGTAGGAACGGGCCGCGTAGCGACAGCCTTCCACCGTCAGGGGAATCTCGCCATCCAGGCCGAAAAGCAGGGTATGCGCGCCCTGTGACAGAGGATCCACACGGCCAATCCGCCCCAGATACAGGGTGCGCTGACGCCAGAGGTAAAGCGTGGATGGCGCCGTAACAGGCGTGGTTGTCGAGGTCATTGTTGTTGTTTTCCGTCTGGCAGCACGTCACTGAATCGCAAGCTGGGTCACAGTTTGCCGGCTGTATGACAAAACGACGTACCAATTCTTACAAGTTAAGTATCACCCATCGAATCTATAGTCCAACCGTCGACAAAAAATACAGCCCAGGCGCCGGCTGTGCATAAAGGCCGGGAGAGGCCTTCAAATAACAAAACAGGAGACATTCCATGTCGATACGACTCCCCGGGCTACTGACAGCCCTGACTCTGCTGGTTACCGCTTCCCAGGCCCATGCCTGGTGGTCTTTCGGCAAAGACACAAGCTATGCCGATACCCGTTACCCCATCGTGTTGGTTGGCGGCATCATTGCCTTCGATGATATCGCCGGTGTTGATTACTTCTACGGCATCGCCGATAACCTGCGTGATTACGGTGCCCAGGTGTACGAAAGCAATGTCAGTGCGCTGCAGAGCAACGAATATCGCGGCGAAGAGTTGATCATGCAGATCGAGAATTACCTGGCCGTCACGGGCGCCGACAAGGTGAATCTCATCGCCCATTCCCAGGGAGCCCCTACCTCCCGTTATGTGGCAGCCGTCCGACCGGATCTGGTGGCATCGGTGACCTCCGTGCATGGTGAAAATCGGGGCACCGCCCTGGCAGACGTGATTCGCGGCATCACGCCAGAAGGCGGTACCGGCGAGCAACTGGCAGACATGATCGCGGGTGCGTTCGCGGCGCTATGGGAATATGCGTCCGGCGGCCCCAACCCGGACGACCAGTCAGCCAGCGCGGTACTGGCAGCTTCCACCACGGAAGGCATGGCCGCTTTCAACCAGCGCTACCCCCAGGCCCTGCCGGAACAGGCCTGCGGTACCACCGGAGACCATATCGTCAACGGTGTCCGTTACTGGTCCTGGGGCGGCGATGGCGTACACACCAATCTTCTGGACCCCTTCGACAGCCTGATGGTCACCGTCACACAGCTGGCCTTCCCCGCCGGCGTGAAACATGACGGCATCCTGCCTCTGTGCGGCATGTATCTGGGCAAACCCATTCGCCATGACTACAACCACAATCATGCCGACGCCATCCGCCATCTGTTCGGCCTGATGGGGTGGGAAACGGACCCCAAAACGCTCTACCGCAACCACGCCAACCGCCTGAAAAACGCGGGCCTGTAACGCCAGAGAACCTTTGGAAGACGCCTTGCATGCGGCTGTCTTTAAAAGGCTACCTGGCCCCGCAGGGGGCCCCCCCTGCGGGCATCTCGATCCGGAGAGTCATCATGAGACGTCTGCTTGTCCTGCTGGCCACCGTCACCGTCCTGACTATCGCCGTTATTCAGGGAGGCAAACACCCCGCCAGCCAACTGAACACCCACGCCGGCATGTCGACCAAGACAGGACCACCGGCCCGCGACCATCAATCGGGCCCGGCCTTCACCGAGACCCCAACGGTGACCCGTGCGCTGCAATCCACCTCGCTGGCGGGAACCCGTGTCCCCGCCGAACTGCTCACTGACGCCGAGGGGCATCTGATCGTGGCAAGCAGCACCCTGGCCATTATCGAGTACTTCCTGTCATTGAGCGGAGAGCTACCGGATGCACGTATTCATCAGCAACTTCGCCAGTGGGCCGAAGCCCACGCCGGCCCCCGTGCCGCCGAAGAGCTGGCCGCGCTACTGCAACGCTACGAGTCATATCGCCAGCAGTTGGCCAGCGGGGACTATGCAGCTCTGGATGCCACTGAAATTACCGACAAGCTTCGCCAACGACAGCGGTTACGAGAGGCACTGTTTGGAAGAGATGCCGCCGCCCTGTTTGCGGAGGAAGACCGTTATGACCAATTCAGCCTGAAACGTCACGCCATTTTCAGTACCCCCATGAGCGACCAGGACAGGGAGCAGGCGTTACAGCATCTTTATGCCTCGCAGCCAGAACATCTGGCGGCGCAATATCAACAGCAGCACGCCCTGCACAACCTCCCGTCTGTCGAGCAGGCCATACAGGCGGACGGCGGCGAACGAACGGACCGTTTCCGTCACTATCAGGAGACGTTCGGGGATGCCGCGGCATTGCGGTTACGCTCCCTGAACCAGGAACGGCAGGAGTGGAAACGGCGCTACCGCGACTACGCGGCTCAGCGGGACCATATTCTCGCCGCCGGCCTCTCACCGACGGACAAACAAGCCCAGCTGACACAGTTGCGAACCGACTTGTTCAGTGGCCCCGAACAACAGCGAGTGGCAGCGCTGGACCGGCTACACGCCCGGGACACGCCGCCAGGCGCTGACCATTAGCGGGTAACGGTCACCACTTCCGGTACCAGCACGACCACCGCCGCATAGCCGGCCACCAGCAGGGTCAAGGCAATGGCCAGGCCGAGGAAAGGCCCCACATTCAAGGCCCGGTGGTAGACGAAGCTCTGCGCGGCCAGTTGCCAGCTCACCAGTATCAGGTAAAGCCCTTCGATCCAGCCCTGGGACTGAGCCATGCCTGCGTTGATCGCCAGCAAGGGCAGGCTGACCAGGGTCAGCACCACATCGATACCCACCAGTGACAGGGCGGTTTGCAACCAGCGGTTCTGCATGCCTTTGAAGGCGAGCAGAACCAGCGTGCCGGTAAGAATCACCGTCAGTGACGTCAGTTGACTGCTCAACAGGACCATCGCTGGCAGCGCTGTCTGCAGCGTACCAACCAGCAGCTGCAAGGCACACCAGCCAAGCAACACCAGACCCAGCAGGCCGGGGGAATAAGGCGCGTTTTCCGGGCCGGCACGAAATATGGCCAGCCGCCAGAACAATGTCATCAATGCAGTCATGGGTCCTCCGGCGGGCTATTGTTCCAGAGCCGACGGAAAATAGTAAGCAGCGACAAGCCTGAAGTGCCAACGCGCAAGTCGTTGTAGCCGCCCGCGAATTCCACCTCGCCAGTCGTGGGCCGAATATTCCCGTGGCCCTGGATCTAACCCGCACCTTGTAGCTAGTAGCTTGAAGCTTGTCGCTGCCTTTTCCCTGTCATCGTCCGACAACACCGGGTGTGTTTCATGGCCTCCTTCGCTAGAATGCATGCAAATTGAATCAAGGGGTCTCTCATGGCGCGTAAAAACGCTTTCTATGCTCAGTCCGGCGGTGTCACCGCCGTCATCAATGCCTCCGCGGCCGGCGTTATTGAAGCCGCCCGCGAGAACAAGGATGTCATCGGCAAGGTCTACGCCGGCCGTAACGGCATTATCGGCGCCCTTACCGAGGAGCTGATCGACACCAGCAAAGAAAGCAAAAGCGCCATTGACGCGCTCAAGTACACCCCCGGCGGTGCCTTCGGTTCCTGCCGCTACAAGCTCAAGGACCTGAAGACCTCCCAGCGCGAATACGAGCGTCTGATCGAGGTCTTCAAGGCCCACAACATCGGCTACTTCTTCTACAACGGCGGCGGCGACTCCGCTGACACCTGCCTGAAGGTGTCTCAGCTGTCCGAGAAGATGGGCTATCCGATTCAGGCCATCCACGTGCCCAAGACCGTGGATAATGACCTGCCCTTCACCGATGTCAGCCCGGGCTTCGGCTCCGTGGCCAAATACACCGCCGTCAGCTGCCGGGAAGCGGCCCTGGATGTGGCCAGCATGTGCGCCACCTCCACCAAGGTGTTCGTGATGGAAGTGATGGGCCGTCATGCGGGCTGGATTGCCGCCGCCGCGGGTCTGGCCAAGGACGACGCGGACGACGCCCCGCACATTATCCTTTTCCCGGAGATTGCCTTCGACAAGGCGGCTTTCATGAAGAAAGTCGAGGCCACGGTGAAGAAGGTGGGTTACTGCGTGATTGTCGTGTCCGAAGGCGCCCGCTACGAAGACGGCACCTTCCTGGCCGATGCCGGCACCACCGATGCCTTTGGTCACAAGCAACTCGGCGGTGTAGCGCCGGTGATTGCCCAGATGGTCAAGGCGGAAC
>JAZAJX010000141.1:0-3255 GCA_036230225.1 Pseudomonadota bacterium | reverse complement strand
ATCGCGGTCGAACGACCGCTCCCACAAAAGGTGTTCTCAGTGTTGAGTTAGCAATCGATCCAGTTCGTCCAGGCGTTCCGGCGTACCGATGTCCCACCACTGACCGCGGTGATGCTCGCCACTGACCGCATTGTCGGCCATGGCAGCACGCAGCAGCGGCGCCAGTTTGGCTTCGCCATCGGGCAGATCCCGGAACAGGGCCGGATCGAACCGCCCCATCCCCGCGTAGGTCAGCGCCGGTTGCCCATTATCGCGCACCCGCCCCTCTGCTGTCAGATGAAAATCCCCGTCCGGGTGATGGGGCGGATTGTCGACCAGCACCAGGTGGCACGGATCGGTACCGGGACGGGTGAGCCGGCCCAGGTCGTAATCGGTCCAGATATCGCCATTGACCAGCACGAAGGGCGACTCACCCAGCAGAGGCAGGGCCCGGCGAATGCCACCGGCGGTCTCCAGGGGCGTCCCTTCATGGGAGTAGGCAATGGGGATGCCGAAACGCCGGCCATCGCCCAGCACGGCGGCCAGATGATCACCCAGCCAACCGGTATTGATCACCAGGGACTCGATGCCGGCATCACGCAGCTTCTCGATATGGTAGACGATCAGCGCCTTGCCCCCCGCCGTCAACAACGGCTTGGGGGTGTGGTCGGTGAGGGGCCGCATGCGCTTGCCGTAGCCGGCGGCCAGGATCATCGCCTTCACTCGTTGTCCTCAAGCTGGTCGAGCACCCACTCCAGGTCCGCCAGCTCCGGGCGACGGGCGATAACGGTGCGCAGGTAGGCAAAGAAGCGAGGCACATCGCCCAGATATTTGGGTTTACCGTCGCGGTGACAGATACGCGCAAAGATGCCGATGACCTTCAGGTGACGCTGGGCGCCCATTAGGTCGCAATGCCGCAGGAAGGTGTCGAAGTCCGCTGGCACCGGCAAGCCGGCGGCGGTGGCCTTGTCGAAATACTCCCGGAGCCAGCGCAGTACCCGCGCTTCCGGCCAGCTGATGAAGGCGTCCTTGAACAGGCTGATCACGTCGTAGCTGATGGGCCCGGCCACCGCATCCTGGAAGTCCAGTACGCCAGGATTGGGGTCGGATACCATCAGATTGCGGGGCATGTAATCACGGTGGACGAAGACCTGGGGCTGAGCCAGGGCGGACGCGATCAGCACGTCGAAGATGCGGTCCAGACGCTGGCGCAGCTCGCCGGTGACCACATTTTCCCGGTGACGAAACAGGTACCACTGGGGAAACAGCTCCAGTTCCCGCTGCAGCAGAGCCTCGTCGTACTCCGGCAGCCCGGCCGTGTCCGCGTGACACTGCTGGGTGATCAGGGCATCAATGGCGGCGCTGTACCAGGCATCGGCGTTGCTCTCGTTCAGGGCGGTCAGCCAGGTCTCGTTACCCATGTCGGTGAGCAACAGGAACCCCTGCTCCAGGTCCTGATGGAGGATTTCCGGCACATGCAGGCCGGCCCGCTGCAGCCGCTGGGCCACATCCACAAAGGGCCGGCAGTCTTCCTGGGCCGGCGGCGCATCCATGGCAATCAGGCTGCGGCCATCGTGCTGATAACGGAAATAGCGTCGGAAGCTGGCATCCGCAGAGGCCGGCTCACCGCTCACGCTGGCGCCAAGGTAAGTACTTACCCACTGGTCCAGAGCGACCTTGCGGGGATCTGCCTTGTTACCGGATTTACTTTTATCAGGCTGCATTGCCTTCCTTGTTCGATTACACTGCCGCTTTTACAGGGCGGAATACCCGCCGCTGTACAAAACGGCCTTTTTACCTGTTCTGAGCAGCCGATGCCACTGCCCGTACAACGAATTCTCATCCCCGGCCTGCTGTTTCTTGCAGGCGCCAGCACCGCGGACAACGACCTTAACTGGGTCGACCGCGAAGAAATGGCCACGTTCCCCGCCGTTCAGCAGCGCACGATTCCCGAGTGGTGTGGCGGTATCTATTACAACCCGACCGTGGGCATTCCCGTGGAGGGAAGCGATACCGTGGTCACAGCAGACCACTCCAGCATGTCACAGAACGGCCTGATCGAGCTGGACGGTGACGTGCTGATCGAACAACCCGGCAGCCGCATTACCACCGACAGCGCCCAGCTGGACCAGGCCACCGGCAAGTTCCAGCTGGAAAACGGCATGCGCCTGGAAAGCAACCGGGCCACCTTCATTGCCAACAGCATGAGCGGTCAGACCCGGCGCAAGGAAGGCAGCCTGCTTGGCGTGCGCTACTCCCTGTTCGATACCGCGGCCCGCGGCAGTGCCGACTATATTTTTCTGGACGAAAAGAGCACCACCATCACCCGTGGTACCTACACCACTTGTGCGCCGGGCTCCAATGGCTGGTCTCTGCAAGGTGAGCGCATTTTCCTGGACCGGGAAAAAGGCTGGGGCGAAGCCAATAACGTGGTGCTGAAGGTCAAGAGCATGCCGGTGTTCTGGCTGCCCTGGATCACCTTCCCTATCGATGACCGGCGCAAGACCGGCCTGCTGTTCCCCACTATTGCCATCGGTGACAGCGGCGGGCTGGATATCACCCAGCCGGTGTATGTGAATATTCATCCCCAGCTCGATGCCACCATCGGCCCCCGTTACATTGATGGCCGGGGCAGCGGCGTGGATTCCGAGTTCCGCTATCTGTCTCGCTGGGGCGAAGGCGACATCAGCTACGGGGTGCTGTTCAGCGACCGCAAGTTCGACGATGAAGACCGACAGGTAGCCCGCTGGAGCCACCGGGGCAACATCAACCGCTGGAACCTGAAGACCGATTTCAATTACGTCTCTGACGACTTCTATTTCAAGGATCTGGATACCGGCCTGGAAATCAGCTCCCAGACCCACCTGCCCCGACTGGCGGAAGCTCGCTATTACGGTCGCACCTGGCAGGTGCTGGGGCGCATGCAGTCCTGGCAGACCATTGATCCGACCCTGGCGGACCAGAACCTGCCTTACCGGCGGCTGCCCCAGCTGCAACTGACCGGTGACCCAACCCTGTATGGCCCGCTGAAAGGGCTATGGCTGTCCGATGTGACCGCTTTCGAGCGCAGCAGCTCCGACGACAGCGGCAAGGCCTCCGGCCTGCGCGCCCATATGGCGCCGGCACTGAATCTGCGCCTGCAGGAGCCTTGGGGCTACCTGGAACCCCGCGCCCGGCTGTACCACACCCGCTACCAGCTGGACAGCGTGGACGCCAACGCGGAAGACAACCCCGATATCACCACCTGGGGCGCCAGCCTGGATTCCGGCCTGTTCT
>JAZAJX010000140.1:0-14792 GCA_036230225.1 Pseudomonadota bacterium | reverse complement strand
GCTACGAGCTACGAGCTACGAGCTACGAGCTACGAGCTACGAGCTACGAGCTACGCTCGATTGGATAGGGAATGTCTGAAAAGTTCCCGGTATTTCTACGAAGCTGCTGTAGGCGTTTCCTTCCAGGGGACGAACCGTGCGAAGCACGGAATCGACCGCAGAGCCTGCCCCGGCGTTATTCGCTGCGCTCTCCCCTTCGGGGCCAGCCTTTGGCTGTTCTGCGCTTCGCTTGTTATTCGGAGGCGATCAGGCATCTCGGAACTCGACAGGTTCCAGAAAGAATGGCGGGCGATCTGGAATCGGTTGCCTCGCGAGGCTCGGTTCGCCCCTCAAGATGTCAGTCAGGCAGCGCGGCGTCCTGTGGGAATTCATGGGGCACAGGCGTTTCTTCGCGTTGCCGCTTGTGCATCCAACATAAAAGAAGCCCGGCAAACGCCGGGCTTAAGGCAGACCCCTCTCGGGGTAACAACAATCAAACCAGAATAACTAGCCTAGATAAGGCGATTCCCTGTCCTCTGGTTTACCAGATGCAGATTGAGTTCCTGAACGCTGATGCCGTATTCCACGCCGTCAGCGTCTTCATGATTGAGTTTGATCGTTTCAAAGGCGTCGAAATGAACCGGGGTGCCATGGACGCTCTGCAGGATATTCGGGCTGCGGGGCATGGCAGGAACGATCTCCGATGCCTCGGGCATGGCGGCGGCCTGGGCGGTCTGGGAGGTCGGGGCTGGAAAATCGACAGTCACAAGAACAAGCAGACAACTGCCAAGACACAACAAAGTCAGCAATTTCATTGTTTTGATCCCGTTACGTTCTTCTTATACGACGGACAATACGGAGACGAGGGTGCCAAACCAATGGTGGCTTGGTGGGGCTTGCGTGTCGGGCTGTGACCGAGGGTTAAATTGTGTAATAGGCGAGGCAGCGGGAAAATGCACCGGCCAGGCGGGTTGCTCTGCGGGCGACACCGGCCTGGCCATGGGGACATGCATACCCGGTTCAGAGGGTCATTTTGACGTGGGGACAGTCATCCAGTGCCTGGTAGATGGCCTCGACCTGTTCCCGGTTGCGCATGGTCACCTGGGCGGTCAGGGAGACAAAGTTCCCTTTGCTGCTGGGTTTGCGGGCCAGATGCCGGGCCGCATCGAAATCGTCCAGGTATTCATCGAGAATATCGATCAGGGCGCTTTCCAGCGGGGAATCCGCCAGCCCCATGACCTTTAACTGCATATCGTGGGGGAATTCCCACAGGTGTTCCTGAATCGCCATCGGTTACTCCTGATCCAGGCCGCACAGGCGGCGTTTAAAGTCGACATAGTGGCGGGCCAGAGCCTTCCACACGGGCCCTGGTTTGCCATCGCCCACAGGGCTGCCGTTGAGGCGAGTGATGGGAACCACTTCGCGGGTAGAGCTGGTGACCCAGATTTCCTCCGCCTGGCGCAGGGCGGTCTCGGTGATTTCCCGTTCTGCCATCGGCAGACCGTGCTGTTCACACAATTCTACTACGAGGTCGCGGGTAATGCCGCCCAGGATGGCATGGTTCTTTGGCGGCGTGGCGATCTCGCCATTGCTGACGATGAAAACGTTGCTGGCGGAACCTTCGGTGACAAACCCGTCGCGCAGCAGAATCGCTTCCGTGGCATCAGCAGCGACGGCCTCCTGGCGCAGCAGGCTGTTGGGTAGCAGTGAGATGGACTTGATGTCGCAGCGAGCCCAGCGGGTGTCATCACGGGTAATCGCTTCGCTGCCCGTGGCGGTGTCGGGACTGTCCGCTGCCGGTACCGCAATGGTGCCGGTCATCATGAAGACCGTGGGGTCTACCGGTGGGTCGGGAAAGGCGTGGTCACGCTTGGTGGCAGCGCCGCGGGTGATTTGCAGGTAGACGGACAGGTTGCCCCCGCCGTTGCGCTCTATCAGGGCTTCACAGAGTGCCTGCCATTGCGCGCGCGGGTGTGGGTTGCGAATCGCCACTTCCCGCAGGGAGCGCTCCAGGCGCTGCAGGTGTTCATCAAAGCGGAACAGCACACTGTTATAGGCAGGAATGACTTCATAGATGCCGTCAGCGAACAGAAAACCCCGGTCCATGGGGGAGATGCGAGCATCCTCGAGGGCCATGAAGGCGCCATTGAGATAGACCTGGGACATGGCATTTCCTGTCAGCCGTGCCGTAATGCAAAACGGCAGGCAGTGGGTGATGGAGGTGGATCGCCGAGGCCCTGATGGTGGGCGACGGCGATCACACTGCCAGCAATATCAGAACAATCCCTTGAAGAACAGCAGAATGTGGTGCCAGAGCTTGGTAAAGATGCCGGCTTCCTCGATGCTTTCCAGCGCCACCAGCGGCTTCTCCACCAGCACATCGTTTTCCAGGCGTACGGTGACGGAGCCGTATTGCTGGCCCTTGACGATAGGCGCCTCCAACTGCGGGCTGACGGTCATTTCCGCTTTCAGGTTTTCGTGGCTTTCGCGGGGAATGGTCAGCACCAGGTCCTCGGACAGCCCCAGGCGCAGCTGTTTGCTTTCGCCCATCCAGACATCCACGGTATCCAGGATGTCGCCGGCGCTGTAAGCCTTGTAGGTTTCATAGAAGCGGAAGCCATAGGTCAGCAGCTTCTGGGATTCCCGGGCCCGGGCAGACTCGGAGTCTGTGCCCATGACCACGGCGATCAGACGCATACCCTCTTTCTTGGCAGAAGACACCAGGCAGTAACCGGCCTCTTCGGTATGGCCGGTCTTCAGGCCGTCCACGCTCGGGTCGCGCCACAGCAGCAGGTTACGGTTCTGTTGGGTGATGCCGTTGTAGGTATATTCCTTTTCCGCGTAGAGGTCGTAGTGCTCCGGGAAGTCACGCACGATGGCACGGGCCAGCAGAGCCATGTCCTTGGCCGTGGTGTAGTGGTTCTCCGCCGGCCAGCCGGTGGCATTCATGAAATGGCTGCTTTCCATGCCCAGGCGGCGGGCATGCTGGTTCATCAGATCGGCGAAGGCATCCTCGGAACCGGCGATGAACTCGGCCATGGCGACACTGGCATCGTTGCCGGACTGAATGATGATGCCGCGCAGCAGTTCACCGACGGACACCCGGGTACCTTCGCGGACAAACATGCGCGAGCCCCCCATGCGCCAGGCCTTCACACTGATGGGGGCCATGTCCTGCTCGGAAATATTGCCTTTCTGCAATTCGGATTCCGCAATATAGGCCGTCATCATCTTGGTCAGGCTGGCGGGCGGCAGACGCTGTTCAGCGTTGTGCTCGACGATGATCTGGCCGCTGCTGGCATCCATCAACAGGTAGCCGCGGGCTTCGATCTTGGGCGCACGGGGCACCGTGCTGGCCTGGGTTTGCAGGGAAATCAAGGTGCCGATAAGGGCAAGCACGATAAAGAAAGTGGAACGAAAAGACTCGGGGCGCATGGGTTTCCTGCCTGTTGTGTCCTTGTCTGCCTGAAAATCAGGAAATTCAGTGGGCCGGGGAGGCCTGCCTCTCTATGAAAAAGACGGCCAAAAGATCCCCGACCTTATGGAATGGCTGCATTCTAGAGGAGCGCAACCATGCTGTTAACCGGAGGAACGGCTTAGATTGTCCTCCGCCGGTTCGGGAGAGGTGACCTCAGGGTGTCACCGGCACGGGCCGTTCGAACCCGGCATCTGCCATCATCTGGCGGACCTGCTGGCGTTGCTGGTCGTCGCCATAGGGCCCCACCCAGACCCGATGCAGATTGTCGCTGGAACGGATCTCACTGCCCAGGTCCAGCTGTTCCAGCAGCGTCTGCTGCATGCGTTCGGCGGTACCACGATCCTGAAACGCGCCGGCCTGCAGATACAACCTGGCCGGAGTCGCGGTGTTGGGCGGGGGACTGTCCACGGCGGCGCGCACGGCGGTTGGGACCTTGCTGGCCGGCACATCGGGGGCCGGGGTTGCACTGATGGCTTCGACTCTGACCCGGCCGGTGCCGGCTTGCTCGATGCCGAGTCGTACGGCGGCGGCCCAGGACAGATCAATAATCCGGTTTTCGTGGAAAGGACCCCGGTCATTCACCCGTACCACCAGACTTTTGCCGTTATCCAGATTGGTCACCCGGGCATAGGTGGGCAATGGCAGGCTGCGATGGGCAGCGGTGAACTGGTACATATCAAAGGGTTCGCCGCTGGACGTGCGGTGGCCGTGGAATTTCTGGCCATACCAGGAGGCCTGGCCTTCCGCCGTGTAGCCCTCGGCACTGGGCAGCACGCTATAGGTCTTGCCCCAGACGCTGTAAGTGTCCGGGTTGCCGTAACGGCTGCGGGGTTCTTCCCTGGGGACAGGCTCGGCCAGTTGTGAGACGTCACGCCGCTCCTGGGGAGGGGTGTCCTGATCCATGCTGTAACGGTCGGACCCGGGGGCGCCGTTATTGACCGAGGTGCCGGACGGTCCCGGTGCGGTGGCGCAGGCCCCGAGGAAAGTGGTCGCCAGTGTGACCGCAGCCAGGCGTTTCATTGCTCACTCTCCAGTGCTGCCGCGATGTCTCTGGACAGTTGTAGCACGGCCATGGCGTACAGGCGACTGTGGTTGTAGCGTGTAATCACATAAAAATTGTCGGTGGCCAGCCAGAACTCCGTGCCACGCACGCCCTCCAGGTCCAGCAGCGCGGCACGGGTATCGGCGGGCAGATCGAAGCAGTATTCACTGATCACGCCGCTGCCCTGACAGCTGATCGGCGTGACACCGGCCTGGCTGGCCTGGCCCAGCGTGAAGCTGGGCTTATACCCTTTCTCGGCCAGGGGACGGTAGCCGTTTGTCTCGACACGGGCGCGGGCAGCCACCGGTAGGCCGGGCTGCCAGCGGTGTTCGTGGAAATAATTGGCCACTGAGCCGATGGCATCCACCGGGTTGTTGACAAGGTCGGTCACCCCGTCGTTATCGAAATCCACGGCATAGGCCTGGTAGCTGGTGGGGATGAACTGACCATAGCCCATGGCGCCGGCATAGGAACCGGTAATGGTTTCAGCGTCGATGTGCGCTTGCTGCTCCAGCTGGAACAGGGCCTTGAGCTGTTTGCGGAAGAAGCTGGCCCGGGGGGGGTAATCAAAGCCCAGCGTGGCCAGGGCGTCCACTACCCGGTAGGTGCCCATATGCTGCCCGTAACGGGTTTCCACGCCGATAATGGCGAGGATAATTTCCCGGGGGACACCATAGGTCTGTTCTGCACGGGCCAGGGTGTCGGCGTGTTCACGGGCAAATTCAACGGCTTTCTGGACCCGACTCTCCTGGAGGAAAATTTTCTGGTACGTGGCCCAGGTATGGGTTTTCTCAGCGGGTCGAGCGATGGACTCGAGAATCTTGGGTTGGCATTCCGCGGTGCCCAGTACGGCACGGATGCGGGCTTCATCCAGTCCGTCTTTGCTCAGTTCGGCGATCATGGATTTGGCCAGATCCCGCTGCAGGTAATCGCTGTTTTCCGGGCAGGTGTGCTCGGCCAGAGCCGGCAGGGACAGGCATGAGAGTACGGCGGCCAGCAGGCCAGTGTTGGAACGACGCAAAGGGGAATCTCCTGTTCTCGTTATTCCCATAGACCATGTTGAAGCGGTTTGGTGCCCGGCTGAATGAAAAAGCGCGCAGCGAATGACGTGTTGCGAGGAGCGAAGTGCAAAACCCTCTTTTTCGGGTTTTCGATCTTCGCAACGCGTAACTCGCTTAGTAGCTCATCAACCGTCGATGGGTGTGGATCGACATCAACATGCCGAAGCTGGCCAGCAGCGTCACAATGGACGTGCCGCCATAGCTGATCAGGGGCAACGGTACCCCCACCACTGGCAAGAGTCCGGACACCATGCCGATATTCACAAAAACATAAATAAAAAATGTCATTGTCAGACTGGACGCAAGCAGGCGGGAAAATGTTTCCTGGGCCTGCCAGCTGATAAAGAATCCCCGCCCGACGATGACCAGATACATCATCAGCAGGACGCTGACTCCCACCAGGCCGAACTCTTCGCTGAGCACTGCGAGAATGAAATCCGTGGAGGATTCCGGGAGGAAATCCAGGCGTGACTGGGTGCCGTCCAGCCAGCCTTTGCCATCCACGCCGCCGGAACCGATGGCCGTCTTGGACTGGATAATGTTCCAGCCGGTGCCGCGGGGGTCGGCTTCCGGGTTGAGGAAGGTATCAACCCGGTTGCGCTGGTAGTCGTGCATGACAAAGAAGTACATCAGTGGGGCGGCGGTCACCACCAGGATGATAGCTACGGCAATCAGTCGCCAGGAAAGCCCGGCCATAAACAACACCACCAGACCGCTGGCGGCGATCAGAATGGCGGTGCCCAGGTCGGGCTGGAGCCCAATCAGGGCGGCGGGTAGTCCCAGCAACACCAGTGCCACCAGCACGTCGACAAGCTTGGGAGGGAGCGTTCGCTCACTGAAGTACCAGGCCATCATCGCGGGTACGGCCAGTTTCATGGCCTCGGAAGGCTGAAAGCGGCCGACACCGGGGATGCTCAACCATCGTTGGGCGCCCTTGGCTTCGGTGCCGGCGACCAGGACCAGAATCAGCAATACCAGGCTGCCGGTATAGATAAAGGGGGCCCAGAACCGGTAGCTGCGCGGAGGAATCTGGGCGAGGACGAACAGCGCGGTGAGGCCTGCGCCAAAGCGGATGCACTGACGCAGGAGGATATCCAGGCTTTCGCCGCCGGCACTGTAAAGTACCGCCAGGCCGCCAAACATGAGTAACAACAGTCCGGCCAGAAGCGGGGCATCCAGATGCAGTCGCATGGCCAGTCCGGGCGACAGTGCAGCGCCGGTCTGGCCGGGCATCTGGCGAATGAATTCGCGCTGGCTCATTGGCTCACCTCGTCAGGGGCATCAAACACCGGGGGAACCTTCAGCTCTCCATTGTCATCCAGTAACCAGGCATCCATCACCTGGCGAGCGACCGGACCGGCGGTGGAGCCACCGTGGCGGCCGTTTTCCACCAGGACAGCCACGGCAATGGCCGGTTCCCTGGCAGGGGCAAAAGAGACCATCAAGGCATGGTCGAGCATCCGTTCCGCCAGTTCTTCCTCGTTATAGGTTTCGTCCTGGCCCACAGAAAATACCTGGGCGGTGCCGGACTTGGCGGCAATCGAATACGGGGCGTCCACGGCCATGATTCGGGCGGTCCCCCGTGGGCCGGTCACCGCGACCATGGCATCGGTCATTTTTTCCCAGTTGCTCTCGTCCTGCAGCCGGATGTCGGTGCGCTCCACGGGCTGGCGTTCGCCGCCCAGCGTGGGAATGACCTGCTTGCCGTGGGCGGCCGTGATTGCCGTGGCAGTCGCCAGCTGCAGGGGCGTGGCCAGAACAAAGCCCTGACCGATGCTGGCGTTGATGGTATCCCCATGGAACCAGGGGCGATTCCGGTAGGCCCGCTTCCACTCCTTGGACGGCATGATGCCGCGGGATTCGTTGTACAGGTCGATGCCGGTGGGTTGCCCGAGAGAGAACTCGTTCATGTAATCGTGCATGCGGGCGATGCCGAGCTTGAATCCCAGGTCATAGAAATAGGTATCACACGACTGTTCCACCGCTTTGAGCAGATCCACACGGCCATGGCCCCAGCGTTTCCAGTCCCGGTAGCGATGGGGGTCATTGTCCAGCTGATAGTAACCCGGGTCGGAGATGGTGCGTTGCCAGGTGGTGACGCCGGCGTCGAGGCCTGCGAGCCCGTACATGGGCTTGATGGTGGAGCCCGGGGGGTAGCGACCCTGCAGGGCCCGGTTGAACAGGGGGTTGTCATGATCGCGTTGGTAGGCGGAATAGTCCTTGTGGGAGATGCCGGTCACGAACAGGTTGGGGTTGAAGCCGGGACGGCTGACAAACGCCAGTACGCTGCCATCACGGGGGTCAATGGCAACGACGGCCCCGCGCCGTTCACCCAGGGCATCGTAGGCGGCCTGCTGGACACGCATGGACAGACGCAAGCGCAGATCATCGCCGGGAACGGGGGGCTGCTCTTCAAGCACACGAAGAATTCGGCCCCGGGCATTGGTTTCCACCTGCCGGAAACCCACCTGACCATGAAGCCTGTCCTCGTAAAAGCGCTCAATGCCGGATCGGCCATAGAAGTGGGTTCCGGCATAGTCCCGTTGTTCATCCAGTGTCATGGCCTCCAGGTCCTGGGCATTGATGCGGTTCACATAGCCAAGCACGTGGGAGAACAGAATGCCGTGGGGGTAATGACGAATGGGGTCTGCGGAAATGCGGGTGCCGGGGAGACGATGCTGGTTGACCACCAGTCGGGCAATTTCTTCCTCGCTGAGCCGGCCGCGCAGGGGAACCGGCTCCCAGGGGCGTCGGGCGGTACGACGGCGTTTCTCGAACCGTTCCAGATCGCCGTCATCCAGGGCAATCAGTTTGCCCAGTTCGGTGACCAACTGATCCAGGTCGCCGGCCTGCTCGATGATAATTTCCAGAGAAAAGTCTGGCCGGTTTTCCGCCAGGATCACGCCGTCGCGGTCTGTAATCAGGCCGCGAGGTGGCGACACGGCGATGGTCTGTACCCGGTTGTTGTCACTCAGGGTGGTATAGCGACTGTGCTGGATCACCTGCAGCCAGATCATGCGGCTGACCAGGATCAGTGTCAGCAATAACACCAGCAAGACGGCCACGATGAGGCGCACGCTGAAGATGCGCTGCTCGTGGTGATGGTCTTTCAGGGTTAATGGTCGGCGCATGGTGGCGTCAGAGTCCGGGGGCAAGGGTCAGCGATGATAGGGGTGCCCGGTGAGCAGCGTCCAGCCCCGGTAGAGTTGTTCCGCCAGCAGGACCCGCACCAGGGGGTGCGGCAGGGTCAGGTTCGACAGGCTCCACCGTTCGTGGGCGCTGGCGGATAATTGTGGGCACAAGCCGTCTGGCCCCCCTACCAGAAGGACCAGATCCTGGCCCAAGTCTTTCAATTCACCCAGTTTACGGCTGAGGGAGTGGGTGTCCAGCGCCCGCCCCTTGACTTCCAGCGCCACGATCTTGGCGCCGGGGTACTTGTCCAGACGCTTGCGGATGGCGTCGGCTTCGCTGCGAATCTGACTGGCGCTGTCACCCTTGCCGCGTTTGGGCAGAGGAATTTCTTCCAGTTCCATGCGCATGTCCGGTGGCATGCGTTTCTGGTATTCGGCAAAGCCGTCACCGACCCAGCCCGGCATGCGGGTGCCAACCGCCAACAGGAAAATGCGCATTATTCGCTGGGTTCGCGGTCCGGATGGTGTTGCGGGTTACGCCACAGACGCTCCAGATCATAAAACTCGCGGGTGGCGGGTAGCATCAAGTGCACGATCACATCGCCCAGATCCACCAGGATCCATTCGCCCGTGTCCTGCCCTTCGGTTCCCAGCGGGTCGTGTCCTGCATTCTTGGCAGCTTCCACCACATTGTCCGCCAACGCCTTTACATGGCGATTGGAGGTGCCGCTGGCGATGACCATGTTGTCGGCCACACTGGTGACCTCACGCACGTCCAGCTGGGTGATGTTCTGGGCTTTGACTTCTTCCAGGGCGTCAATAACCAGTTGCAGTAGCGGGGTGTCAGCGCTCATGGGGCCTCGTGTCGGATTCGGGAAAAGAGGTTTTTGCCACATTATACAGATGGTGGCGATGAATATGGGCCACAACCTCGGGTTCGAGGGCCGGGCAGTGCCCTTTGGTTTCCAGCGCCTGACGAATGGCGGTGGCGGACACATCCAGAAATGGCCGTTTCAGCATCAACCTCAGGCCGGCAGGCTGTCGGCAAAGACTGTCAGCATCGGCTTCCGGGAAGGTGCCGAGTACGCTATCGGCTGCCAGTGGGCTGTCCGGACGGGGGACGACGGCCAGGTGACACAGTGCTGCATAATCCTGCCAGCGGTGCCATTGGTGCAGGTTGGCAAAACTGTCGGCCCCGATCACGAACACCAGTGGGCGTTGGCCGATAGCGCCCCGGTAGTGTTCCAGCGTCAGCAGGCTGTAGCTCGGGCCGTTCTGGCGCAATTCCCAGTCGTCCGGAATCAGGCAGGGGTGGCCTTTACAGGCCAGCTTCAGCATGGCCAGTCGCTGTTCGCCGTTCGCCAGGGGCTGTGGCCGGTGAGGGGGCACCGCATTGGGCAGCAAGTGGACAGGGGCGTCGCCCAACACCCGGGACACGGCCCGGGCCGCACTGATGTGGGCCCGGTGAACCGGGTCAAAGGTGCCGCCGAACAGTACCAGCGGTGTGGTGTCAGACGTGGCGCCCACTATTGGCGGATGTGGCCGTCGCCCAGCACCACCCACTTCTGGCTGGTCAGACCTTCCAGGCCCACCGGGCCGCGGGCATGGATCTTGTCCGTGGAAATGCCGATTTCCGCGCCCAGGCCGTACTCGAAGCCGTCCGCGAAGCGGGTAGAGGCATTCACCATCACCGAGCTGGAATCCACCTCGGTGAGGAACTGCCGGGCCCGGGTGTAGTTTTCGGTGATGATGGCTTCGGTATGGCCGGAGCTGTAGCGGTTGATATGCGCGATGGCCTCATCCAGGTCCTTGACGATTTTCACCGCCAGGATGGGGGCCAGATATTCCTCGCCCCAGTCGCTTTCAGAGGCCTCCTGGATGCTATCGACAATGCTGCGTGCCTGCTCGCAACCACGCAGTTCCACCCCGGCCTCGCGGTATTTGGCGGCGAGTTCGGGCAGAACCTGTTGGGCAATGGCATTGGCCACGACCAGGGTTTCAGTGGTGTTGCAGGTGCCGTAGCGCTGGGTCTTGGCGTTGTAGGCCACGCTGATGGCCTTGGCGATGTCCGCCTGGTCATCAATATAGGTGTGGCAGTTACCGTCCAGGTGCTTGATCACCGGTACCCGCGCCTCATTGCTGATCCGTTCAATCAGCCCCTTGCCTCCGCGCGGTACGATCACATCCACATATTCCGGGTGGGTGATCAGCTCGCCAACGGCGGCCCGGTCAGTGGTTTCCACCACCTGGACTGCCGTGTCAGGGAGGCCCGCGTCGCGCAGTCCGACCCGGATGCATTCGGCGATGGCCTGGTTGGCATTGATGGCTTCTGAGCCTCCCCGGAGGATGGCAGCATTGCCGGATTTCAGGCACAGGGCGGCTGCATCAATGGTCACATTGGGGCGGGATTCGTAGATGATACCGATCACTCCCAGCGGGACACGCATCTTGCCTACCTGAATGCCGGATGGGCGGTAGGCCAGATCCGTAATCACCCCCACCGGGTCGGCCAGGCCGATGATCTGTTCCAGGCCTTCCACCATGCCGTCGAAGCGGGCCGGGGTCAGTTCCAGGCGGTCGAGCAGAGCCGCATCCAGGCCATTGTTGCGGCCATTGTCCAGATCTTGCTGGTTGGCTTGCAGGATCGCGCTGCGATGGCTGCGCAGGGCGCTGGCGATCGCGGCCAGCGCCTTGTCCTTGTCACCGGAGCTGGCCCGGGCCATGGCGCGGGACGCCTGACGAGCCTGTTCACCCAGGCGTTGCATGTATTGCTGGATCTCCATAATTCCCAAAACTGAAAGTGGTCAAGAGCGGCATTATAGCGACAACTGGTCCTTTACGCTTGCACACAAATGGTGAAGAATTGAAAACCTTTGCTACACAAGTAGACCTAAACTGTTGATTTTGTGGTACGAGTGTACCGTTTGTGTGGCGTAAATGGCTGACCCATGCTGCCGTTTGTGGGGGGCCGATACAACAAGAACAACCACGATCGGAGCCAGACACTATGGGCATTCGCTATCAGGAATATACCCGCTCCGCCATCAAGGCCGCCCCACTGCAACTCTGGGTTGGTCGGTGGCGCATTGACTACCTGGCGTTCTCGCACCCCGATAATGCTCACAAGCCGCCCTTGCTGGTGGTCGGTGGTGCCTTTCAGAATTTCACTTCCTACAAGTACTGCGTGGAACGGATTTATCAGGATTTTCCGGTCGTACTGGTGGATTTGCCGTCGCTGGGTAACAACACCCAGATCGCGCCAGACTTGAGCATGGAGGATCTGGCGGACCTGCTCTATGAGTTTTCCCTGCAGTCCGAGCTGGACAAAGTGCATTTGATGGGACTCTCGCTGGGGTCGGCCATCGCCAGCACCTTTGCCTACAAATACCCGCAGGCCACCGACAAGCTGATCGTGGCGGGTATCGTGACCCGCCCGCGCAAGAGCTGGCGGATGCTGGTGGAAGAGTCCGTGCGGGTACTGGACCAGGGACGCATGGATGAATTCAGTCAGGCGGTGGTGTTGTATCTGGTCAACTACGACAAGCTCAAGGAAACCGGCATTACGCCCACCGCCCGCAAGTTGTTCTACCGGCAGATGAAACAGCTTTCCGACAACGAGCGGGAACGCTACAAGATCAATGGTCGTCGTTTGCTGTCAGTGGAAGGCCTGTTGGGCTATCCGGACTGCGACACGCTGGTGACGACCGGAGAGTTCGACAGCTTCACGCTGCCGTGGGAAAACGCCTCCTTCGCGGACAAGTGCCCCAATGCCCAATTCACCCTGATCCGGGGCGCCGACCATTTGCCCCAGCTGGAAAAACGGGAAGTCTCCCTGGACCTGTTTTCCACCTTCCTGCGTGGCGAGTCACTGGAAACGGTCTCGGGTATTCGCCGCTTCCGCAAGGGTGAGTACAGCCGTATCGAACGCCGCCGGGCGGAACGTCTGGTGCCCTGCAATAATCACGGCCATGTCACCAGCGAATCCCGGGTGGGTGATCGTTTCCGCTTCAACAAGCCGGTGACCGTGGTGGACATCAATTTCTTCGGTTGTCTCATCAAGCTGAGCGAGCCGGGTTTCTCCATCGCTGACCATGCGCGGGATTGCACTCTGACCATGGAAAGTCCGGAACTGAAACTGGAACTTCTGGTGTTCGATTATGACGATGCGGGCTACCTGCGCTGCCTGTTCAAGCACGGCAATATCCAGGCGGCAGAGCGCTTCACCGAGCTGCTGAAAAACAGTGAGTATTTTCTGCGCCAGGACAGTGAAGGGAATGTGCATCGGATTTATGGATGAAAGAAGCCATTAATAGTTAATAATGAATAATTAATAACTAAAAAAATCAGACCCAAAAAAGAAGCCGCACCCAGTCTCTGGGCGCGGCTTCTTTGTTTCATCCAGGCAAGAATTAGGAGCGAGTTATTAATTATTCATTATTAACTATTAATTCTTCCCCACGGTCCCTTCCAGGATCCGAACCATCGGATTACCCCGCGTCTTCGGGATCGGGAGTTTGCCGTAGTAGTCTGCCGGGTTGTGGATGGTCAGGCGGGGAAAGCCCAGCGCGTGGAAGTGGTCCACGGCTTCCATGTCAGAATGAAAATGAAAGCCGACCTGGCTGCGTGATACGGTGCCCAGCATGCCACCCAACACTTTCAGAGTGCGATAGAAGGGCATGCCACGGTACAGCGGGTAGTTGTCCGTCAGGTAAGTGCCGCAGGGGAAGGCGGTCAGCGCCCTGGCCAGTTTGCGCCAGAAGTCGGAGATCACCGTCAACGGGAAGTAGTTCACCAGCCCCTCGGTGATGACCACAACGGGTTGGCTCTTGTCCAGTTGGCCCAGCACATGGTCGAGGCTCAGTTCACCGTCCTCGGCAAAAATATTGATCGGTTGCACCCGGTGGCGCTGGTTGAGGACGTTGTGCTCTTCCAGCAATTGTTCCTTGCGGCGGGCCATGTCCGGCAGGTCGGTTTCAATGTAGGTGAGCTGCGGGTACTGCTGGCAGAAGCGGTGACCTCGGGGAGACAGGCCGCAGGCAATCTCCACCACCTGGGTGACGCCGCCCTCGATCAATTGGTGCAGACGGTGATCGATCAGATGGTGCCGTTGCAGCAGGAAAGTGCGGATATTGCCGCCAACGATATGCCGGCCTACGTATTCGAAAGGCGCTAATGCGCCGTACAAAAAGGCGCCGCCTTTGGTGCGGAAGAACGGGGCCGACAGGCCATCCCGCGTCCAGACGTGACCGGTGTACAGGGCCGTAAAACTGATCGAGGAAGTATCCCGGGGTTCGCTCATTGTTGTTCTGACTGGTTGTGATTGAAGGCCGTCAGGCTAGCAGAATTATGCCATTGAGTGATGGCAAATTGTGCCAAATTGGCATCTTGATAAGAGAACCTGGCGATCGGCTGCTTACAACACCATGGGAGCTGCCACCGCATCGCGCGTTTCCTTCCCGCAAAGGGCTTCCACCAGCACCAGGGCAAATTCCAGCGCGGTGCCGGGGCCACGGCTGGTCAGGCATTGGCCATCACGGACCACGCGTTCTTCGATCCGGGACTGGACAGGTAGGGCGTCGGTGAACGCCGGGTGGCCGGTGGCGGCAACGCCGTCAAGCAGACCATGGGGGGCCAGGGCAATGGCGGGAGCGGCGCAGATGGCCCCGTAGAGGCGCCCGCCGTCACGCTGCTCGCAGAGTTTCTCAATGAGCCTGCCGCTGTCTGCCAGGGCCTGGGCGCCGGGCATGCCGCCGGGGAGGGCGATCAGATCGAAGTCTTCCCCCATGACATCTTCAATCAGTGCATCCGCTTCAATGCGGGTCTGTCGGGAGGCAACGATCTGCGGCTGGCCGGTGACACTGGCGACTGTCACGTCAACGCCAGCCCGTCGCAGCACATCAATGAGGGTGACGGTTTCAATGTCTTCGCTGCCATCGGCAATGGGGATCAGGGCGGTTGGCATAACTGCTCCAGATATAGCTACAAGCTACAAGCTACAAGCTACAAGCTACAAGCTACAAGCTACAAGCTACAAGCTACAAGCTACAAGCTACAAGCTACAAGCTACAAGCTACAAGCTACAAGCTACAAGCTACAAGCTA